>JANMRB010000198.1:0-39401 GCA_031370825.1 Ilumatobacteraceae bacterium
GGACGATCCCATCCATCGATCACACCGTCGATGACGTGGCGCAACACCTGGCCGGCGACGGATCCGCGAAGGCGCTCGACTGCGCCGCCGGACCAGGCGATGCCGGCACGTTGCAACTCGTCGCGAACCGGTCGGCGGTACGCCGGCGAGGCACACACGATGGCGATGTCGTCGGCGGGAACGCCATCGTCGATCAGCCGAGCACATTGACGAATCGTGTGGCGCACTTCCTCGTCGGGGTCGGGGCACGAGATCACGCGAGGGATCGAAGGCGTGACTGGCTGGGGGATCTCGCCGCAGCCGAAACCATGGAGTTGGTCACGAAGAATCCCATCGCTGGATGCCGGGACGACCGACACGACCCGGCACGCAGGCTGTTGGGTGAGGCGTCGCAGGAACGGCATCTGCGCCGGATGGAAGGTGTCGGTGACCGCCAGAACGAGCCGCAGATCGGCGAGGACGCGATCATCGACGTCGGCGAGCGCGGCCAACGTCGCGCTCTCGTCGCGCACACCGAGTGAGACGAGACGCTGCCGCGCCCGGGCCACCACGTCGACTAGCGCGGACCGGACCGAGGCGGGATCGCCGGCCAGCGATTGCAGGGCAGAAGAGGAACCGTGGGCGGCGCGAAGGGCGACGGCCATGTCGGCCAGGGCCTCGATGGTCGCCGGGTGGTCGCGAACGCCGGCCAACGCTGCCGGGCAGTCGTCGCTGCTCAACACCGACGTGATGGCCGCCAGTTGCAGTTGCGTGGTGACGGCGCGCATCGTGCTGACAGACGAGTCGACCAACTCGACCGCGAGATCGATGGGAGTGAGGAAGCGCACACCGGCCACCCCGCCGGAGACACGCGGCAGCAGGCGACGCAGGGTGCCGGCCGTGGCCCCGGGCGCGACCACGACGATGACCTCGGTGAGCCGATCTTCGCCCTGCAAGTCGGCGATTGCCGCGGCCACACCAACGGCAACGCCGCGGCCGGGCCGTACCCAAGTGGCTTCCATCGTGTTCACCTCTGACCCGATTGTTTCAGATGGGTGCTACAAGGTGGGCGAGGCGTACATCGCCAAGGCGTCGCCGATCGAGCAGGTCACCACGCCGACCTCTTCGACCACACCAGCCAGCCAAGGTGGTCGCACCACCGCAGCCACGGCAATCGGATCCTCCAGGCCGGAGGATTCGACAGCCATCCGAACGAACAGCGCTGCGTAATCGGGTGGGCGCAGATCGCGCGAGAGCTCGAACAGCGCGTAGGGGTCGGGCGGATGCGTGCTCGGCGTCAGCGTCACGAAGCTCTGCGACGTGGGCCCGATCGCACCGCCGGCCAGGCCCGGCCCGTCGCACAAGATGGCGCCGCGAACCTGCTGCGGGCGTGCCCCTGCCAGCATCAGTGCCACATAGGCCCCGAGGCCTCGACCCACCAAGGTCGCAGTACCGAGCTCGGCGAGGGCTACATCGGCGTCGGCGAGCATGATCTCGGCCGAATAGCCACCACCCGTCGGAACGGTCGACTGACCATGTCCGGTGAAGTCGAGCGCCACCACGGGGCCGGGCCACTGGCCTGCCCACGGCGGTGGTTCGGTGGGGGACGCCTCCCCGAGGCCGTGCAACAGCAGAAGGGGCGTGCCCCGCCCGTCGCGAAGACGGTGCAGCGCCAACTGGATCTTGTTGTGCTGCAGAGTCGTCGTGGTCATGCCGCGCCCAGGAACTCGAGGACCATTCCGGTGACGAGGTCGGGCTGCTCGATGTGCACGAAGTGACCGACTCCGGCGAGCTGTTCGAGCCGGCCACCGTCGGGAAGGTACCGGCGGAGGTGTTGCGGCTGCGCGCCCCAGCCCATCTCTTCCAACTCCGACGCGAGAACTCCGAGAAAGGGCATACCAAGCCCAGGGAGGCGCATCACGTTCCACTCCGGTCGCCACGGACCGAACCCGCCGAAGCGCATCGACGCATCGATCTTCCATCGCCAGCCGTCGGCATCGTGGCGGGCCCCGACCGTGACCAGGTGGCAGAGCCACTCGAAGGAGAGCCGTGGGTTCATTCGACCCCGTCGCCGGGCGAGCTCCTCGATCGTTCCCGGGTACCGGGTCAGCTCGGCGCTGCGGCGTCGGTGATCCAACCAGCCGGCGATCTCGCCGGCAGCCATCCTGGTGCGCTCGTGCTCGGCCACGTCGGGAACGCGGCGCTTCGACGCCAGCCCGTCGAGGTTGACCAGATGGCTGAATCGGTAGGGCTGGGCATCGGCCAGCTGGATCATCAGGGATCCACCTTTTGAATGGCCGATGACCGGCGCCGGCCGTTGCGTGACCGCATCCATCACCGCCATCGCGTCGCGGATGTCGGCGTCCCAGCCATACAACGGGGCGTGATCGCTGTCTCCGTGGCCACGTTGGTCCCAGGCCACCACCCGCCACCCGGCGGCGGCGATCCTGGGCGCGAAGACCTCGTAGGTGCGGCTGAAATCGAAGCCTCCGTGCACGAGAAACAGTGGCTGACCAGCCTCGTCGCCCCATTCGTGGACAGCGAGACCGAGGCCGCCGACATCGATCTTGTACTGGCGTTCTGGCGGAAAAGCACCCGGGAAGTCGCCGACAGACATCGTGTCAGCGTAGGGGGCCGTGGAAGTCGGGACCGAACTGGCATAGCATCACCCTCCGTGAACGGGGGGAGGTTGCGGGTGCTGGTCGGTGTGGCGACCCTTCTGCCGATCGGTGCCGCGTCCTGCGGCGACGACGGACTGGCCGTTTCGACGTTGCCACCGATCGTGACGGTCTCGACGACCACGACGATCCTCATCACGACGACGACCGTGCAGAAGTACTACGTCGTCAAGCGCGGCGACACGTTGGGCAAGATCGCCAAGGCCTTCCAGGTTCGCCTTGCCGACATCATGGCGATCAACGGAATCACCAATGCCGACGACATCCAAGCCGGCCAGGAGTTGCAGATCCCCACAGGCGCTGTGGTGTACAGCACGCTCCCTACCCCCGTTACGACGCCATCGACCACGTAGGATTTGGCGACCACGTAGGATTTGGGCCATGAGCTTCTGGCCCACACAGGAACACTGGAGCGTGCAGATCCCCCTGCACACGAAGCATCAGCGTTTGCAGGCACTCGCTGAGACCGGCGTCGTCGTGCTCGCCGATGCCGACTTCGGCGTTCCGTCGCAGGAATGGTTGGGCTTGGAGTACATGGACTGGAAGAGCGGCGGCGACACCAACTTCGCCCCGTTGGCCTCGGCCGACGGCCAACTCGACTGTCGAGGCTTCTGGGACAAGGGCAAGACCGACAAGGGCGCCCTGTGGACATCGAATGCCAGCCTCTCGCCGACATTGCGCAAGTACGTCGACGACGTCGGCGCCAACTTCGGCAGGGTCAGGGTCATCAAGCTCGAGCCGCAGTCCCGTGAGCAGGCAATTCCCTCGCTCCACCGTGATGACAACAACCGGTTCAATCCCGAGGACGAGGGATGGGTCGTTCGCTCCTGGCTGGAGCTCACCGACTATCCCGACAGCTACATGCTGCTGATGGACAACGGGCCCGACGGGTTGCCTGACCCTGCAACCGAGATGCGGGTACCCCTACACCGAGGGTCACGTTTCCTGGTCGACACCCAACGCCTCTGGCACGTGGTCGTGCACCCGGGCGACGGCCCGCGCTACGCCCTGATCACCAGCTTCGAGACCAGCCCGACCCTGGAGCGCTGGGTCGACTCCAACCTCCCCGCCCGCGTCTGACCACGCACGCCGGTCAATCCGCGCGGTGGGTGGCGGCAAGGTCGGCGATGTCGGCCATGATCTTGGCCAGTTGGAAGTTCTTCGGGGTGTAGATCGCCGCGACGCCGGCGGCTTCCAACGCTGCCCGGTCCTGCTCGGGAATGATCCCACCGACGATCACGGGTGAATCGACACCTTCCTCACGCAGCATCCGAACGATCGTCGGCACCAGCTCGAGATGTGAGCCACTGAGGATCGACAGCCCGATCACATCGGGATCCTCGTCCCGTGCCGAGGCAACGATCTGCGCTGGTGTCAGGCGAATCCCCGAATACACCACTTCCATCCCGGCATCGCGGGCGGCCATCGCAATCTGCTCGGCGCCGTTCGAATGGCCATCGAGGCCAGGTTTGGCGACGAGCAGTCGTGGCGGCCCGCCGGGCATCGACTTCACCCGCTCGGCGACGGCGCTGAGATCCCCGCCGGGTCGTCCGATCGCCGCAGCGACGCCCGTGGGGGCTCGGTATTCGCCGAACACGGAGCGCAAGGCTGTGGCCCACTCGCCTGTAGTGCCGCCGGCCCGGGCCAGCGCGATCGACGGGTCCATGATGTTGGAGCCATCCGCCGCAGCTGCAGACAGCGCAGCAAGTGCTGCCGCGACCGCCGTAGCGTCGCGGCGCTCGCGCCAGGCCCTCACGTCGGCGATCGTCTCGGCCTCCAACGCCGGATCGACGGTCAAGATGTTGCCGGCAGCCGAAAGGGGCGACGCCGCAGTTTCGGTGTAGATGTTGACGCCTACGACTTGTTGCTGCCCGGATTCGATCCGGCGTGTTCGCTCGACCATCGACGAGACCAACCTGGACTTCAGCTCGTCGATTGCCTCGAAGGCGCCTCCGAGCGCGAGCACTTCCTCCAACTCGGCCCATGCGGCGTCGCGCAACTCTGACGTCCGTCGCTCGATGACGACGGAGCCATCGAAGATGTCGTCGTATTCCAGAAGGTCGCTCTCGAACGCGAGCACCTGTTGCATCCGCAACGACCATTGCTGATCCCACGGGCGCGGCAGACCGAGCGCCTCGTTCCACGCCGGCAGTTGGATAGAGCGTGCCCTGGCCCGCTTCGACAACGTGACGGCGAGCATCTCGAGCACGATGCGCTGCACGTTGTTCTCCGGTTGCGCCTCTGTGAGACCGAGCGAATTGACCTGCACGCCGTAGCGGAACCTGCGGGCCCGCTCGTCTGCCACGCCGTAGCGCTCGAGGCCGATTCGGTCCCACAGCTCGGTGAGCGCACGCAGCTTGCAGACCTCTTCGATGAAGCGGATACCGGCGTTCACGAAGAACGAGATCGACGAGTAGACCTGCTCGAACTGCGCCGGGTGCACCTGGCCTGACTCGCGAACCGCGTCGAGCACGCCGATCGCTGTGGCCAACGCATAGGCGATCTCCTGTACCGGCGTCGCTCCGGCCTCTTGGAGGTGATAGCTGCAGACGTTGATCGGATTCCACTTCGGCGCATGCTGCGCGCACCAGGCGACCATGTCGACGATCAACCGCCGGGATGCATCCGGCGGAAAGATGTACGTACCTCGCGACAGGTACTCCTTGACGATGTCGTTCTGGGTGGTGCCGCGCAACGCTTCGGGCGCCACACCCTGCGTCTCGGCATTGACGACGTACAAAGCCAGCATCCATGCCGCGGTTGCGTTGATCGTCATCGACGTGTTCATCTCGGCCGGCGGGACGCCGTCGAGCAGCGTCCGCATGTGCCCGAGATGTGCAACCGGAACGCCTACCTTGCCCACTTCACCGTGAGCCAGCGCGTCGTCGGGGTCGTAGCCGGTCTGGGTCGGAAGGTCGAAAGCGATGGACAGGCCCGTCTGGCCCTTCGCCAGATTGGTCCGATACAGCTCGTTCGACGCCTCGGCGGTGGAGTGTCCCGAGTACGTCCGCATCATCCACGGCTGGTCGCGGATCGACCGTTCGACTCGTTCCGGCATCGGCAAAGTGTTGCACGCCGAAATTTCCTCAAGAAATGCTCAAGTTTCCCACGCAGCGTTCCGATACATCCTCCGCACGGTTCGAAGGTTCGGCGGAACTTCCTAGCGGGCGGAGTCAATCGGTGGTGTCAGGTACGGCGGCGAACCTGGACACAGCGATTGGGGCGCCGGTGCCGGTGAGGCAACTCACCGGCACCGCTGCACCGCCCCTACCCCCTTCATTCATGGCCATTCACGGCTGCAGCGAGCAACTCGAGATAGTCGTCGCGAGGCATGTCCACGGCCCCGATCGAAGCGAGGTGCGGTGTCGTCCACTGGACATCGAGCAAGCTCGCGCCCGACTCGACGAGCCAATCGACCAAGCTGAGCAATGCGACCTTCGAGGCGTCGGTCGCATCGCTGAACATCGACTCGCCGGCGAACATCCTGGCGATGCGCACCCCGTACAGCCCACCGACGAGATGCCCATCGAGGTAGGTCTCGAAGCTGTGCGCCCAACCGAGCCGATGTAGCTCTTCGTAGGCATCGACGAACTGTGGCGTGATCCACCCGTGCGGTCGGGTCGGATCAGCACACCGCTCCATCACCTCGCGAAAGCGGGTATCGCTCCGCACCTCGTATCGGCGGCAACTTCGCCGCAAGGATCGGGACACGACCAAGCCGTCGAGCGGTATGACACCTCGCGGATCCGGTGACCACCACCCCAGGGTCTTCTTGCGCAGGGGCATCGGAAAGATGCCGCTGCGATAGGCCGCCAACAACGTTCCCGGTGCCAGATCGGCTCCGATTCCACACAGCCCGTTCTCGTCCGCCAACTGCGGCGCGGGTAGTCGCCAGCGGTTGGGGGGCGGCTCGATCGGTGGTCGGCCAATGTGCACGCTGACAGTTTGGAGCAAATGCCGCGATCTCAGTAGCTGTAGAACCCTTGTTTCGTCTTGCGGCCGAGATGGCCCGCAATGACCTTGTCGCGCAACGTCTGCGCCGGGGCGTCGTCGGGGTTGCCGAACGCAGCGTGGATGGTCTCGAGTATCGCCACAGACGTGTCGAGCCCAACGAGGTCGAGTAGGGCGAACGGACCCATCGGGAAGTTGCAGCCGCCCTTCATCGCAGTGTCGATCGACTCGATCGGCGCGGTGCCGCGTTCCAGCATCCGCACCGCTCTGTTGAGGTACGGGAACAGAAGGGCATTGACGATGAAGCCGGCGTGGTCCTGCACCTCCACAGCGTCCTTGCCGCACGAGGACACGAAATCGATCGCGGTTTCGATCGTCTCGGCGCAAGCGGTCGGCGGCCGAACCACCTCGACCAGCTTCATCACGGTCGCCGGGTTGAAGAAGTGGATGCCGCAGACCTGCTCGGGTCGCGTTGTCGCCAAGGCCAGTTCGATCACCGGCAGCGTCGACGTGTTGGTGGCCAGGACCGCTGACGGCTTCACCGCTCGATCGAGATCGGCGAACAGCGCGATCTTCACTTCGAGATGCTCGATCACCGATTCGATCACGAGATCGCAGTCGCCGAGAGAATCGAATCCCTGGCTCGCTGTGATGCGGCCCATCACGGAATCGCGCTCGTCGGCGATGAGCTTGCCGCGTTCCACCGCCTTCGAGAGACCGGCCGAGATCACTCGCAGCACGCCGTCGGCGGAAGCCTGCGAACGCGAGGCCACCATCACGTCGTACCCGGCCCGAGCGGCAACCTCGGCAAGACCGGCGCCCATGATCCCCGACCCGACGATGCCGACTGAGCGAATGCAGGCTGCCATGCCAGGACTGTAGCTACCCGCGGGTAACTTCGACAATCCGGCTACGGTCTTTGTGTGCAGCGAGAGCAGCCCGACGGCATCCCAGACCCTGGCATTGCAGCCGCTTTGGCTTTCTTCATGGAAGCGGACCGCTTGAAGGGCGTCGAGCGACGCAACCGACTGGCGGACGGCAGCCGGCGCGAGAACACCGCGGAGCACTCGTGGCATCTGGGGATCGGCGCGCTGATACTCGCACCATTCGCCAGCGAGCCCGTCGACGTCGCGACCGCCGTGGCGATGGCACTTGTCCATGACATCGTCGAGATCGACGCGGGCGACACGTTCGCCTACGACGAGGCGGAGGGAGCAGCCACCAAGCAAGCCCGCGAAGAGGCCGCTGCCGATCGATTGTTCGGTGTCCTACCCACCGAGACCGGTCGCTGGTTCCGCGAGTTGTGGGACGAATACGAACGGGGCGACACCGCCGAGGCGAGGTTCGTCATGGCGATCGACCGACTGGCCCCGATGATGCTCAACCTGGCCGAAGGGGCGTCGACGTGGCGCGAGTACGGCATCAGTCGATCGCGAGTCATCGCCCGGAACGGCAAGTACATCGAGCATTCGCTGCCCGAGGCTTGGACGCTGGTGCTCGGCCAACTCGATGCAGCCGCGGCCGCCGGGCATGTCGACCCTGAGTGACCGAGTTCATTCTCCGTTCATCCGCATCAGCGGTTCGCAGCGAGATCGGCTGGGTACCCTGACAGGGTGACTGCTGACCTCTTTGCCGACCGCGCCTCCGATCCGGAACGCCTTGTCGCTCTCGACGCGGTGCACAACTTCCGCGACCTGGGCGGCTACGAGACTGCCGATGGGCGAACCACGCTCTGGCGCACGCTCTATCGAGCCGATGGGTTGTACCGGCTGACGCCCGCCGATGTGGCCGCCCTCGAACCACTCGGTCTTCGCACCGTCATCGATCTGCGCAGCGCGCCCGAACTGGACGAACGCGGTCGCTTCCCGGTCGACGCTCATCCTGTCGTCTTCCACCATCTCCCGATCGTCGACAAGACGTGGGCTCACGGAGATGCGCCGGAGTACGAGCGCGACGAGGACTTCCTCATCTGGGCCTACCAAGACATGTTGACCGTCGGTGCACCGAGGTTTGCCAAGGCATTCGAGGTGCTGGCCGCGCCCGGCGCGCTTCCCGCAGTGTTCCACTGCGCGGCGGGCAAGGACCGCACCGGGCTCCTCGCTGCGCTGCTCCTCGGTTCACTCGGTGTGTCGCACACTGACATCGTCGCCGACTACGCATTGACCGTCGAAGGCATGGAACGCTTCCGCGAATGGGCGGCGCGGGAATGGCCGGAGTGGACCGAGCGAATGGCAACGGTCCCGCCCGCGTACACGGCAGCGCTTCCCGAAGCGATGAGTCACATCCTCGACGAGTTGCGCGCAGAGCACGGCACCATCCGCGCCTACGTGCGCTCGATTGGTGTCACCGACGGCACGCTGGCCACATTGGAATCCGTGCTGCTCGGCTGAGCCAGCGTACGCTCGCCGGGATGACCGGCATCTTGGCATTGCAGGGCGGCGGCCCGTTCGCCGCCAACGATGAGCTCGACCGCCGCCTCATCGCAGCAGCCGGCGCAGATCGGGTGGTCGTGCTGCCCACAGCCGACGCCTACGAGCACCCGGAACGATTGATCGAGGCGGCGATGGGTTGGGGCGAACGCCTCGACGTACTGGTCGAGGCATTGATGGTGATGCGACGCAGCGAAGCCATGGACGAAAGCGCGGTCGCGGTCGTGCGCGGGGCGAGGGCCGTCTACCTGGTCGGCGATCAACCACTGCATCTGCGCTCGGTCCTGAAGGCGACTCCGCTCTGGGACGCGATCTGTCAGATCGTCGCCGACGGCGGCGTCGTCGCAGCCACCGGCGGCAGCGCCGCGGCCATGTGTGATCCGATGGTCGACCCTCGCGGCGGAGCATTCACGCTCGGACTCGGACTGATCGACGGACTGGCGTTGGTCACCGAAGCCGAGACATGGTCAACGGATCGACTTCATCGCACGCTCAAGTTGGCCAACACGCCCATCGTCGAGCTACCGAGCGGCTCCGCGTTGGTGCACTCCGCCCAGGGTTGGGAGCGCGTCGGCGAGATGACCGTTCACGGTGACCTGCCGAACTGACGCCGCTGTGGGTGCTAGGTCTCGGTAATCGTGACTGACTGGATGATGATCTGCTCGACTGGCGGCACTCCGTTGGCAGCCTGATCCGGGTTGCCCAGCGCGTTGAGGGCGGCCACCGTTGTGTCGAGGCCATCGGTGACCTGACCGAACAGCGAGTAGTCGGAGGGGAGGGCCACACCTTGTGCACCGGTGATGACGAAGAACTGGCTGCCATTCGTGCCGGCGCCCGAGTTGGCCATCGCGATCGAGCCCACCTTGTATGAACCGGTGGCGGGCAGTTCGTCGGCGAACGAGTAACCGGGCCCCCCCGAACCTGAGCCAGTCGGATCCCCACACTGCACTGCGAAGTCGGGGATTGCCCGGTGGCAGATGGTGTTGTCGAAGTAGTGGTAACGGGCCAGCACCACGAAGTTGTTGACGGTCAGCGGCGCAGCGCCGGCATTGAGCTCGATGGTGTACGCGCCTTTGTTGGTGGTCACCTCAGCCGTATAGGTCTTGGCGGCATCGATGCAGGTGGGTGGAGCCTTGGCGAACGTGATCGTGCGCGGCGAACTTCCATCTGCGGCCGGGCAGGGCGTGTCGCCGGTCAGCGTGGCGCCGACGATCGTGCTGGGCAAGGGCGTTAACGTGGTCGTCGGCGCGTTTGGATCGAGCGTCGTGGGGGTCGAACCGAACGCGTCGATCGTGGTCGACGAGCTCGACACTGCACCGTTGTCACCGCGATTGACCAACCAGACAAGCCCCGAAATCAGCACAGCCCCGATAGGGATCAGCAACACGTACATGCCCGTGCGCTTGCGCTTCACAGTCCGTGCCTGGCGGGCAAGGTCTTCCAAGCGCTGCTGACGATTGGCTTTCTGACGTTCGCGCTTAGGTGTTCCCACGAGGAGGTGAGGCTAGCGGGCGGCCTGGCCAACAACGCTGGCACCCCGTGGCGCGTGCCACCGATGTCACGACCGGCGCGCTCAAGTCGCCCGTCGGTGATGCCGATCCCCTCATGGAGACGGCAAGCGGTCATTGCCAACCCCCAACTCCGACCGACCAAGCGAGAACGACTGATGAACCGACGGGCGCACAGAATGGGACGAGGACTGACCTGCCTCGGTCTGCTCGCTACCGGCGCGTACCTCTGTTGGCGCTTGTGGACCCTGCCAAGTGACGCCCCGGTTTGGCTCGTCGTCGTGGCGTTCGTCGTCGAGGTCGCCGGGTTCATCGGATCCGGTCTGCTGATGTGGGCTCTCTGGCACGGCGCCCCTGCCCGAACCACAGCCGGCGAGAACGGGACCGAACAGGACCGTGTCGATGTAGAGCTCGATGTCGCGGTCGAGGTTGCCGTCGATGTTGCCGTTCGCGTCGATCAACAACCGAGCCACCAGATCCGAGCCACACTGCTTTCGCTACAGACGATGGCACCCCGTCGCACCATCGTCGTCGACATGGGCGCTCGGCCCGACGTTGTCGCCCTCGCTGCCGAGTTCGGCGCGGTCTACGCGGCGACAGATCTCGAAGACCACAACGGCTTGAAGACCTGCAGCGCCGCCTCCGTCACCCCGATCTTCTTGCTGCTCGACGCCGGCGACATCCCGTGCCCAAATGCCGTCGAGCGCTTGCTGCCGTTGATGTGCGCCGAGGACGTGGCCGTTGCGATCGGGCAATCACTGATGGCTGACGACGACTCCGCAGAGCACGGCCCGAACCGTCTACACGAACTGACCTTCGAACGCGAGACGCTCACTCCTGCGCTCGGCGCCCGTGGCGCTGCGATCCTCAGCGACTCGGGAGCGCTGATCCGCCGTGCGGCCGTCGACAGCGTCGAGGTCGGCGACGAGGAACCCGTCGAAGCACAGGCATATTGGTCGTTGGCGTTGATGGCCCAGGGCTGGAGGGTGGTTGCGGACACCGGTGACGCTGTCCTGGTTCGTCAGGTCGTGCAATCACAGGACGCGGTGTACGAGCGCCGTGTGCAGCAGGCCCGCGCCTGTCGAACGATGATCTTCGCGAGTGACGGCATCTTCAGGCTGAACTCGCTGCGGCTCGGCCAGCGGTTAGCCGTGGCCGCCTTCTCGGTTCGGTCTCTGTCGGGGTTGCGGCGCGTCGGTTTCATCGCCGTCGTCGTCGCTTCGCTGTTGACCGGTTCCCTCCCGTTGCGGCCAAATCTCACGATCCTCGCCGCCCTGTGGGCGCCCGGCTTCGTCGTCACTGCCTTCGGTCTCGGACTCATGAGCGGTTGGACGTTGCGTCCAGGCGATCGAACTCGATGGTCTCTCCGCAACCTCGGCGCGTCCTGGCAGGGCTTGCGGCATCCCATGGGATTCGATAAACGCCGAGCACCGATCATGACTCCGCATGCGCTCCAGCACGGCGGGGCACTGGTGGCCTCTGTCGTGGTGCTGAGCGCGGTGATGATGATGCGGGGCTTGAGCGAGCAATGGACGCACTCCCTCGGCGCAATGCCTCATGCATGGCTGATCGGACTCATCGCCGTGTCGTTGTGGTCGTTGGCGATGTCGCTGGACGTGCTGCGAATGTTCGGCAGGCGCAACCAACTCCGGCGCGCAGCGCGCGTCGTTGCGTCGATTCCGGCCGAGGTAGACGAGAACCCAGTAGCCGTGTTCGACGTGACTGCGCTCGGCGCCGGATTCGAAACGAATCAGGAGTTGACTCCGAAGCAAACACTGCTGCTCGACGCGACGATCACCACTTCTCGTGGCTGCGAGAACGTTTCGTTGCCGATCGTCGTGCGCAACGTGCGCAACGTGTCCGAGGAACGTTGGCGCGTGGGGGTCGAATTCGCCGATGCTCCCGCACAAGCGATCAACCCACTCGTCGAGTACTGCATGATCGAACCGGCACGGCAACGACTGAGCCGACCGGGCGAGGCACCGACCGAAGATGGCCCGCTCGTCGAAGCAGTTGCACAACCTGTGATGGACGGCCGTCGCGTCGCACTTCGGCTGATCTCGCTGATGGCCGTCGGCGGCGCGATCGCGAGCGCCCAGCCAGGAAAGATCACGCTCGTGACCACTGCCGTCTCGGTGGTCTCGGTGCTCATTGCGGCCGGTGTGCTCGCCGGGGCCGTCCGGCCGCGTCGTGCCCCCTGGGCCGTCGATCAGTCCACTTCATCCCCGTCGCCGGACTTGGCGATCAGGTAGCCAATGGCACGTTCGGCCTTCGGGTAGCGGTAGACGAGCTGCCAGAAATCGTCGGTATGCCCGATGACTTCGAGGTGGGCAAGCTCGTGGACGATCACGTAGTCGATGACCCAATCGGGGAACGGCGCCAAACGTGTCGAGATGCGGATCGTGCGCTGGGACGGGGTGCACGATCCCCATCTCGAACGCATGTCGTCCGCCCAACGGATCGTGCCCGGGCGAGGCAGGTCGTACCGACGCGCCAGTGTCGTGGCGCGGTCGTCGAGGCGCAATCGATCCGCCGACATCTTTCGCTGAAACCGCCCGCTCATCTCCCGAATCCAGTGCGCTTCTTCCGCCTTGCTCATCCACGAAGGCAGGGCGATCCGCAGCACACCGCCCACGAGCTGAGCTCCGACCGTTTTGCGTCGCTTCTTCGATCGGGTCACCTCGACGACAAAAGGCTCGAGTGACGGCGGCACTGCGCCTGGTTCATCGTCGGGACCCAGCCCGGGAAGGTGCGCAGCGTCGCTCACGGCTTCCGGAGGGTATCGGCCGTGCGAGGGTGCGGAGCGTGACCCGGCGCGCCGAAGGTCTGCAGGGCGAAGACCGGCCGGTACGCTCTCCGGAATGGCGACGCTTCGATTGTTCGCATCGGCTCGCGAGGCCGCCGGCACCGGCCGCGCGGAATTCGCGGGTTCCACGGTGGGCGACGTTCTGGCTGCCGCAATCACCTCGTTCGGCGATGGGTTTGCCAGGCTGCTCCCATCATGCAAAGTTTGGGTGAATGGTGAAGCGGCAGACCCCGGCGACCCCGTCGACGTTGGTGACGAAGTGGCGGTCCTGCCGCCCGTTAGTGGAGGATGTTGATGTCTGAGATCGTGGACCCCCGGCAACTTTCCCTTGTCGAGCTGCGCGCGTTGCGCGCCAGGTTGCAGAACGACGACGACGCCGTCTCGTACGTGCGCCGCCTCGCCCAGGCCCGCCTGGATCTGGTCCAAGCGGAGAAGCGCCGGCGCATCGATGGTGGCACGGAGAGCTTGTCCGACGAGTTGCCGGCGATCCTTTCCGCCCATCTCACAGGCGGCGCCCCGCGCCCCCCGCGCCCGGCCGAAGATTTCAGCAGCCACCCCCTTGCCGAACAGTTCGATGCCTTGTTGGATCGCGCCGGCGACAACGACCTGTCGGCGCTCAGCGGCGAGGAGCTCATCAACTATGCCGATGCACTCCACGAGTTCGAGCAGGCCCGCTCGCACGAGCGTCGCGGGTTGTTCACCCGCATCGACGAGCTGAGCGCGGAGCTGGTGCGCCGTTATCGCGATGGCGAGGCCAACGTCGACGGCCTGCTCGCCGCAGACGACTGAGTGCTGTCGCGTGCCCTCGATGCGCGACGATCTCGACAAGCGGCTGGCCGATGTCGGAGAGCTGATCAAGTCGCAGCGCGAGGTGGCACGGATGAGCGTGCGTCGCCTGGCCGAGCTCGCGGGGGTCAGCAATCCCTATCTGTCGCAGATCGAGCGCGGCTTGCGCAAGCCGTCGGCAGACATCCTCCAGCAGATAGCCAAGGCGTTGCAGATCAGCGCAGAATCGCTGTACGAACGGGCCGGCTTCCTCTCACCCACCGACCGACCGCGGGTCGGCGTTCGCGAGGCCATCGCGGCCGACCAACAGTTGACGGCCGAGCAACGTCAGGCCCTGCTCAACGTGTACGAGAGCTTCGTCGCCGCCAAAGGGTGAGAGCGGAGACCAGTCCCGACCACTAAAAGGGACGTGCTCTCGTTCCGGAGGGAGCAGTCGAAGCGAAGCGGAGACCAGTCCCGACCACTAAAACGGAATGTTGATCAGTTCGATAGCGTTTCATATCTCCGTGCAACACGTTGCTGTGCTCTCGCTCCACACCTCGCCGCTGACCCAACCAGGATCCGGCGATAGTGGCGGTATGAACGTGTACGTGCGCGAGATGGTCTCGGCACTGGCGCAAGCCGGTGTCGAATGCACCACGTACACCAGGGCCACCCGCGCTGACCTTCCCGAAGTCGTTCAGGTCGAGCCGGGACACCGCGTGATTCACATCCCGGCCGGGCCGTTCGACCTGCCGAAAGAGCTACTCCCGTCGGTGCTGACCGAGTTCGGCGACGCCGTCGTCGACCACATCAAGAACGACTCACCGGCCGACGTGTTGCATGCCAACTACTGGCTCAGCGGCCTCGTTGCACATCGCATCAAACATGAGCTCGATCTCCCCTTCGTTAGTACGTTTCACACCCTGGCCAAGGTGAAGGCAGAGGGTGGCGATCTGGAGCCCGAATGGCGTGAGCGCGCCGAGGCCGAGATCATCGAGTGCGCCGACGCGATCTGTGTGAGTTGCACCGAGGAGGAGCGGCAGTTCCTTCGCCTGTACGGTCAGCCGGCCGGCAAGATCGAGATCATTGCCCCCGGCGTGGAGCACGCGTTCTTCGCACCCGGCGACCGCAACGGTGCTCGCAACGCCGTCGACCTGCCACTCGCTTGTCCGGTGCTGTTGTTCGTCGGTCGCATCCAGCCCTTGAAGGGTCCCGACGTCGCTGTGCGAGCGCTGGCAGCGCTGGACAGACCCGACGCACTGCTGGTGATCGTCGGCGGCGCCAGCGGACTGGAAGGTGCCGCCGAGATGCGACATCTGCAGGATCTCATCGTCAAGCTCGGCGTCGAAGGTCAGGTGCGCTTCGTCGAGCCACAACCGCACCACATCCTCAGCACCTATTACCGCGCCGCCGACGTGGCTGTGGTGCCGAGCCGCAGCGAGAGCTTCGGCCTGGTTGCTCTCGAAGCCTCGGCATGCGGGATTCCCGTCGTGGCCAGTGCAGTCGGCGGGTTGCTGACCCTCGTCGACCATGGCGACAACGGCTTTCTCGTCCACGATCGCGATCCGCGCCGCTACGCCGAATACATCAACCAGATCCTCGACGACCCTGAGCGCGCCGCGGCGATGGGCAGACGCGCAGCGGCGCGGGCACGGCAGTACACATGGGGTTTCGCTGCCGCGCGATTGCGGCGGGTGTATTCAGATCTGACGGTCCGCGAGCTGGTGGCCTGCGCGTGAGCGACGTCCACGACGACACCGCGGTGTCGGCGCTTGCGGCTCAGATCGATCAGTGGCTCGCCCAACTGGCTGCCTCGAATCCGGCAGTCGAGGCGGTGGACCGCGACGAAGGCGACCAGCCTCGCTGGTACGTGCGCCTGCACGGAGACGAGAAGGATCACATCACGGTGTGGCTGACGCTCGGACAACGGACGTTGCGCTATGAGGCATACGTGATGCCGGCACCGGAGGAGAACATCGCCCAGGTGTACGAGATGGCCCTGCGACGCAACCAGAAGTTGGTCGGCGCCCACTTCGCAATCGGTGTGGAGGACGCGCTGTTCCTACGCGGCGAGTTGCCGCTGGCAGCCGTTTGCGCGGAAGAGGTCGATCGTGTGGTCGGATCGATCTACGCGTACAGCGAGCAATCGTTCCCGGCGCTTATCCGGCTCGGGTTCGCCAGCCGCTTCGCCCGCTGATCCATCGCATGGATTTTCCGCTTTGGCCGACTCGGCGCCCATCCATGTGAGTGCCGGGCGGATGGCACTCTTCGGGGAATGTCGCAGCGCCATCCGCTCCGGCGCCATCTGATCATCTCGAAGGATCATCACGTTTACGATTCTCGAATGACTCTCGACGACTTCCCTCGCCATCCCCTCACGTTCGGGCCGTCACCCATCCATCCGCTGCCCCGGCTGAGCGCCCACCTTGGCGGCAAAGTAGAGATCTGGGCCAAGCGCGAAGATTGCAACTCGGGAATCGCCTTCGGCGGCAACAAGACGCGCAAACTCGAATATCTCATTCCAGAGGCATTGGCGCAGGGCTGCGACACCCTCGTCTCCATCGGCGGGGTGCAGTCGAACCACACTCGCCAGGTCACAGGTGTGGCAGCCCACCTCGGCCTGAAGGCTGTCACCGTGCAGGAGGCGTGGGTCGCGTGGCCCGACGTCGTCTACGACAAGGTGGGCAACATCCAGCTCTCGCGAATCTTGGGCGGCGACGTGCGCCTCGACCCAGCCGGCTTCGACATCGGAATCCGCGACAGTTGGCAGCGCGCCCTCGACTCGGTTGTCGCTGCGGGCGGCAAGCCGTATCCCATCCCCGCCGGCGCCTCGGACCATCCGCTCGGCGGCTTGGGTTTCGCCAACTGGGCTCGCGAAGTGGGCCAGCAGGAAGCCGAGCAAGACATCTTCTTCGATCACATCATCGTGTGCACCGTGACCGGTTCCACCCACGCCGGCATGATCGCCGGATTCGCCCTCGAGGACCGCGCGGACCGACACGTCATCGGAATCGATGCGTCGGCGACGATGGACAAGACCTTTGCCCAGGTGACCCGAATCGCGCAGAACACAGCAGCGAAGATCGGGCTGGATCGAGCGTTGCGCGCCGACGAGGTCACGCTGGTCGACGGCTACTCGGCCGGTATCTACGGCATTCCAGATGCGAAGACCATCGACGCCATCCACACCTGCGCACGGATGGAAGGGATGCTGACCGACCCCGTGTACGAGGGCAAGTCGATGGCCGGCATGATCGGCATGATCCGTTCAGGCGAGATTCCGGCGGGATCGAAAGTGCTGTACGCCCATCTCGGCGGTCAGCCCTGCCTTCCCGCGTATGCGGGCGTGTTGTAGTCGGGTGGTTAGTTAGCCTGCGGCAATGAGCAACTTCCGATTGGCCGTGGTTGGCGGCGGCAACATGGGTGCTGCCCTGGTGGGTGGGCTCATTGCCAACGGTTGGGCAACCACCGACCTGGCCGTTGTCGAGGTCTCCGACGCGCGACGCGAGGCGCTCGCAGCGATGTACCCCGCCGTTGCAATCAGCGCGACCGTGCCGCAGTGCGACGGCGCGGTGATCGCCGTCAAGCCGTACGACGCCGCCGCAGCCGCCACCGCTGCGGCCGCTGCAGGAGCCCGCCGCGTGTTGTCGATCGCCGCTGGTGTATCGATCGACGCGTTGCAGCAAGCATGTGGAGACGGAGTTGTGGTCGTGCGTTCGATACCCAACACTCCGGCGTTGCTTGGCAAAGGTGCTGCAGCGATGTGTGCGGGGGCTTTCGCGACCGACGACGATCTCGATTGGGCGGAAGGAATTCTTGGCGCAGTAGGAACGGTGGTCCGGGTGCAGGAGCCACTGCTCGACGCGGTCACCGGCCTGATCGGCAGCGGGCCCGCGTACCTCTTCCTCGTCGCCGAGGCACTGACCGACGCGGGGGTCCTGGCCGGGCTGACCCGACCTGTCGCCGACGCCCTTGTCCGTCAGCTCTTCGTCGGATCGGCTGCGATGCTCGCCGAGTACGGCGATCCCGTCGCGCTGCGGGCAATGGTCACCTCACCCGGCGGCACGACCGCGGCGGGTCTACGGGTGCTCGAGGAGCACGGCACTCGCTCGGCATTGTTGGAGTGCGTGTTGGCTGCAACCGAACGCAGCCGCGGGCTCGGCACTCCTCACTCCTCGTCCACATGACCGCAGTACAACTCGCAATTGGGTCCGGCGCCCTCACTCCTGATCTCACGAAGAGCGCGCGCTGCATCACGCGATCCGAAATTTTCTTGGTGTGACTCTTTTCTCAGTGACCCGCATGTGTCTAACCTCTCACCCAGGTCACAACGACCGCCGCGTGATCAACACACGGAGTCGCATCCGCGAGGATGCGCCGACAGGGCTGGTGCCATCGGGGGGTTGGCATCGGCCCTTGTCGATTTTTGGGGCCTCGTCGATCTATAGGTGACAGTGAGGTGGCCGTCGCTATGTTGTCGCCAATGGGCCGCCGCTATGAGACCGTGTCGATGCTCACGGACTACGGCCTCGTCGACGAGTTCGTCGGTGTAGTGAAGGCAGTCATCCGCGACATCGCCCCACACGCCCAGACCATCGACCTCACCCACAACATCAGGCCGTTCGATGTTCGTGCCGGGAGTCTGGCTCTGGCCCGTTGCATCTCATACATCCCCAGCGGTGTCATCCTCGCAGTGGTCGACCCAGGTGTCGGGGGCACACGCAAGTCGATCGCGATCGAAGTGGCCGATGGCGAGGCGGTGCTGGTCGGTCCCGACAACGGCCTGCTGGCACCCGCGGTCGCGATGGCGGGAGGAGCCGGCCGGGCCGCGATCCTGACCAACGACCAATACCACCTCCCGTCCCACGGTGTCACGTTTGCCGGTCGAGACATCTTCGCTCCAGTTGTCGCTCACCTCTGCAACGGGGTCGACCTCGCCGAGCTCGGACCCCTGATCGATCCTGACGAACTGCTGCCGGGCATAGTTCCGCTGCCGCGCAAGGAGCCCGAGGGCTTGGTGTGCGAGGTTCTGTGGGTCGATCACTTCGGCAACTGCCAGCTCAACGTCGGGCCGGAAGACATTGCCGATTGGGGCCCACAGGTGCAGATCACGTTCGGCGACTCGCAACGCGTGGCGACGCGCAAGACCACGTTCGCCGACGTCGCGACAGGCGCGGTGGGGCTCGTCGTCGACAGCTGCGGCATGCTGGCGCTGGTGCTCGATCAACGTTCGGCGGCGATGGATCTTGGTATCGGAGCCGGCGATCAGATCACGCTGGCGCCGTTGACCGAAGCCCCGACGACTGGCACATCCAGCCCCGTGACGTTACGCGCCCGCTAGGTTGGCCGCATGCGCCCGGCGACCACGCTCACCCTGGCACTCCTGTTGATCCTCATCCTGACTGCCGGCGTCATCTCGTTACTTCGTCTGTAGAAGCCGGGTCGCGTGAATCTCGCACAGATCATCGACGGGCACCCTTCGGAACATGTCGCCATCATCACCCGCGGGGTCGAGACCACCTACGGTCAGCTCCGCGTCGACGTTGCCAAGCTCCGCGGCGGGTTCGCCAAGCTCAGCGTCGGGGCCGGCGATCGCGTTGCGTTGCTGTGCGGCAACGGCCTCTACTTTGTCGAGTCGTACCTCGCCGTGCTGGGTCTGGGCGCGACGGTCGTGCCCCTGAATCCGCAGAGCCCGTCGCCCGAGATCCAGGAGGAGATCGCTACCGTCGGTGCCAGCATCGTGCTCGTCGACCCGACCGCCGCAGCTGCGTGGAACGGTGTCGACCGCGCCGACGTTCCTTCAGTGCGCCACGTCATTGCAACCGATGCGGAAACGGTGGGTGCAGACCTTCGATTCGACGATCTCATCGCCAGTGACCCGATCGACATCGTCGAGGTCGACGCCCACGCCTTGGCCGTGTTGATGTTCACCAGCGGCACGGCCGGATCTCCTCGAGCGGCGATGCTCAGTCACGGCAACCTGCTTGCCAACCTCGATCAAGGTCGCTCGGTCGCGGCAGGGATCGGTTCGGACGACATCGTGTACGCCGTGCTGCCGATGTTCCACATCTTCGGGCTCAACGTCGTGCTCGGTCTGAGCTTGGTCAACGGTGCCACCATCGTGCTCGTACAGCGCTTCGACCCGTCGACCGCCCTCGACACCATCCGCGAACGCGGGGTCACGGTCATCCCCGGCGCACCACCGCTCTGGCTGACGTTCAGCCATTTCGACGAGGCGCCGCCCGACAGCTTCGCGACCGTCCGCCTGGCGCTGACCGGAGCAGCAAAGATGCCGGAAGAGGCCACGCGCCGGCTGCAGCAACGCTTCGGTCTGCAAGTGGCCGAAGGGTATGGGCTCACCGAAGCCTCGCCCGTGGTCACCAGCTCGGCCGGAATTCCGTTGAAGGTCGGTTCCGTTGGCAAGGTGCTCGATGGGATGACCGTAAGGCTGGTCGACGAAGACGGTGACGACGTTCTGCGAGGCGATGCCGGGGAGATCTGGGTCAACGGGCCCAACGTGTTTCAGGGCTACCTCGACGATCCCGAGCAGACAGCGCGTGTGCTCACGCAAGACGGATGGTTGCGCACAGGAGACATCGCGGTCACCGACGATGATGGCTACCTGTTCCTCGTCGACCGCGCCAAAGACCTCATCATCGTCAGCGGTTTCAACGTCTACCCGGCGGAGGTCGAAGACGCGATCGCCGAGCATCCCGCTGTCGCCGAGGTCGGCGTGGCCGGCGTCCCGCACCCGCACACGGGCGAGGCGGTCAAGGCCTGGGTAGTGGTGCGCAACGGGATGACGGTCGACGAAGACACGCTGATCTCGTGGTGCAGCGAGCGGTTGGCGCGATACAAGAGCCCGTCGAAGATCCTCTTCGTCGACCAACTGCCGCGCAACGTCAGCGGCAAGCTCCTACGCCGCTCGCTGATGTAGCGCGCGCAACGCCTGCCGGTGAGTCGTCGACGCGACCAGGAATCCCGCGAACAGCACCACGATCCCGATCAAGAGCGTGATCGCGAATGCGGTGTCCTTGCCGAGCCGGCCTGCCAGCGTGCCACTGGCGGACAGCACGGTGGTTCCGGCGGCTATCAGCAGGTTGCCGACGACGAGTTGACCTGGAGACGCCGCGGTTCGGCGGACGCCCTGCACTGCGGGTTCGCGACGGCGCGCCAAGCGGAACACGCTCCACAACGAGCCGGCGATGATCACGATCGCAGCGATACCAGAACCTGCGGCCGCCAGAACGCGCGGGGCGACGCCGAACACGTCCCTGCCAGTTGGTAGCTCCTTTCCCGAGACGCCGACCCGCGTCGGAGCAAAGAGAACGACGCCGGCGCTCAGCCCACTGAGCAGAACCAGCCACCAGCGCACCCGATCGCCGACCGCCGTTCCGGCCAACAGGTACACGGTGCCGAGTGCGAGCCACGGAACGTTCAACACCGCCCCGGCGAGATAGAAGACTCGAAACGTGGCCAGGCTCCACCCCCGCGACTCGGCCCACCACAACGCCGCGGCACCGAGCGCGAACAGGGCGAGTGACACCGACCAGGCCAGATCGTAGGGACGGCGGCGACGCAACCAGCGATCCATGGTGCTGAACGTGAACCCGATGGCGACCAATGTCGCCGCAGCGGCCAGAGCAGCGTTCATCGTCTCCGACGGTAGTGGCCAACCATCACGGATGGGCGGCGTGACAAAAAATCGGAGTCAAGAGGGCTTGCTGCTTTGTGAACGTGTGCACGAGTGCCTAACGTTGGTCCCAGGTATGGCCCCCGAACGCATTCGCAGACGCATCCCAGATGCCACCGTCGCGCGGCTTCCCGTGTACCTGCGAATCCTCACCGAGCAAGGCGACGAGGGCGTCGACAGCATCTCGTCGGAGCGCCTCGCCGAACTGGGCGGTGTCAACGCCGCCAAGGTCCGCAAGGACCTGAGCTACCTCGGCAGCTACGGAACGCGCGGCGTGGGTTACGAGGTCGCCTATCTCGTCTACCAGATCCGACGCGAGCTCGGCCTCACCCACGACTGGCCGGTCGTGATCGTCGGCGCCGGCAACCTCGGCCAGGCCCTCGCCGGATACGGCGGTTTCGGTGAGCGCGGTTTTCCAGTTGCCGGAATCGTCGACATCGACGCGGCCAAAGTCGGCTCTGTCCTCAGTGGTGTACGTGTTCGCCACATCGACGAACTTCCCCAGATCGTGCAGACCAAGCGCGTCAGCATCGGTGTCGTCGCAACTCCGGCCAGCGCCGCGCAGGACGCAGCCGACAGACTGGTCCGAGCCGGCGTGACGAGCATCTTGAACTTCGCTCCTGTCGTCCTCGCCGTGCCGCGAGCTATCGAGGTTCGCAAAGTCGACCTCGCTGTCGAGCTGCAGATCCTGAGCTATCACGAGCAGCGTCGCGCCGGCGGCGCCATCCATGCGGTCGGGACCACTCGACCGGCGAGCGCGTAGGCGGCCGGCATGTCGATCGTCGTGATCGGGGTCAACCACCGCACCGGCCCACTGGCCCTCCTGGAAAGGCTGGCCATACGACCCGACGAACAGGGCAAGGCAATCGCCGGCCTGGTTGCCCGCCAGAGCATCCGCGAGGCCGTCGTCTTGAGCACCTGCAACCGCACCGAGATCTACGCGGTCGCCGAACGTTTCCACGGCGCGTATGCCGACATACGCGACTTCTTCTGCGATCTCGGCGGGCTCGACCCCGACGACCTCCACCCCCATCTCTACAGCCAACACGACGATGCAGCGGTCTCTCATTTGTTCGAGGTCGCAGCTGGGCTCGATTCGGCCGTGCTCGGTGAAAGCGAGATCCTCGGCCAGGTGCGCTCCGCTTGGGAGTTGGCACAGGACGAAGGTGGCGCCAAGGCGACCCTCAACCTGTTGTTCCGCCATGCGATCGAAACGGGCAAGCGAGCGCGCACCGAGACATCAATCGGTCGCGGCACAGCGTCTGTCAGCCATGCGGCTGTCGAGATGGCTTCGGACCGACTCGGTTCTCTGGTCGGCCGGCGGGTTCTCGTAGTGGGCGCAGGCAAGATGGGCGAGGGGATTGCAGCAGCTCTCGTGCATGCCGGGGTCAGCGACCTGGTCGTGGCCAATCGCACGACCGAGCGAGCCGATCAACTCGCCCAGCGAATCGGTGGAGCCGTCGTGGGGTTCGCGGATCTGCAGGCGGCTCTCGCCGACGCCGACGTCTTGCTGACGTGCACCGGCGCCGGGGTGACCGTCATCGATTTCGAGCTGCTGAAAACTTCTCGGCGCGAATCCACATCGCCACTCCTGATCGTCGACGTGGCAATTCCGCGCGACGTCGCCCCCGAAGTCACTGCGCTGCCGAATGTGACGCTGCTCAACCTCGATGACCTTCGCGACTGGGCGGGCCGGGCGCTGGTTCTTCGTGCTGAAGAAGCCCGCCGTGTCGACGAGATCGTTTCCGAGGAGGTCGAGCGTTTCGGTGTCGAAGCCACCGCGCGTCAGGCCGCCCCCCTCGTCGCCCAGTTGCGCGATCGCGCCGAGAACATTCGTCGCGCCGAGATCGAGCGATTCACTTCGCGGCTCGCGTCGCTAGACGATGCTCAGCGAGCTGCACTCGAAGCCGTGACCAAGGGAATCGTCGCCAAGCTTCTGCACACCCCGTCGGTCAAGCTCAAAGACGATGCCGGCTCGCCGCAAGGCGAGCGCAACGCAGCAACAATCCGCGACCTGTTCGATCTCGGTTGAGCCATGCACGGCGACCGGCCGCTGCGCTTGGCCACTCGAGGAAGTGCCCAGGCACGAACGCAGTCACAGGCGGTCGCTGACGCGTTGATGGCGGCCAACCCTGGTCGCACCGTTGAGCTGGTCTTCGTCGAGACGCTGGGCGACCGCACGCAACACGCCGACGTCCCGCTGCACACGATCGGTGGGCAGGGCGTGTTCGTGAAAGAGGTGCAGGCCGCGGTGCTGCGCGGCGACGCCGACATGGCCGTGCACTCGGCGAAGGATCTGCCGTCGACAACCGCAGACGGACTGAGCCTCGCCGCGTTCTGCAAACGGCGCGATGCGCGGGACGTGTTGATCGGGTCCACTCTCGACGGCCTCCGCCAGGGTGCCAGTGTTGCCACCGGCTCCGTCCGACGACGGGCGCAGTTGACCGTCGTTCGACCCGATCTGCAGTTCCGCGAACTGCGCGGCAACATCCACACGCGTCTCGGCAAAGTGCCCGACGGCGGAGCCATCGTGATGGCTGCTGCAGCACTCGAAGTCCTCGGCATCTCGCCGGAGGTCAGCGACTACCTCCCTCCGGCAACATTCGTGCCCAGTCCCGGTCAGGGCTGCGTGGCGATCGAGTGCAGGTCGAATGACGCCGACATGATCGAGGTGATCGGCGCGATCGATGACGATTCCACTCGGCAAGCCGTCGAGATCGAGCGAGCCTTTCTCGCTGAGCTCGGCAGCGGCTGCTCCCTACCGGTCGGCGCTCACGCCGACGCTCGCACGCTGACCGCGTTCCTCGGTTCCGCAGACGGCCATGGCCACTTGACCGAGTCGATCGAGCTGACCGACGACCGCGATCTCGCACTCGTTCGCAGCGCCGAGCTGGCCAGGTCGATGCACAAACGGTTGCAATGAAAGCCCTAGCAGGGCGCACGGTGGTGATCACGCGCGCTGCCGACCAGGCCGAGGACACCAGCCAGTTGGTCACCTCATTCGGCGGAACGCCGCTCGTCGTGCCGTTGATCGAGATCGTCGATGAGCCGGACGGAATGGCTGAGCTGGCGTCACTGCAGCTCGCCGATCTCGACTGGGTCATCGTCACCTCTCCGAATGGAGCGCGCCGCGTTTCACCTCTGGTCTCTTCCGAGTTGGCCACGCCGCGCATCGCAGCAATCGGAAGCGCGACGGCCGCGATGCTTCCTCGGTGCGATCTCGTGGCCGAGATCCAAAGCGCCACAGGTCTGTTACAAGCCTTCCCGCACGGTCCCGGACGCGTCGTCGTCGTTCAAGCAATCGACGCCGAGCCCACGCTGATCGACGGCCTGGTCGAACACGGCTGGCATGCTCGCGCGATACAACCTTTTCGGGCCAAACCGGTCCAACTGTCGGACGAACAGCGGCATGCAGCGCTGGCCGCCGACGCCGTTCTTTTCGCCAGCGGATCGGCCGCACGCGCGTGGGTCGAGGTGATCGGGCGAAATACTCCGCCGGTCGTGGTTACAATCGGCGCGCAAACAGCGGCTGCAGCTGAGCGAGCGGGACTCAAGGTCTCGGCTACATCTGCCGATCATTCCATGTACGGGATGTTGGTTTGCCTTGGAAGGTATTTCTCCGGCTGCAACTAGCATCTATGTCGGCTGGGGTCGATGGAAGTGGCAGGGACACGATGAGGGACATGAGGGTGATGGGACGGTGGCTGCTCGCAGCCTCCGCGACCGTTGCATTTGCCGCGCTCGGCATCACCCATGCCGCTGCCTCCACTCGCGTGCCAACCAGCCTTGCCCAAGGCCCGACCGTCGCAGTCGAATCGCAGGCCGGCGCCAATCCGTCGGTGTCGAGCGATGGCCGTTTCGTCGTCTATGCCGGCCCCCCTGCGACCGAAGACGACGAACGGACCAGCACCGTGTGGCTCCGTGACCGCTCCAACGGTGGCGAGGTCGAACTGACCCAACCGCTGCCCGGTGCCCGTGTCGGCAACAGCGTGTTCCCTGTGATCAGTGGCGACGGTTGTTACGCCGCCGTACTGACCGAGATGCCGTTGGACCTGTTCCGCGACGACGACACCGGCAATCGCTGGGACGTGTATCGCGTGAAGCTGCCGAACTGTGGCGGAACGCTGAATGGTTGGGAACTGATCTCCACCAACGCCTTTCGCGGTGACGATCAAGCGGCGGCCGACGACATCGACCCGCGGTTCCCTCCGGCCATCTCCGGCGCGGGGTCCGTCATCGCCTACACCCACAAGTTCGACGCTTCGCAGTCGGAACTGGTCGGGATCATCGTTGTCGACATCACCATTCCGGTCGGCCAGCCAGGCCACGCCGTACCGGTCGCGGGCACGCCTTCGGCAGTTCCCAACAGCACGTACCACTACGCCGGTTTGCGCGAGCCGTCAGTCTCCGACGACGGCCAGTTCGTCGCCTTCACCTCCGACGCCAACTCCTCGAAAGCCACCCCTGATTGGAGCTCCGGCCCGGTCCCTGGCGAGTACGCCTACTCACAGGTGTACGTCTGGGACAGGCTGAACCCCGACGTCAACACCTCCGTGAAGCGGGCCTCACTCGGTCCCGACAGCACACCCAATGGCGCCGCCTCGTCCCCGGCGATCTCCGCTGACGGCACCTACGTCGCATTCAGCTCGACCGCCGTCAACTTGGTGATCGGCGCGTCCCTGCCGCCATGCATCGACAGCTGCCCGCCGCAGGTCTACCGCTACAACCGGGTCGACGGCACCGTCGTGCTGGTCAGCCGGGTGCCTTCCAGCATCAGCACGCAGATCATCGGCAGCGACTTCGGTGCCACCCAACCGGCCATCAGCAGTGATGGCAGCCAGGTCGCCTTCGTCACGAGGTCGACCAACCTGCTCACGACGCATCCATCGGTCGGCGGCGCCGCAACCGATGGCGACATCATGGTCTCCAACGTCGACGTCGCCGAGATCTACCGCGCTTCGATCCTCACCGACGGCGTTACTCCTGCGCCAGCAGCAAATGCACACCCGAAGCTGTCGGCCACCGGGCGAGTGATCGTGTTCGACACGCTTGCCGGCGCAGCGTTCAGCCCGCTCGCCGTGCCCACACCGGACTCGATGCGACAAGTCGTCGGCATCACCCAACAGCCGCAACTCTCCATCGCCGACATCAACGTCGGCACCGGCATCGTCGGCCTGCCTGGCGCCGAGTGGTTCGTCCGGCTGTACAACGCCGGTCCCGGTTCGTTCGTGCCGAGCAAGGTCGAGTCCACGAACAAGCAGTTCGGCATCACGTTCGGCGAATGCGTCGAGGGCTACGCGGTCCCGCCGGGCGGGTCGTGCGGCGTGGCGGTGATCCTCACGCCGAGTTCGGAAGGATCGCTCGGTGGTGCGATCAAGATCTCTGAGACCGGGTTCGGTGCGCTCAACGTGCAGTCGAAGGTCACTGGTGCGGGCGGATTCCCAGCACTCGCAGCAGACCAAGGCAGCTATCACCACTTCGACGCGCTGAAGGTCGGCCAAGTCGGCGACACGAACACGTTTACGGTGTCGAACGTCAGCCTCGTTCCCGCATGGGTCACCGCCGTCTCGATACAGGGGGTCAACCCGAAGGACTTCAGGATCGTCAAGGCCAAGTGCCGTAACGCCGTGCTCGAGATCAGCGCGGGTTGCACCGTCGATGTCGCCTTCACGCCCATTGATGCCGGCCATCGCTCGGCAACCGTTGTCGTGTCGACTGACACTGGCCAATACACCAGCGTGCTGGTCGACGGCGATTCTCACTACACCCCCGCAATTCAGGCTGCTGCCACCGACGTAGTGGCCGGCGATCAGATCGGCGTGGGAGGCGCGGGCTTCGCGCCCAACGCAACGATCACTTTGCTGTGGGCCGACGGCGCCGGCCGCCGCACCACCGTGCAAGCCGACAAGGCCGGCAACTTCTTGCTCTCGATGCTCGTCGCCGCCAATGAGCGCCCCGGCGATCGCATGCTCGTCGCCCAGACACCTGGCACCGGCACCGACCCAGCGTCCCTCGTCCTGAGAGTCACCTCGAGAGCCGTCGAAGACGTCGACGCAGCCTCCCCCGATTGGCCCGGCGGCTGACCCATCTGCGGTGGAGCTGGGACGGGTTAGCCGGCGGGGGCCACTGGGGCGGCGGGGACCATGCGGCCGGAGACCAGCATCGTGGTGGTGCAGACGCCGGAGATGTTGCCGGCGCCGACGCAGTTGACCTCGAACACGAGGGAGGTGCCACCGACGATCTCGATCGGCGACACCCACGAAACCCGCTTGTCGCCGGTGTTGACGTCGGCGAGCGAGAATGGGTAGATCTCCTCCGAGCCGTTCAGCAACCGCGCCACGCCCGTGTCCTGGTCAGGATTCTGGAGGGCGACGTCGGTGAGCTCGAAGCTCGAACCGGCGGGCACGTCAACCGTCACTGACAGGGTCTGTCCGGCCGGCGCCGCCGGAGCAAGCAGCTTGCTGAACAACTTGCCCTGATCGACAGCCGGAGTCACTACGGCAACGGTGGAGACGGGAACTGAGTCGTTGGGATTGGGCACCACGACGGGAGTGGATACGAGCGATGTCGACGAGATCGCGGCCGGGAGTTGTTTGGCCACGGCGGCGTCGGCGGCATCGCGAACGGCGGGCTTGACGATTCCGAACCAGACCACGGCAAGTACCGCGACGGCGACCCCCACTGCAAGCAGCCTGGCGAACAGGCGCTCCGGGATCATCGAGGCTTGAACGAACGTCACTGGCGCGCTTGCCGTCGGGGCGCCCGGTTGGTCGGCATCGATCGTGAACTGCACCGTGCGCGACCGGCGTTCCCATTGCAACCGGTTGGCATGGACCTTGAGCCGGATCAGAGAACTGGCACCCGGCTCGACCCCCGCGGCTGGCGGATCGAAATCCCCGTCCACTCGCCCGGTGGGATCGAGGAGGTGCAACCGGCACGATGCCTGCGTGTTGCCCTGGTTCTCGAGCATCATCTCGTAGACGGCGGTGCGACGGGCCCGGAGTGCGGGCTGCAGCATGTGCAAGCGGCGCGTGTACGTCGGGCCCACCTGCAGCGTGGTCTCGGAGGACCCGACATCGTCGGGATCGCTTTGAGGAACGATTCGCACGGTCAGCGCGGTAGGGCCGGCCGTCGTCGACGGCAGCAGAGGCGGCTGAACTTCGATGTCGACAACTTCCTGCGACCCCCCGAACAGGGTGACCGAACCGGGACGGATCGTGGTCCATCCGGCTGCCAGGCCGACCGGCGCCAACGAGAACGTCTCGGTGGTGTCGCCGAGGTTGACGATCGTCAGTTGAAAGACTGCCGAAGTGCCCGGGACGACTTCGACGTCACCTCGAGAGAACCATGCCTGAGCACCCATCGCAGCCACGCTACTGGCGGTCGCATTGTCGTTGGCGTCAATCAACGAAAGCTGATCCTGTCGCCGCCGGCCAACTTCACCTGACGCAAGCCCTCGCGAGCAGCCGCCAGCAGCTGGCTCGAATTGGCTGCTCCGCTCCCAACGGTGACGCCGATGGAAGCTGTGAGGTGATGGTTCTCCGGCAACGCCGTCCAGGACCTGACCGCAATCAGTTGACGAACTCGCTCGAAGACGACGCGGGCGTCACCGGGCGACGTATCGCGCAACACCATCACGAACTCGTCGCCACTGGTGCGCATCACCGAGTCGCCCCGGCGGCAGATCCGTTCGAGGACGGAAGCAACCTCTTGCAGAACCACGTCGCCTGCATGGCTCCCGAAGTCTTCATTCACAAGCGCGAACCCGTCGATGTTGACGGCACCGATGCACACCGGACCGTCGCCCAAGAGCACTTCGGGCAGCCAACGCCCCAGGAACTGCCCGTTCGGCAGTCCGGTGAGCGCGTCTGATTCCCCAGCGGAGGCATGACGGAGCCGCTCGACGGCGGCGCGAACGTTGTCCCACCGGTCCTCCGTCTGCGAATTCAGCTTGTCGTACAGGTGCTCGACCTGGCGCCGCATCACGGTGCGTGCCTCGTCATAGCGGCCGGTGCTCCACAAGACATCGACTTCGATCTGGATCAGCGGACGAAGACAGTCGTGGGCATCGAGATCATCAGCCATCGCCTTGGCCTCTTCGATCAAGGTCAGGACCGTGGTATCCAGCGACGAGTGCCAGCGGGCGATCACTTCGCCGACCACGGCGATCACCTGTTCGCGACGCATACCGTGTTCGATGGCCAGTTCGCGGGCACGGCGTGCATCTGCAAGCGCCGACTGGTGATGTCCGAGCTCGGCGAACAGAACCGAGCGGTTGGCCAGGGCTACGCAGGTCGGGCCGGTCTGTTGACTACCTTCCGGATCCAGGGCGGCGGTAGCGGCGTAGAGGCCGTCGCGGAGGTGTCGACCTCGCTTGACCAGGTCGGTCTCACTGATTGCCGCAGCGCGGAAGGCCGCCGTCAGGTTGGCATAAGCGACCTGGCGATCGTCGTCGGTCGCGGCGATCCGCAGGCAGCGGTCGTACAGGATTAGCGACGACTCGAAGAAGCCGGATTGGTCGCAGGTGACGGCGAGGTCGTAGATCGCCGGGTATGAGGACGACTCCTGAGCGAGTTGCTCGACGGCGTAGATCACCTCGGCCAGCAATAGCCCACCACTCGTGGGCTGATCGTCTAACGCAATGTGGTCGGTCACCCGATGAATCCTCTGTTGGACGGCCTACGATGCCCGTTCGTGGCCGGCAACTTCCCAGTTTCACGCCCGCGAAGACTGCGCACGTCGACAGCAATGCGGCACATGGTTGCCGAGACCCGTCTCGACGTCGCCAATCTCGTGGCACCCCTCTTCGTCCGCGAAGGCATCGACGAACCGCAACCGATCGCTTCCCTGCCCGGTGTCGTCCAGCACACCCGGGAAAGCGTGCGCGCCGAGGTCACCGAGTTGGCCGACCTCGGCATTGGAGCCGTGATCCTGTTCGGAGTCCCTTCCACCAAGGATTCCATCGGCTCGAAGGCCTTCGACCCTGAGGGAATTGTGCAATTGTGCCTCTCTGACCTGGCCGACAAAGTCGGCGATCGACTGGTCCTGATGGCCGATCTGTGCGTCGATGAGTACACCGATCACGGCCATTGCGGCATTCTCGACGGGCCGGCGGATGATCCCAACACTTCTGTCGACAATGACGCCACCCTTGAGATCTACGGTCGCATCGCTGTAGCCCAGGCGACGGCAGGCGCGCACGTCGTTGCTCCCAGCGGGATGATGGACGGACAGGTGGGTGCAATTCGCACTGCGCTCGACAGCGCCGGGTTCTCTACGACGTCGATCCTGGCCTATTCCGCAAAGTACGCCAGCGGCCTGTACGGCCCGTTCCGTGATGCCGTCGACGTGCAGATCGCGAGCGGCGGGAACAGGAAGGGGTACCAGCAGGACTTCCGCAATGCGCGCGAGGCGTTGGTCGAGGTCGATGAAGACTTGGCTCAAGGTGCCGACATGGTGATGGTCAAGCCGGCTCTGTCGTACCTCGACGTCATCGCCGCCGTTCGAGCCCATGTCAACGTGCCAGTCGCGGCCTATCACGTCAGCGGCGAATACGCCATGATCAAAGCGGCTGCGGCAAACGGCTGGATCGATCACGACACCGTCGCGCTCGAACACCTAACCGCGATCAAGCGTGCCGGTGCCGATGTGATCCTGACCTACTTGGCCCGCTGGTTCGCGGAGACTCGATTCGCCGAGACGCATCCGTGAGCAGCAACGCCGAGTACTTCGAGCGAAGCTGCCGGGTCATTCCCGGTGGAGTCAACTCCAGCATCCGGGCGTTCAAGGCCGTAGGCGGAACTCCGTACATCGTCGACCGCGCTGAGGGCCCGTACATCTGGGACGTCGAGGGCCGAAGGTACATCGACCTGGTTCAGAGCTACGGGGCAATCATCTTGGGGCACGCCCATCCGGCTGTTACCGCTGCCGTCACTGCGGCCGCGGCTCGTGGCACCTCCTACGGAGCCCCGACGCCCGGCGAGATGTTCCTGGCCGAGGCAATGACGGAGCGAGTTGCCAGCTGCGACATGGTGCGGCTGATGAACTCCGGCACCGAAGCGACCAGCACCGCGGTGAGGCTGGCACGCGGCTTCACGGGCCGCGATCGGCTCGTGATCTTCCACGGCAACTTCCACGGAGCCACCGATGCGTTGCTGGCGGCCGGTGGGAGTGGCGTCGCCACCCTCGGTCTGCCGGGAACTGCCGGCGTACCTGCCAGCGCAGTCGCCAACACGTTGGTCGTGCCGTACAACGTCGTGCCGCAGCTCAATGATCAGGTGGCGGCGGTCATCGTCGAGCCCGTCGCCGCCAACATGGGAGTCGTCGCGCCCAGCGGAGGGTTCCTACAGGGGTTGCGCACTGAATGCGACCGTGTCGGGGCGCTCCTGGTGTTCGATGAGGTGATCACGGGCTTCCGCCTCGGTCACGGCGGGGCTCAGGCCAAGTACGGCGTCGCGCCCGACCTGACCACGTTCGGCAAAGTCATCGGCGGCGGCCTGCCGATCGGCTCGGTCGGCGGACGCCGAGAGATCATGGAGACCTTGTCCCCACTCGGGCCCGTGTTCCATGCCGGGACCCTGGCCGGGAACCCGTTGGCGACGGCCGCAGGTCGCGCAGCACTGAACGAGTTGACCGACGACGTGTATTCGCAGATCGCCACCAGCGCGGCACGCCTGTCCTCGATCCTGAGTGAGGCGTGCGCAACAGCCGGAATCGCCGCCAAGTTCCCGGTGGTCGGCACGTTGGTCGGCATGTACTTCGGTGACGGTGAAGCACCCACCAACTTCGTCCAGGCGAAGACAACCGACGAGCGGGTGTACCGAACGTTCTTCCACGCCATGTTGGCCGAAGGGATCGCTTTGGCACCCGGCGCGTACGAGGCGCTGTTCGTCGGGCTCACCCACAGCGATGATGTGCTCGACGCGATCGGCGAGGCTGCCGGACGCGCCGCGGCCGCCACCGCCGCTCAGCTCGACTGACCTAACCTCGCCACGATGCGGCAGTTCGTCTCGTTCCGCTTCTGGCTGTCGGTCGCAGCATTGCTCGGGCTGACGTACGGATTGTGGTACGTGCTCGTCCGCAAGGACGACAGCGTTGCAGTGATCGGCCGGCCGGCGCACGCCGCGGTGTCCGAGCATCGGATCGACCTGTTGCTACCCGTGTACGGCGTCCAGGCAGAACCTGACTTCGCCATGGTGGACGGCGCGGCAAGTGGCGAGATGCGCCTGGCGCTGGATGCGACCCGGACGATGGTGGTCAAAGCCGGAACTCCGGGCGAGATCACCTGCGCCAAGCTCGCCGAGATCAACCAATGCATCGTCGCCGCAGATCTGCTCGGTGACGCTGTTGTGTGGTTCTCGTTGATCCCCAATCCACAGCGCGCCACCCTGTTGCTTCCTGGCGTCACCGAGGTGCGCAAGGAAAACTGGGTCCTGTTGTCGAACGGCTGGGAGGTGGCGCGCAACGACGTCGTCGAAAGGAACTGCGACGCGGCGGGCCTCGACGATTTCGTCAATCAGTTCGGAGGGAACCTGAGCACGTCGACGTTCAGCTTCGAGCAACAGCAGATCGTAAAGGTGACGTGCCTGGAGGAGCCGGAGAGCTCGACCACAACATCCACATCGACCACGTTGCTCCCGCCCGTCGTCGTCCCGCTCGACACGACGGTCATCCCGGAGGAAGGTTTGCCGATCGACACCGTCCCAACGGAAACAGTCGCCGGCTAAAGACCTATGAGCTTCGACGTTGGCGGGCGATCTCGTACGTTGCCAACGCCGCGGCGGCGCTGACGTTCAGCGAGCTGAGGCGACCCAGCATGGGAATGCTGACGATCAGGTCGCAGCGCTCGCGCGTGAGGCGCGACAACCCCGCCCCTTCGGCACCGAGGACCAAGCACACACCTTCGACGGCCAGATCGCCGATGTCGAACAGGTCGCGGTCCGCGCCGTCGTCGAGGCCGATCACCCAGATGCCTGCGTCCTTGATGCGGGCAAGCGCAGCGGGAAGGCCGCCGACCAGGGCCATGGGGACGTGCTCGACAGCACCGGCGGCCGCCTTGGCGACGGTCGGCGTGATGTGCACCGCACGGTGACGCGGCAGCACGACACCATCGACGCCGGCACCATCGCAACAGCGCAACATCGCTCCGAGGTTTCCGGGATCGGTGACACCGTCGACCGCAACCAGGAACGGGGCCCGTCCCGGACGACGTTTGATCAGATCCGCGAGATCGGTTTCGATCAGCGGAGCAGCAAAGGCGATCACGCCTTGCGGAGCTTCGCTGCGCGCCTTCGCTTCGAGGCGCTTGCGATTGACCTCTTGCACCGGTGCGCGAACGCTGCGGGCGATCTCGACGATGTCGGTGACGATGTCGCTGGCCGATTCACCCTCGAGGAGGTCGGTCGCTACCCAGACCTCGCTGACCTTTCGCTTGCCGGCGATCAGCAACTCGCGCACTGCCTGCCGTCCCTCGACCTGCTCACCTCCGAGCGTCTTGTCGGGCTTGCGACGTTCTTCGCCGGGCGCGGTGACGCGGCCCGTTCGGCCGGCACCGCGCGAGGCGAACTGTCGCGACGACGGGTTGGCCGACGCGCCTCGACCTTTCGATGCCGATGTTCCGCGACCCTGCGATGCTGCCGAACCGCGACCCTTCGATGCTGCGGCGCTGCGACCCTGCGATGCTGCCGAACCGCGACCTTTGGGAGCCGGAGCGCGTCCCTTCGCGGCGCTTGGTCGCGGCGCTGCGCTGCGCCTGCCGCCGGCACCGCTTGCCTGTCGTGCTGCCATCAGTCCTACTCCTTCGAAATCACGGCAACCGCCCAACAGGCAATGCCCTCGCGGCGCCCAAGGGCACCCAATCCTTCTGAACGCCGACCTTTGACGGTGACCGGGGCCCCGCAGGCCTCGCTCAACCTGACCTGCATTTCCGCTCGGTGCGGGGCCAACTTCGGCATGTCGCACACCACCGAGCAGTCGACATTGCCGATGGTCCAGCCATCGGCGCGTACCAGTGTGCCTGCGTGGGCGAGCAAGACCAACGAATCGGCGTCCTTCCATTGGGCGTCGGTGTCGGGAAAGTGCTCGCCGATGTCGCCTAGACCGGCAGCACCGAGAAGTGCTTCGGCGACCGCATGTGCGATGACATCGGCGTCGCTATGGCCCTGGAGGCCGGGAGTCCCCTCGAACACAACGCCACCGAGCACCAAAGCGCGGTCGGGGTCATCGCTGAAGCGATGCACGTCGAAACCCTGACCGACACGAACGTCGTTCATCGGTCTTGGCTGTCTGCAAGCTCGCGAGCCCAGGCGAGATCCTCGATGTGTGTGATCTTGCGATTGCTCTGTTCGCCGGCGACTACGACGACGCGCCCGCCGCATGCCTCGACGAGCGCCGCGTCGTCGGTTGCGTCGTGGCCCGTGTCGTGCGCTTCCCGCAAGACGGTGGCTCGGAATGCCTGAGGCGTTTGAGCGGCAACCAACGTCGTCTGCTTCGGAGTGTCGATCACGATGTTGTCAGCGTCGATTCGCTTGACGGTGTCGGTCAGCGGCACACCGGGAACGGCACCGTCGGCGCCGTAGCGAACCGCTTGGATCACAGCCTCGAACAGTTGCGATGAAGCGAACGGCCTGGCCGCGTCGTGCACGCAAACGATCGTCGCATCGGATGGAACCACCGCGAGACCTGCCCGAACAGATTGGCTTCGCGTCGAGCCGCCGGCAACGCCACCTTCGGCCTCGACGTCAGCCGCGGGAACGACAACGACGACACCGTCGCTGACAGATCGGGCGGTATCGACAGCATGATCGATGACCCGACGCGATCCCACCTGCTCGTATTGCTTGGCACACCCGGCTCGTGAGCCGCTGCCACCTGCGACCACGATGGTCCACACAATCTCTGTTGCGGGGAGCGCCACGACCGGCGAGGGTAGTACCGTTCGACGGACATGGCTCACGAAGACCTCCTCGCCCAGACAGAATTCTTCGCCGAAGCGCCGACCGAGGTGCTGGCACCCATCGCCGCCGCCGGACGCGAGCAGCACCTGATCCGCGGCGACGTGTTGTTCCACGAGGGCGACATCGCCGACTCGCTACATCTCGTCCTGCGCGGCCGCTTGGCAATTGCGATAGCCAATCCGATCGATCACCGCGAAACCGTGGTGGCATTGATGGAACCGGGGGACCTGCTCGGCGAGATGGCCATGCTCGATGGCGGACCGCGGTCGGCCATGGCACGGGCACTGGAGCCATCGGCGGTCCTCACAATTCCCTTTGAGCCGGTGATGGAGGCTTTCCGCGGCGACCCGAGGTTGCTGTGGGGTGTCACCCGACTGCTGGCCCAACGCTTGCGAGTGGCCGACGAGGCTCTGGCCGACAGTGTGTTCCTCGACGTCACCGGCAGAACGGCGAAGCGATTGCTCGAGTTGTCCGAAGGCGTCGACGATTTCATCCTTCCGGTCACCCAGGAAGAGTTGGCCGGCATGGTGGGGGCCTCGCGCGAACGAGTCAACAAGGCCATTGCCAGCTTCATCCGTCTCGGCTGGATCGATCAGCACGAGCGCAAGTACACGATCCTCAAACGCGACAGTCTCGACATCCGCGCCCGCTGACGAACCTCGCTATGCGTCGCGGCGCGCCGTGATGACGGCGCCCATGAAGGCGACCACCGCGGTGACCGCAGCGAAGTAGAGGCCGCCGTTGACGCGGCTGAGGCTCTCGGACGTGGCCGCGTTGGGATTCCCGAGTCCGAAACCGGAGATGTAGGGCAGGAACTTCTGCGGGTTGTGGACGCCTGCAGCGCTGAGGATCGCCAGGATGATGTTCTCGACGACCAACGGCCACAAGATCAGCACGGCGACAGCAGCGGGTGTGTTGCGTATCACCATGCCGATGCCGAACCCGAGCAGGCTGACAATGACTGCGAACACGACGATGCCGATGAGCGCCGCCTTGGCCTCGGTCTGCCCTGTCAACGAGAGCGACGCGCCTCGCGACGAGGCAATCGCCGACGACACCACGAAGCAGAAGATGACGACCAGCGCCTCGGCAACTGCGGCGAAGACGGCTGTGACGATGGCTTTGGAGGCCAGGACACGCATGCGCTGCGGAGTAGCCGCGAACGTCGGGCGGATCGTTCCATGTGCGAATTCGGCACTGATCGACACGGCACCCACGACACCGAGCAGGAGCGCTGTGACCACCGATGACCCAGTGACCAATCCGGCCACGTCGTCGATCTTCAGGTCGTTGATGTTGGCCAACGAAGTGACGAGCACGGAGACAACGACCGGAAAGGCGACAGCGAGGATGAACAGGACGAGGTTCATCCGAACCGTTCGGAGCTTGATCCACTCGCTTCGGATCGTGCTGATCATGAGGCCACCACGGGTTGAGCGGCGAACTCCTGGGCGGCCGCCGTGGCCTGGAGAAAGGCGTCCTCCAGCGAACCAGTCCGTGGCGACAACTCGTGCAGCACGAATCCACCACGAGCGGCGAGCTCGCCCACCTCGGCCGGGGTGATGCCGCGCAACTCCGCTGTCGCCGCATCGAGCAGTTGGGCCTGCGCACCTTGCGCCTTGGCCGCATCGGCAAGAGCAACGATCGCGGGGCTCTTCACTCGCACCCATCGATCGGCGTGGCGCTCGACGAACTCGGGCACCGAACATTGCTCGATCAATCGACCTTGGCCGATCACCACCAGGTCGTTGGCCATCTGCGCCATCTCCGACAACAGGTGGCTGCTGACCAGAACGGTCCGGCCCTGCGACGCGAGATGCACCAAGACATCACGTATCCAGCGGATGCCCTCAGGATCCAGACCGTTGGCCGGCTCGTCGAGGACCACGATGTGCGGGTCACCGAGCAGCACGCCGGCCAATCCGAGCCGCTGACGCATGCCCAGCGAGTAGGTCTTCACGCGGCGTCCGCCGACTGTCGTGAGGCCGACCAGATCGAGCACTTCGTCGACGCGTGATCGCGGCAACCGGTTGGACGCGGCGAGCCAACGCAGGTGGTTGCGGCCGCTACGGCCGGGGTGCACGTAGCCGGCATCGAGCAGGGCACCGACTTCGTGCAACGGCCTCGAGAGCTGGTGATAGGCCTTGCCATCGAACAGCGCACCGCCGGTGTCGGGGCGATCCAAACCCAGCATGCAGCGCATGGTGGTGCTCTTGCCCGATCCGTTCGGACCCAGAAAGCCGGTAACCGTCCCCGGTCTCACCTCGAAGCTCAGATGGTCGACTGCCTTCGTCCGGCCGAACCGTTTGGACAGGTCGGAGACGGAGATCAAGCGCCGGCACTTCCAACGAACTCGTTGGCCACGATCTCTGGCGTGGCGCCAGCGGTATTGAGGCTCGACATCAGTGCCCGGAATGAGTCGGGTGTCAATCGGGAGCTGATGGAGTCGAGCACCGACATCACGTCAGGCGTGCCGGCCTCTTTCGATAGCAACGGCAGGATCACGTTGTTCGGCACCAGAGTCTTGTCGTCCTCCAACACGGTCAGCGTTGCCGCCCCAAGTGCCGGATCGGCAGAGCGACCTACACCACAGTCGGCAGTGCCCGCGTTGACCGCGTCGACCACCTTCGCGATCGGCGTGGCCACGACCGACCTGAACTGGATCTCGTACGCGTCCTTCAGTGTGGCTGCACCGAGCGGTGTCGACGTGTCGAAACCGTCCGGGGCGGCAAGGATGGCGAGACCGGGCTTGGAACCGAGGTCGGTCAACGAGGCAATGGTGTTGGTGTCGGTGAAGGTCTTGGCGCAGAAGACGACGTCTTTGTCCTCGGCGCTCGTTGCGGTTCCGATCGTGAGGTTGGGCGGCAAGGAGTTGGCGATCACAGTGGTCTGCGACCCGGTTGAGCTGGGCTCAGCAGCGGGGCCGGTCGTCGGAGTCGTCGAATCCGGCGGCGACAGCAAGACGAGCAGACCTTGCGTGGTCATGCCGGTCAACTGCACCTCGCCCGAGGCCATCGCGGTCATCAGCTCGCCATTCGTCGCGAACGGCTTCTTGCGGGCCACGCGGAACTCAGCCTTCTCGAGGGCTTGCCCGTAGATTTCGGCCACCAGCTCGCTGGTGGGATCAGTTGTCGAACTGATCGTGATCTTCGGCTTCAAAGCAACCGTCGAGTCACTGGCCTTGGAATCGCCACATGAAGCGAGTGCTACGACGGTTACAACGGACAGCTTGAGGGTCGACGAGGCGCGCACGACGCGAGATCGTATTCGCTCGCCACCCGATTCCGCCGTGCAGCTACCGGCAAGGCTGCTAGAGAGGGTGTCGCCCAGCCGGGACCATCCCCTGTTTCGCGCTCGGGCACGATCCTTTAGCCGAACCGATCGGGCTGCCTGCCATTCACGAAATTCTTGCTTAGGGCCCTTTGGCGGGTTGGCCGCGGGGTTGGGTGGTGTGGGTGGTGCCGTTGGGTTGTGTGATTTCGAGGTCGACGCTGGGGAGGAGTTTGAGGTTCAGGTTGTGGCGGTGGTGGTGGTGGCGGTTGCACAACAGGACGAGGTTGTCGTATTCGGTGGGGCCGAGGCGCCGCCAGTGGTGGATGTGGTGGGCGTCGCACCAGGCGATGGGGCGGTCGCA
>JANMRB010000206.1:0-13352 GCA_031370825.1 Ilumatobacteraceae bacterium
CCACGAAGATGCAGGTCAGCCGATACTCCGGGAGTTTGACCAGACCCGCCTCGTAGTCCTTGCGGTGATGGATGCCCGGCAGCTCGTCCGGGCTGCCGTACTGGCACCACCCGACGGCGACATCACCGTCGAAGACCAGTGCCGCGTGCGCTCGCCCCTGGTTGACAAGTCGCTCCTTCCGGGCACGGCCGTTCTCACCATCGGGCTCCCTGGCGGCGTCGCGAGGGTGGAACCACAGGCACCAACAGCCTGGCGCACCGAACGATGCGTTGCCCTGTCGCTCGATCAGCCGGGCGAAGTCGTCCCACGTATCGGGCCCGAGCTGTTTGATTGTGTACTCGTTCATGTCGGCACCTCAGACCCAGATCCGGACGCAATCCGTCCGGAGTGAACGGAAAGGAATGTCGCATTATGCGCATGGCCTACTGTTCGGGACGTGGCCCAGGTCCGACTCGAGCACATCACGAAATCGTTCGGCGAGGGCACAGCGGCGATCAAAGCCGTCGACGACGTCTCCCTCGACGTCGAGGACCACGACTTCATGATCCTTCTCGGACCATCGGGGTGCGGGAAGAGCACCCTGCTGCGGATGATCGCGGGTTTGGAGACGCCGACAAGTGGCGACATCTTCATCGGCAACACCAGGGTCAACGACGTCGAGCCGAAGCATCGCGACGTCGCGATGGTCTTTCAGAGCTATGCGCTCTACCCGCACAAGACTGCGCAGGCCAACATCGAGTTCCCCTTGAAGGTCCGCGGCGCGTCCAAGGTCGATCGTGCGGCCAAGGCCAAGACGGCAGCCGAGGCGTTGGGCCTCACCGAGTACCTCGACCGCAAGCCCGGCCAGCTCAGCGGCGGGCAGCGGCAACGGGTTGCACTTGCCCGGGCGATCGTGCGACAGCCCTCGGTCTTCTGCATGGACGAGCCGTTGTCGAACCTCGATGCGAAGCTGCGCAGCGAAACGCGTGCCGAGCTCGTGGATCTCCACCGGCGGCTCGATGCGACGATCATCTATGTCACCCACGATCAGGTCGAGGCGATGACCATGGGTACGCGTGTTGCGGTGATGAGCGGTGGGCAGTTGCAACAGATCGGTACCCCGCAAGAGGTCTACGCAAAGCCGGAGACAGTTTTCGTGGCCAGGTTCATCGGCACACCACCGATGAACGTGATGCCGGCCGGGTTGTTCGAGCGCGGCGACACGTTGGTCGGCGTTCGTCCCGAACACCTGCGGGTCGTGTCGAACGGTGGCCTGCCCGCGACCGTGCGAATGGTCGAGCAGCTCGGTCATGAAACCCTGTTGATATGCGACGCGGCAGGCACCCGGGTCGTCGTTCGTCAGGATGCTGAGACACCGGCCCCGCCGATCGGCGCTGAGATCAATCTCGACGCCGCCGAGGCTCACCGTCACCGGTTCGACGCAACGACTCAGAACCGGATCCCCACGTGAAGAGGAAGTGGCGCGACCTTCCCGTCGCAGTCGGAATGTTGGCACCCTCAGCACTGATCCTCGGTGTCTTCGTCGTATACCCGCTGGTTCGAGCGATCCAGCTCGGCCACCTCCGTTGCGACGCGACGGGCAAGAGGTGTCGCGACGGTGGATGGGGTCAGTACATCGACGTCTTCCGCAGCAACGAGTTCCAGCACGCGCTCGCCAACACGACGCGCTTGGCTCTGATGACGGTGCCCATCGGCCTTGCGCTGGGTATCGGCCTCGCGGTGCTGGCCGACAAGCAGATCCGAGGCGTCGGGTTCTTCCGCACGGTCTTCTCGTCCACCGTCGCCACGAGTGTCGCCGTCGCCAGCCTCGTCTGGTTTGTGCTCCTGCAGCCCGAAGTCGGAGTGTTGCCGGACCTGTTCCACAGCATCATCCCATCGTTGAAGCAGCCCGGCTTGCTGCGCGACCCCGGCACGGCACTGCCCGCCGTCGCACTCAGCAGCATCTGGGCCAGCCTCGGCTTCACCTTCATCGTCATCACCGCCGCGTTGCAGGGGATTCCGCGTGAGCTCTACGAGAGCGCCTTCGTCGACGGCGCCGGCGGTTGGATGCGGTTCACCAACGTGACGTTGCCGATGCTCGGCCCGACGATCTTGTTCACCTCCGTCGTTCTGACGACGCGGGCCTTCCAGTCCTACGGGGAGATTGCCCTGCTGACCGGTGGCGGGCCGGACCCGCAGCGACCGACACAGACGGTGCCCTACTTGATCTACGGCCAGAACTCGTTGGTCAAGAACGACATCGGGTTGAAATCGAGCGCCGCCGTCCTGTTGTTCTTCGTACTGCTCATCCTGGCGTTCGTGCAGTTCCGCGGGCTCGACAAGCGGGTGCACTATGCCAGCTGACACCGGCGCTACAGAGGTGCTGCACGGCGCTCGCAAAGTCGGCCGTTACGCGCTGTTGGTGTTCGTCGCGTTCTTGGTGCTGTTCCCCATCTACGCCACGTTGATGCAGGCACTGAAGAGTGGTCCCGATGCGATCGATCATCCCAAATCACTGCTGCCGATCAACTTCACACTCGACACACTCCGCGCCGCGTGGAGGATCGGGGATCTCGGCCGGCTACTTCTCAACAGCATGTTTGTTGCCGTGGTCGTGACGATCGGTGTGATCGTCACCAGCGTGCTTGCTGGGTACGCCTTCGCGTTCCTCACGTTCCCCGGCAAGGGCCCGACGTTCGTCTTCTTCCTGGCAACGCTGCTCGTCCCCGCCGAACTGACCATTGTCGTCAACCAGCGCACGATCGACTCGCTGGGTTGGATCAACAGCTACCAGGGACTGATCGTGCCGTTGCTGGCCACGACCTTCGGCACGTTCCTTGTGCGTCAGGTGTTTCTCACCGTGCCGAAGGAACTTCGCGAGGCCGCAGCGCTCGATGGTGTTGGTCACTTCCGCTTCCTGTGGGAGGTGGCGATGCCGTTGTGCCGGCCGACGCTCGGCGCACTCGCGCTTTTCACGTTCCTCGGAACGTGGAACCAGTACCTGTGGCCTTCGACGATCATCACCGACGACGCCCATCGCACGATCCAGATCGGGCTGGAACGCTTGAAGACCGGCGACATCGACAAACTCAACTTGGTGACAGCCGGAGCCGTGATCGCCGCCCTGCCGATCTTCGTCATGTTGATCGCGTTCCAACGTCAATTGGTGCGCGGGCTCACGGCCGGCGCGGTCAAGGGATGAAACATCTGGCGCTTCTTTCGGCGGCTGCACTCGTTGCGGTGTCGTGCGGCTCGGGGCGCTCGATCATAACGGCGGGGCGCGAGCCTGTCGTTGTCACACAACCAGCCCCTGTCACCCTCGCGCCAGGCGAGACACTGCCGGTCGGCGAGACCCTGCCACCGGTCGACACGACGATTGCGCCGACCACGACCGCGGCCCTCCTCGACACCTTGCCGGATTGCCCGACGGCCGCCCTTGCCGCAGCGAGCGGACCGGTCGAGCTCACCTTCTGGCATGGGATGGCCGGCCCGCTGGCAGACGAGTTGCAGAAGCTCGCCGACGGCTACAACGCCAGCCAGCCAAAGGTTCATGTGACATTGATCCAAGGGAGCTACGAGCAGACGATCGACAAGTACCTTCAGGCCGGCCAGGGCAGCCGTCCCGATCTCGTGCAGATGCCCGAGTACATGGTGCAGACGATGGTGGACTCGCGATCAGCAGTCCCCATCGAGGCATGCATCAAGTCGAGCGGCTACGACACCAGCCAGTTCCTGCCGACGGGACTCGGGGCGTACGCGACGCAAGGTGTGCAGTGGTCGATCCCGTTCAACATCTCCAATCCAGTGCTCTTCTACAACAAGAAGGTGTTCGTCGCCGCGGGACTCGACCCCAACAAGCCTCCGGTTTCGCTGGACGATATGCGTGCCGACAGCGATGCCATCGTCAAGTCCGGCGCAGCGACCTACGGCCTGGCGCTCGACTCCGGGTTCGATTCCGGTGGCGGTTGGTACATCGAGCAGTGGTTCGCCAAGGCCGGCGAGTTCTACGCCGACAACCAGAACGGCCGTTCGGCGCGAGCCACCAAGGTCCTCTACGACAACGAGACGGGTGTTTCCCTGCTCACGCTGATGCAGTCGATGATCAACGATGGTTTGGCGGTCAACGTCGGCGACAACTCGACCAGCGGATTCGACAACCTGCTGAAGCTCGCTGACAAGGATGCGCCGGCGGCGATGACCATCGCCACGTCAGCGTCGATTGGGCCCGTGCTGGCAGTGTTGAACGGCGGCCAGTTCCCGCAGATCGGCAACCATGATGTCGGCGTGGCCGCGATGCCGGGACCCGATGGAAAGCCTGGCGCACTGGTCGGCGGCGCGTCGCTGTGGGTTGTCGATTCCGGCGACGACGCGCGCACCGCCGCGGCCTGGGACTTCATCTCCTATCTGACGGGGGCTCAACAGCAGAGCGAGTGGTCGTCGGCAACCGGCTACCTCCCCGTGCGAACCGACTCCTTGACGTTGGATCCGCTGAAGACCACGTGGGCGACCGACCCTCGGTTCAAGGTGCCGTATGACCAACTGCTCTCGTCGCCGGATGTGCCGACGTCGGTCGGCCCGATCGTGGGCCCGCTGCGTGAGGTCCGCACCGTCACCGCGCAAGGCGTTGCCTCGATCTTCGGGGGTGCAGATGTGGCCACGACGTTGGCCTCGGCTGCAGCGCAAGCCGACGCGCTGATCGCCGACTACAACTCTCGCAATGGTTAGGCGATGTACCAGCCGGAGACATCGATGATCAGGTGGCCGCCGGACTGCACGTAGACGCTGAGTGCGTTCAACCCGAGCGGTACGACTACCGCGTTGGGGACCGTTTGCCCGCTGCGAACCGTGTTGAGGTTCGAGACCAACGGTCGCTCCGTGAAGGCAGGCCATGCCGTCACGAAGCCCGCCCCGCCGGACTGGGTCACCGTGATGTCGGCGGCGATCGCCATCGCCGCGTCGGGTGGCACCACCGTTGTCGCACCGATCAGGCGCATCAATGAACTGCCCGGAGCAGTGGGCGCTGTCGGATCGTTACGGGTGTCGAGCATCCGAACCGGATTGGTGGGTACGAACAGTCCGGCATCGTCAGCGGGGTTGGTCGCGTCGGTGAACCAACCGGCGACATCGGCGATCAGGTCGGCGCCGCCGAGGGTGAACAGCGAGACCATGCCATCTCTGCCGACCGGCACGATTACGAGGTTTGCCCGTGTGTCGCCGGCGACCAGGTTCAGGTTCGAGACCAAGGGCCGTTCGCCGCCGGCAGGCCAGACGGTGACGTAACCATCAGCTGATGCCTGATCGCCCGTGACGTTGAGCACGACTGCCGACACGCCGGCCGGGGGAACAGGGCCGCGGCCGAGCACCTGCAGATCGATCTGCCCGCCTGCCGCCAACTTTGCCGTTGGTGCACCGAGGCCTTCGCGCGTGTCCAGGACCCGCTGAGGTGTTGCAGCATGCAGCCGACCGTCCGTGGACGACGAGGCCGGCGTGTAGTAGCCGGCGATGTCGGCGACGAGTTGGGTGCCGCCCGACGTGAACACCGTGACCATGCCGTTGGCGCCGACCTTCACCGTGACCAGGTTGGCCGCGGTTTGACCAGTTTCGAGGTTGAGGTTCGAGACAGTCGGCCGCCGCGCTTCGGATGGGTACACCGTGACGAAGCCGGCATGCATCGCCTCGGTGGCAGTGACGTTGAGCACCACCGCGGAAACACCGACGGCCGGTACCCCGGCCACGCCGGCGATCTGGACGTCGACTTGCTCACCGACGCCCACGGCTCCGGGCGATGCTCCTAAGCCAATTCGCGTGTCGAGGATTCGCTGCGGTCTCAACGCGACGAACTTGGCACTGGCGACCACGGGTGGGCGGGGAGCGCGCCCGATCGATCCGTGGAGCAGGCCCAACGCAAGTGCGGACGGATCGCCATCCGGCGAACCCCAGGTGATGATGTCGCCCGTATCGAGCAGCGAGAATCCGGCGATGGTCGCGCCGGCCACGGTCGCCGTTCCATTGGCTCCGAACGTGGAGTCGACATTGCCCGCTCGGTCGTATGCGGTGAGCTGATTTGGCCCGGTCCGTGTGTACAACCCGCCCGTTCCATTCGCAGCGAGATCTGGCGCATCGAACGGCGCCTGAGCCGTTCCCAGCAGCGTCCCGTCCGCAGAGATCTCGAGGACCGGATCGCCGAAGTCGCCGGTCATCCGGATGGTGTCGTCGGCGAAGTGCATGACTCGGCACACCGCCTGCGGGAACGAGTCCAGTCCTGCGGTACCGAAGGTTGGGTCGTATCGACCGTCGTCCCGCAATGCGATGAGGCCGCACGAGACCTGGCCGGGATCTGCCGTCGAATAGGCGAAGGCGACAACGAGGCGTCCGTCGGACAGCAGGGTCCCGTTGGGAGGAGAGAAGGCAACGGCCGTGGCACCCAGATGGGAGCCTGTCGGTAGCAGCCCGCCGACGTCCGAGTCGTAGGTCGAGTCGATCGATCCATCGGGCCTCACCAGGACCGCGACTCGATTGCCTTGCGTGCTGCTGCCAAGGGCGTACATCGCTCCATCGGGTCGCCGCAGCACTTGCCCGGCAAGCAGCGGAGCGGGTATCGCCGTCATCGAACCGTCCGCCTCGAGCACTCCCAAGTCACCTGCCGCCGAGACGGTTGCAATCACTGCCCGCCCGTCCTGCAATGGGGCGATGTCGCGCACCACACCGGAGGGAAACGTCACACCGCCGTTTCCGAACGTCGGATTCGGTTGTCCCGTCGATGAATATCGGGCGAGGAACTGTTGCGCCGTCTGCTGACCAACGGCTTGCAGGAACCCGCTGACCAGGAAACCGCCGTCGGTCATCTGCACCACTTTCTGCGGCTTGACCTGTTTGCCCGAGCTGAAGCTTGCATCGAGCAACACCCCGTTGACACCGAACCCGTTGACTGGTTGACCGTCAGCGGAAGCAGTCATCGGCCAGGAACAAACGGTCGTCAAGGCGGCTGCGACAACCAGCCGAGCCGTCTGTTTCACCGCCCGCACACTAGGCATGCCCGGGTAGCGTGTCGGTCCATGGCTACCCCCTTTCCCGCTCTCGATGGCTCCGCTCCGCGCAAGCAGCAGTTCGACTCGGCTCCCGAATTGGGCATCGATCCGAGCAAGCGTTACACGGCCACCATGGAGACCAGCGTGGGCACGCTGGTGATCGCCCTCGACGCGATCAACGCACCACAGACGGTCAACAACTTCGTCTATCTCGCCGCACACCACTACTACGACGGCGTGATCTTCCATCGCATCATCAACGGTTTCATGTGTCAGGGCGGCGACCCCACGGGCACCGGTCGTGGGGGCCCGGGCTACAAGTTCAACGACGAGCCTGTCAAGCAGCGTTACCAGATCGGTTCGTTGGCCATGGCCAACGCCGGGCCCAACACCAACGGGAGCCAGTTCTTCTTGATCAGTGGTCCCAGCGGTGTCAACCTGCCGCCGCAGTACAACCATTTCGGTCAGGTGGTCAAAGGTCTCGAGATCGTCGACGCGATGCAGGGGGTCGAGACGGATCGCAGCGATCGCCCGCGCAACGACGTGGTGATCAATTCGGTCACCATCACCGTCGCCGACTGAGCAGAGGTGGTCGTCGAGAGGGTATCGCTGGCGGCCGCGCGGCGAATAGCACTTGGTGCCCAGGGGTTCGCCGAGCCACGTCCGAAGGGTCGCGTCGATCGGCGGCACTTCCGCCGCGTTCTCGATCGCATGGGCCTGATCCAAATCGATTCGGTCAACGTGCTCGTTCGCAGTCAGGAGCTACCGCTGTTCGCCCGGTTGGGCCCGCACCCGCGGACCCTGATCAGTGATGCGACACGGTCCGGTGAGATCTTCGAATATTGGGTGCACGAGGCATCGCACGTCGACATGGCCCACTATCAACTGCACCGTTGGAAGATGGCGCACGATCACAAATGGGCGCGCTACTTCACCCTCAGCGATCGACGCCCCGGCTACGTCGACGAGGTCTACAAGCGCATCGAGGCAGACGGTTCTGTTGCGGCGGGCGATCTGTCGGAGCGCGTCGGCAAGAAGGGCGCGTGGTGGGATTGGGATGACGCCAAGGTCGCTCTCGAGCATCTCTTCTGGAAGGGTCGCGTCACGGTGACGCGACGCCCCGGTGATTTCGCTCGCATCTACGACCTGACCGAGCGCGTCATCCCGGCCGAGGTGCTCGCGCGGCCCGAGGTGCCAGAGCGCGAAGCCCGCAAAAAGCTGCTCGAGCTCGCCGCTCGCCATCACGGGATCGCCACCCTCGCCGATCTCACCGACTACCACCGCCAGTCCAGGCCTCCGTGCAAGCCGTTGGCTGCCGAACTCGTCGAGGAAGGGACGATCCGGCAGGTCGAAGTCGTTGGCTGGACCCAGCCGGCGTACCTCCACAGCCACGCACGCATTCCGCGCAAGATCACCTCGTGTGCGCTGCTGACCCCCTTCGATCCGGTGGTGTGGAACCGCGATCGAGCGAATCGGCTGTTCGGCTTCCATTATCGGATCGAGATCTACACACCGCCACCGAAGCGGATCTACGGCTACTACGTGTTGCCGATCTTGTGGGGCGACGGTGTGGTGGGCCGGCTGGACATGAAAGCCGATCGGCAGGCCGGCGCTCTTCTCGTGCAAGGTTCTTTCGCCGAACCGGGTGTACCCGTCGGGCCTCTTGCAGATGATCTTGCACCTGAACTGCATGCCATGGCGGGTTGGTTGGGGCTGGGCGAAGTAGTGGTGCTTCCGCGGGGAGATCTGGCCTCCACCCTTCGCGACGCGGTCGGTCACTACGCTCGGCATTGATGTCAGACCCCGAGCCGTGGTTGCCGCCCGAGCACTTGCCGCGCTGGGTCTGGAAGGCGGTGGCCATCTTCTGGCTCGGCTACATCCTCTCGATCGTCACGCGCTCGGTGTGGAGCAGCCTTTCCGCGTTGTTCCTCCTGCTGCTGGTTTCGTTGTTCCTCTCGTTGGCGATCGAGCCCGGGGTCAATCGACTCGCTTCCCGCGGATGGCGCAGGGGCACGGCAACGGCCGTCATCCTCGTCGGGGTCTTCGTGGGCTTCATCGTATTCGTGGCGGCAATCGGCACGTTGGTTGGTCAGCAGATCGCAACGCTCCTCGGTGACTCGGAGAAGTACGTCAACCGCACCGTCGACTTCATCAACGGCAAGTTCGACACACACATCAATGCCACGCAGGTCATCAACTCGATCAACGACCCGAACGGCGCGGTGCAAAGGTTCATCCGTAGCCAGCAGGGCAAGGTCGTCGACTTGTCCGTCGCCGCACTCGGAGTCCTGGTCAAGGCCTTGTCGGTCCTGCTGTTCACCTTCTATCTCGTAGCAGACGGTCCGAAGCTGCGCCGCGCAATCTGCGCCAGGTTGCCCCCCGAGCGGCAACGACGCGTGCTCGGCGGGTGGGAGCTGGCGATCGACAAGACCGGCGGCTACCTGTACTCGAGGGCGTTGTTGGCCGGGTTGTCAGCCTTCTTCCACTGGGTGCTCTTCCAGGCCATCGGCATCCAGGCACCTGTCGCGATGGCGTTGTGGGTCGGTCTGATCAGCCAGTTCCTACCCGTTGTGGGTACCTACATCGCCGGTGCGCTTCCGGTGTTGGTCCAATTCGTCGACTCCCCACCGAAGGCCCTCATCATCTTGGTCTTCGTCATCTTGTACCAACAGGTCGAGAACTACGTCCTGCTGCCGCGCATCACGGCTCGGACGATGGATCTGCATCCGGCGATCGCCTTCGGGTCGGCCATTGCCGGCGGCGCCGTGCTGGGTGCGGTCGGTGCAGTACTGGCCATTCCCGCTGCAGCCATGGCCCAGGCAGTGCTCAGCAACATCGGCGACCGTCACGAGGTGATCGACAGCCATCTCACGAGCACTGACCCAGGCAGACATCTACACCTGTCGCGGCGAAGGCGACGGACTGCGAACAGTGTGACCGATGCCGACCCCTGACACGTTCGCACCGGTCGCCATCACCCGGCGAAGTGGTTGCGACGAATCGGTGCACTTCGGAGTGGTCGTGGGTCTCGCCGCCACCGGGGAGATCGAGTTTGCAGTCGGGGATCCGGCATCACCGATCTATCCGCGGTCGTCCAACAAGCCGATGCAGGCCGTCGCCATGGTGCGCGTCGGCTTGGTGCTACCGCCCGAGCTGTTGGCCCTTGTCTGCGCCAGCCACGACGGCACACCGAAGCACGTCGAAGCGGCTCGAAGGATTCTGGCGACGGCGGGCCTCGACGAGCAGTCTCTGGGCAACACGGCGGATCTACCGCTCGATCGTGCTGCGGCCGAGTCAGTTCTGCGTTCGGGAGGTGGGCCGACAGCAATCCAGATGAACTGCAGCGGCAAGCACAGCGGCATGGTGGTGACCAGCGCGATCAACGGGTGGTCAACCGACGCCTCGTATCTCTCGCCCGATCATCCGTTGCAACAAAGCATCACTGGCACCATCGATGAACTGGCTGACGAGCAGCACAGCCACATCGGCGTCGACGGGTGCGGCTCGCCGGCCCACGTGATCAGCCTCCTCGGTTTGGCGCGAGCCTTCCGTTCCATTGCCACGGGCGGTGCCGGCCGGTCGGGCGAAGTGGTCTACGCAGCCATGACGGGTCATCCGGAGACGGTCGGTGGCATTGGTCGTGATGTCACTCAGTTCATGCGTCATGTGCCTGGCTTGATGGCCAAGGATGGTGCCGACGGAGTGTTTGCCGCCGCGCTGCCCGATGGCCGAGCAGTGGCGCTGAAGATTGCCGACGGCGCGAACCGGGCGCGGCCTCCGGTCATGGTCTCGGCATTGCGCGCTCTTGGCATCGACGTCTCGGTCATCGAACCGTTGGTCACGCAGTGGATACTGGGCCACGGCCGGCCCGTTGGCGAGGTGCGGGCGATAGCGCCATAGGGTGAGCCGATGGACGCCATCCCGTTCGTCACGCTCGATGAACCGCGTTACGGCGTTTCGGTACAGGTCTCACCGCTGGTACGCCGGGTGATCGCCAACAATCCTTCGAAGTACACCTATCACGGCACGGGGACGTACATCGTCGGCCACGGCGACGTCGCGGTCATCGATCCCGGTCCGGTGCTCGACGATCATCGCCACGCCCTTGGTGCTGCTCTGGACGGTGACCGGGTGCGGGCGATCCTCGTCACTCACTGTCATTCCGATCATTCACCGTTGGCGTCGTGGCTGCGCGACGAGAGCGGAGCTCCGACGATCGCCTTCGGCCCGCACAGCAGGATCGAGACGGAGACCGATGAAGAAGAGCCCGACGACGATGTGACGGTGGAAGAGACAACCGACATGGACTTCGATCCGGACGTACGCGTCGGCGATGGGGAGATCGCGGCGATGGGCACGGGATGGACGCTGCGTGGCGTGCACACACCCGGCCACACGTCCAACCACATGTGCTATTCGCTCGACGAGGAGCACGCGTTGTTCACCGGAGATCACGTCATGGGGTGGAGCACGACGGTGGTGTCGCCACCCGACGGCGACATGCGGGCCTACATGGATTCGCTCCGAAAGGTGATGGGGCGCGAGGACGCGTCGTTGTGGCCGACGCACGGGGCTCCGGTTACATCTCCGAAACCGTTCCTCGACGCGTTCCTTCAGCATCGTCTCCAGCGAGAGGCGCAGGTTCTCACGGCGGTTCGCGCCGGCCGCTCTGAGATCGAGGCGATGGTGAAAGAGCTGTATGCCGACGTTCGCGAGGAGCTGCACAAGCCAGCAGCACGAAGCGTGTTGTCACACCTCATCAAGCTCATCAACGACGGAGAAGTCACCGTCGAAGGCGTCGGCAAGGAAGCAAGATATTTCGCGACCTGAGTCCCGGGTGAGCGAGGCACGAATGTTCGGCGAGCCGAACATTCGTGACTGGCTCACGCATATTGGTCGAGGATGCTCGTCTCGGTGATCCGATCGAGCGTGTCTTTGACCGCTGTCGCCAACGACGCGTCGATGCCGGGGACCTCGGAGATCTCGGCAGCGGTCGCCCGACGAAGCCTGGCGAGGTCGCCGAAGCGGTCGACGATCGCGCCCGCTAGCACTGGAGTGATGCGCGGCACTCGCGTCAGCAGTCGCAAACCCCGCGGTGTAGCCGGAGAATCACCGTCGAGACCGTGCCCGGCCCAGTTGTTGGCGATCCGCGGATAGTCGGCCAAGACCAGTTCCAGCTCGTGGTTGATCTCGCCGTTGACTTCGTCGACCTGCATGCGCAGCAGTCTGGCGTCGACGCCCAACTCGACGATCATCGTTTCGATCTCCGCCGAGATCCGCCGAACCATCTCGCCACGTTGGACGACCGACGCAACGTCGCGGATGGTCGCCACATCTTCGAGCTCGAGCGTCGTGAGGCTGGTCAGCGTGTCGTCGAGGCGTGCCTTGTACCGCTCGAGGGTTTGCAAGGCCTGATTGGCGCGATCGAGCAGACGACTGATGTCCTGCAACTGATGGCGCATCCCGCCGGCGTACACACTGATGACGCCCATCTCTTCACTGACGCTGACGACCGGTACAGCGATCGAGCGGGCGACGCGCTCGGCCGTGCGGTGTCGCGTGCCAGTCTCGCTAGTTTGCACCGAGGGATCGGGGACGAGATGCACGTTGGCCCGAGACAGCCGCTGACCATTCGAGCCGAGGATGATGGCGCCATCCATCTTGGCAAGCTCGCTGAGACGTTGCGGGCTGAACGGAGCGTCGAGGAGAAATCCGCCACTGCAGATCGCCAGAACCTCGGGCCCGTCGTCGAGGATCAACAGAGCACCCATCTTGGCGCGCACGATCCGTTCGATTCCGTCGCGCAAAGGCGTACCTGGAGCGACCACCGCTAGCGCCTCGTGCAGGACGTCGGTGGGCGGTCCGGTCGTCGTCATGGAGGGATTCTACTTGGAGTGGTCACTGTCCAATCCCACGGCGGCCAATCCCACGGCTGCCAAAGCCTCGGCGACGGTGGAAACTCTGATCAGCGAGATGCCCTCGACCCCGTTGGCTGAGTTGGCCGGGACGATCGCCCGGCTGAATCCGAGACGAGCGGCCTCGGCAAGGCGCCGTGAGGCGTGCGCGACCTGACGTAGCTCACCCGCCAACCCGACCTCGCCGAATGAGACGACGTCGGACGGAAGGGGATGGTCGACGAGAGCACTGACGATGGCGAGGCACATCGGTAGATCGCTACCCGGCTCGGTCAGCCGAACGCCGCCTACAGCAGACGCAAACACCTCGTGTTGAGCCATGGGCAGCCTTGCTCGCCGTTCGAGCACGGCGAGCAACAATGCCAATCGGCCGGGGTCGAGGCCCTGGGCGCTGCGCCGGGGTGGCACACCAGAGATGACCTTGTTGGTC
>JANMRB010000214.1:0-55968 GCA_031370825.1 Ilumatobacteraceae bacterium
TGCTCCCGCGAACGCGTTGCGCGACGTCATCCCAGTATCCTCCATCAAATATGAACGGTGGGCGAGCGATATCGGCGGCGTTGACGATCGTGGTCGTACTTGGTTTGGCAGCGTGCGACGACTCGAGCAGCTCGACCCAGACCACATCGGGCTCGTCTCCTGTGACCACCTCGACCACCTCGACGTCGTCATCGGGCGCCTCCACCACGACAAATGCAGCCACCGGCACGGCAACGGCCGCTAGCACGACGGTCAGCGGTGGCACGACCGCCACGACAACAGCTCCGACGAGCCCATCGACGACTGCGCCGCGGAACACCGCACCACAGATCGCCTGCGTTGGCCAAGCCATCGCGATCCCCGCCGGAGGGACAGATCGCGTTGCCATCCGCGGCGACGTCGACGGCGACACAATCGCCGACGTCGTCACGTCCTACGCATTGGACGGTGTGCCGCGTGTGCACGCGACCCTTGCCACCGGCCTCAACAGCGATGTCGAGGTCCCCATCGGTAACGCAGACACCGTTGCGATCGACTTCATGGACTTCGATCACGCCCCCGGGGCCGCTGTGCCCCCTCCGCTCGCCGTGCTCGCCGTCGGAGCGACCAACGCGGGCACAGCCGTTGGGACCTTCCTCACACTCACCCCCGATCAATGCATCCGTGTCTGGCACAACAACACCTTCGATGATTCGCTGTTCACCTTCAGGATCTCCGCCGAGCCGATCTACCAGGGACTGCAATGCGACGGCGCAGCCGGCTCGATCATTCACGGCCTGACCACTGCCCAGCAGAACCCGGGCGGCGATTGGAAGGTCACCGTGCAACCGTTCGGGCACGACTTCACGACGGTCCAGCCTCACGACATCGAGAACCTCACGGTGCCCGACGGCCCAGACATCCAGCATCAGTACGGTGACCTGACCAGCTGCGGAATAACGCTATTCCCCTAGATCCGGGGTCTCAGGTCACTGTTCAATCTTCCGCTCAGGTACGTGTTCCCGCAAACCTCTCATGTCTCCATGCGCTCGAACATCGCCACCGTTCGCAGACGACGCTCTATGTGATGCTCCATCGCGCGAGTGGCGTGGCCGGCCATCTCGTGGGTGGCCGAGGACGCCGGCATCGACAGGGCGTCGTTCATGCGGCCGCCCAGCACCATTCGCATCATCTCCAACGCCTCAGCGCTGATAGGCGCACCCGATCTGCAGTTACGGCACAGGGCCCCGCCGTGGTCCATGTCGAAAGCGACCAGCGAGCCGGGCTCACCGCAGCGGGCGCACTCGTCGAGCAACGGCGTGATCCCTTCTGCTGCCAGGAGCTTCCAGTAGAACGCCGGAACCACGAGCGGACCGGAGCGGCGAGCAACGGTCCGCAGAGCGCCGACGAGCATGCGATAGAGGTGAGGTGCCGGCTCACGTTCCAGCGCCAGTTGATCGACCGCTTCGAGCATCGCTATCCCATTGGTCAGATGATCCAGGTCCGCGACGAGTGGTGCCAGCGTCTCGATCGACTCCGCTTGGCTGACGATGTCGAGGTCGCTGCGACCGTGAGCCAGCAACAACTGCACGTGGCTCATCGGCTCCAGCCGTGCGCCGAACTTCGACATCGTCTTGCGCACACCCTTGGCGACGGCTCGGACCTTGCCGTGATGCTCGGTCATCAGGACCACGATTCGGTCAGCTTCGGCAAGCTTGTAGGTGCGCAGCACGACGGCGGAGTCGCGGTATACCGGTGACCCCATCAGTCCAGGCCTCCGAAACGGCGATGCCGCCCGGCGAACTCTGTGACCGCAGCCTCGAGGTCGGCACCCCGCAGCGCCATCCATGGCACATCGACGTACACCAACTCGCAATAAGCCAGTTCCCACACCAACGTCGAGGGTAGATCAGTATCGGGCCCGACGATGATCGCCAGATCCGGGTCAAATGGCGCCGGTGCGTTGACGACTTCGGACAGGTTGGCGTCGGTGATCGGCCGCCCATCCCGTTTCAGCACATTGACCGCTTCGACGAGCCGTTGCCGGCCATCGGTCTGCGGGTCGACCACCGCAGTGCACTTCCCGACCCGGGTGATCGAAGCCGGCATGCCGCCGTGCGGAGGGTCGACCCGGTCGAGCGGGCGGATGGCAAGCCACGTTGCACCGGCGTGATCGGCGACCTTGCCGAACTCGAGGATCCTCTCCCGCCAGGCGGAATCGCCCAGGGCATTCCACTGTTCGAGCGACCCACCGACGACCACCACGTGCCGCAACTCGCCAGATGATTCTGCGACGCGGCTCATACCGGCAATCATCCCACGTGATGCCGTGATGTGAGAGCCATCGGTGAGTGACCCTGGCTATGGTTGACGACGGTGCATCACGAAGCTCAGCGGGCCCTTCATGTCGGGTGCATCATGGACGGCAACGGTCGTTGGGCCAGGCGTCGAAACCTGCCACGGACGGCTGGGCACACCGAGGGCGAAGAAACCCTGGCCGCCGTCGTTCGACTGGCCGTCAAGCGTGACATCGGCTGGCTGACGGTGTTCGGGTTCTCCACCGAGAACTGGGTCAGGCCCCGCGGCGAGGTCCGTCACATACTCGGGCTCCACAAGAAGCTGTTCGGCAGGATTGCCGAGCTCAACGATCTCAACGTACGGGTGCAATGGATCGGGCGCCCGTTCGCCAGTCCAGAGGCGCGCACCCCGCGGTACGTTCAAAAGGCCATCGTGAACGCGATCGCCGACACCGCGGGCAACACCGGCATGGTGCTGACTGTGGCCTTCGACTACGGCAGCCGCGCAGAGATCGTGCACGCCGCGGAGACCGCTTCCTGCGACGGATCCGCCCGACTGTCGGCAGCAGATCTCGACGCCAACATGTATCTACCGGAACTGCCGCCCGTCGACGTGGTCGTTCGACCATCCGGCGAGCGCCGCATCTCCAACTTCATGCTCTGGCAGTCGGCAGGCGCTCCCGTGTACTTCACCGAACAGACCTGGCCGGACTTCGGACCTGCCGAGCTCGACGCCGCCATCGCCGTCGCTCGGCGATGACCCGGCCCTCAGCCGATCGTCCACGTCAGGTCAGGAGGATCGACCCGGGCACATCTCGGGCCTCCGTGGCGGTCGGTCAGCCGTATTGTCCCGATGAGCGGCAACCCCTTTCGCTCTGCTGTCGCGACGAGCTCCGGGTCGATTCGATCGAGCATCAGCTTTGCCCGTCGGAACATCTCGAACCCGCCCTCGTCGGTCACGTTGCCCCACGTCAGGTACAAGAAACGGTCGCCGCGGCGTCCATGCACCGCCGGACCGCGGAAGTCGAAGCTCCCGTCAGGCTGTTCAGTGACCATCACGTCGAGCTCCCAGCGAGCCTCGCTCGCATCCCCGCTAACGAGCTCGCTCGGATAAGCCCTGATCTGGACGCCAACGTGGACGTTCATCAGGGGGCTGCCGTCGGGGGATCAGAACCTCCGACCAGGCAACTCGAAACCTTCGATCACAACCCGCATCGAGCACGATTCTCGCGTGACCACGGTCGGCTGGAGAACGATGATGCGAACGCGCGGCGAGAGCCGTTGAGCAACACCGCAAGATGACCCTCAGTCACGACCTGGAGCAGGCGGTGCGCCCTCCCGAGCGGACGATATGGCGCGCTGTGATGCGCCCCGGGTGCGGTGGAGGCTTCGTCTTTCGGAAAGGATGAAGTCATGGATAGTGGCAGGAGGCAGTACCCGCCTGAGGCTCGGGGGCGTGCGGTGTGGGTCGTGTAGGAGTGGCGAGGTGCGCGCGAGCAGGACTATGGCGGGTTCTACGAAGTCGGCAAGCAGCTCGGGGGCTCTGAGACTCCGCCCGCAGAGCTTGGTGTCGTCTGGATGGGCGAGGGCGCCCGTCGCGCGACGAGCGCGCGCCGGATGGCGAGCGCTAGGAACACGGCACTCAGCACGAGAAACGCGATCGCAACGCCGACACCCTCCGCCTTGGTCGTCGCGTCGTAGGTGCGGCCGAGGTAGTGGGCGGCGGCAATCCGCTCAACATCCGGCCCGGTGGCGCGGATGTCGAGCGTGACGTGCGGGTCGTGGCTGGCCTGGTAGGCGTCGTAGAACCTGGCATTACGTACGCTGTCCTGCTCGAGCGTGTCCTGGCGCTCGACGTCCACGTAGTAGACGGTCGTACTCCCGCCATTTGCCCCGCGGATGTGGCCGGTGTGCGTTCCAACGATCACTGCGTCAACGGTGGTGACGTCAGCGCCGAGCTCGCCGGCGAGCGCGACCCAACCGATCAGGCCCGCGATCGCGGCGAGCACGAAGTAGATCACGGCCCGGCGCACGAACGCCATGTTCGCACGCCGAAGGAGTCATCCGGCGTTTCGTAGACCCGTCGGCACTCGCGCAGAAGGCTCTGATCCGGCGCGCCGACGCAAGAGATCGACGTAGCGCAGAACGACGAGCGCGGATCAATGGCAGTTATGGCGCGGGGCGGGCTCGACGATGAGATCGGGCTTCACGACCGTGGAAGTCACTCACTCGGTTACTCGGTCGCCTCGCCGCCTCGACGTTCGGCGACTCTCAAGTCGCTCAATCGGCGTTGACCGACACGGGATGGAACCCGAAGTCCAGCCGCTCGCCGTAGCCGGTGTCCACCCATCGATTTTCGTGTAAGCCAAGCAACGCCACCTTCGCATGCACGATTGGGAACTGGTGACCGGTCGGGCGTCGCCACCCGGCAACACGAATCGGGCCGAGGGCGCTGCAGCCGCGACATCTCTGGGCTGATGCTCCTTCACCACTGGGCGGGCATTGGATCGCGTGGAGAGCCGGGGGCTAGCGGCAAGGTCGTTGACAGCTTGCACGAGACCGTCGAGCACATCGAGGCCAGTCCAGATCTTCTCGCCATCGCCCAAGGCCATCCGGCCGCGCCACCGACCTTGCGGGGCCAACGCGCCTCGGGGTCATCCACCTGGCCGACAGTACAGACCTCGTCCGCGGTGACCCGCCCCAATTTCGTGCCTCGATGTGACATGGCAAGGTCCCACGACGGCGCATAGTTCACCCTGGACTATCGGCGTACCCTCAAGCTGTGAAGTGGCTCGAAGATGTATTCGGCGTGGGCTGGCAGCATGAGCATCAAGGCGCGGCAATGCGTGCCCGAGGATGGCCACTGAGCAACACTGCAGCATGACCCTCAGTCACGACGTGGAGAAGGCGGTGCGCAGGGTTACGGGCGCGCTGCCAGCCGCTGAGGAGCGACCGGGGCAGCTCGCAATGGCGCAGGCAGTCGCTGAGGGCATCGCGGCCAACCGACACCTCATCGTCCAGGCGGACACCGGTACCGGCAAGACCATGGGATATCTGGTGCCAGCGGTACTGGCGGGCGAGCGAATCGTCGTCGCCACCGCGACCAAGGCGTTGCAGGACCAGTTGGCCGCAAAGGACCTGCCCTTCCTCGAATCGCATCTCGGCAGGTCGTTCGATTGGGCGGTCCTCAAGGGACGCAGCAACTACATATGCATGCAGCGGATACGCGAGCTGCAATCGACCGCAGACCAGGGTCAGCTGGAGATCGAAGAGTTCGCCGCCACCACCAAGGTGGAGATCAAACGGTTGAGCGAATGGTCGGGCACCACCGACACCGGGGACCAGGCCGATCTGTCCTGGTCGCCGTCTGATCGCGCGTGGCAGGCGGTCAGCGTCGGCAGCGACGAGTGCCCCGGCGGAACGAAGTGCCCGATGGGCGCTGTGTGCTTCGCCGAACTGGCCCGTGCCAGGGCGTCGGTGGCCGATGTCGTCGTCGTCAACCTGCACCTCTATGGCCTCAACGTCGCCAGCGGAAACGTGCTGCTGCCCGAACACGATGTCGTCGTGATCGATGAAGCACATCAGCTGGAAGACATCATGAGCGACACGGTCGGGGTGCAGATTGGGCCGGGACGCTTCACGAACCTCGCGGCCGTCGTCCGCCGCGTCGTCGATGATCCGGCAATCGTCGGCGGTCTCGCCGAAGTAGCTCCCGCCATCCGCGAGGCGTTACGACCCTTCGCCGGCGAACGCCTGACCAAGCCGTTCCCCGACCTCATCCAGGATGCGTTGATCGACGCTCGAGGCCGAATCGAGAAGGCGCAGTCCTCGTTGCGGGCGATCAACACCGATCTGCCAGAAGCGCAGCAACGGAAGATGCGTGCACAGCAAGTAGCCACGCGCGTCCAGGAACAGATCGATGTCGCCCTCGGCAAGCACGAGGGGTACGTCGCGTTCGTTTCGGGAAGTCCCGACCAAGCCCGTCTGGAGATCGCACCTCTCGACGTCGGACCGGTGCTTGCAGCAGGGATCTGGGCCAAGCGAACGGCAATCCTCACTAGCGCGACGCTGCCCGCCACGCTGGCCCACCGGGTGGGCATCCCCGATGGGTCGTACTCACAGATCGATGTCGGCAGCCCGTTCGACTACGGCACGAACGCCCTGCTGTACTGCGCGGTTCACCTCCCTGACCCGCGCTCGGCTCAGTTTGCAGCTGCGATGCACGAGGAGTTGATCGCGCTGATCATTGCGGCCGGCGGCCGGACATTGGCGTTGTTCACGAGTTGGAAGGCGATGGACGCTGCCGCAGCAGCTATCAGGGACCGCGTAGATGTCCGAATACTGACGCAGCGGGACTTCCCGAAGACGGCCTTGGTCAAGGCGTTCATCGATGACGAATCGTCGTGCCTGTTCGCCACCGCGGGCTTCTTCCAGGGTGTCGACATACCTGGTCGAACGCTGTCACTGGTAACGATCGACCGAATTCCGTTCCCCCGTCCCGATGATCCCTTGCTGACCGCCCGCCGCGAGCTCCTGGGGGCAGCCGCATTCGGCGAGATCGATCTACCGCGTGCGGCGATGCTGCTCGCCCAGGCGACCGGACGTCTCATCCGCAACGCGACGGATCGCGGGGTGGTCGCGGTCTTCGATCCACGACTCGGCAAGGCGAGTTATCGGTGGCAGGTCGTCAACGCCCTGCCCCCGATGCGCCGCACCCGCGTACGCGCCGAGGTCGAGTCGTTTCTTCGGGAGATCACCGCATAGGCGGTTACAGTCGGCCGCCGTGGGGCAACTCGTCAACGTCGCGGTGATCGATGGGGTCGCCACGATCACCCTCGACTCCCCCGCCAACCGCAATGCCCTGTCGCAACAGTTGCTCGCGGATCTTCACGAGTCGTTCGATGCCGCTGAGCAGGCCGGCGCCCGCGTGATCGTGCTCACCCACACCGCCCCCGTCTTCTGCGCAGGGGCTGACCTGAAAGAACGGGCGACTGGCAAGGTCGATTCGACCCCGTTCGTCCAGGCGATAGAGCGCATCGGTCTGATGTCGGCGCCCGTCGTCGCCGCGGTCGACGGGCCCGTGCGTGCCGGGGGAATCGGGTTGATGGCGGCGTGCGACCTCGTGGTCGTCAACTCCTCGGTCACGTTTGCGTTCACCGAAGTCCGCATCGGGGTTGCCCCGGCGATCGTCAGCCACCCGGTCCTGCAACGTTGCGGCTGGTCGAAGCTGGCGGCGCCGTACCTCACGGGCGAAGCGTTCGACGCCGCCGCTGCACTCGAGATGGGACTGGTCACCCACGTCACGCACGATGTCGCGGCCACAGTCGCCCACCTCACACAACAGCTGCTCCTCGGCGGTCCCCGCGCACTTGCCGCGACGAAAGCTCTGCTGCGCGGGCACCACACCATGGCCGAACTGCAAGCCATGTCGGAATCGATGTTCACGAGTGAAGAAGGTCGAGAGGGCATGGTCGCGTTCGCCGAGAAGCGGGCTCCGAGGTGGGCGAAGTGACGATCCTCCCGGACAGGGTCATCCCCGACAGCGACACCTTCCGTGCCAATCGCGAGGCGATGATCGCCCAGTTGACGAAACACGACGAACAACTGGCCGTCGTCAACGGCGGTGGCGGGCCGAAGTACGTCGAACGGCACCGACAGCGCGACAAGTTGCTGGCGCGCGAGCGCGTCGAAGCGCTCCTCGATGTCGAGTCGCCCTTCCTCGAGCTCTCACCTCTCGCAGCATGGGGTACTGACTTCCCAGTTGGAGCGGGCGTTGTCACTGGCATCGGTGTGGTCGAGGGCACCGAGTGCCTGATCATGGCCAACGACCCAACCGTCCGCGGCGGCACCACCAACCCCATCACGATGCGCAAATCGCTGCGTGCATACGAGATCGCCCGACAGAATCGTCTGCCGGTCATCAACCTCGTCGAATCCGGTGGTGCCGATCTGCCGACACAGAGTGACATCTTCATCCCAGGTGGCCAGGCCTTCCACGACATCACCCAGCTGTCGGCAGAAGGCATTCCCACTGTCGCGGTCGTGTTCGGCAACTCCACCGCCGGCGGCGCATACGTGCCAGGCATGAGTGATTACATCGTGATGATCGAGAAGCGATCGAAGGTGTTTCTCGGCGGTCCGCCGCTGGTCAAGATGGCCACCGGCGAGGAGAGCGACGACGAGTCGCTCGGCGGTGCGGAGATGCACGCACGAATCAGTGGTCTTGCCGACTACTTCGCGGTCGACGAGCTCGACGGCATCCGTCTCGGGCGCCAGATCGTGCGCCGGCTGAACCAACGCAAACGCGGGCCCGGAACACGCGGGCCGGGCAAGCCTCCGAGGGTCGATCCCGAGCATCTGCTCGGCATTCCGTCGGTCGATCCGAAGCTGCCGTTCGACCCTCGCGACGTCATCGCCCGGCTCGTCGACGACAGCGATTTCGACGAGTTCAAACCGCTGTACGGCTCGTCGCTGGTCACCGGGTTTGCCGAGCTGCACGGCTATCCCATCGGCATTCTGGCCAACCATCGTGGTGTGCTGTTCAGCGAAGAGGCGCACAAGGCGACGCAGTTCATCCAACTGGCCAACCAGGTCGATACGCCCCTCGTGTTCTTGCAGAACACCACCGGCTACATGGTCGGCAAGGACTTCGAGCAACGCGGGATCATCAAGGACGGCGCCAAGATGATCAACGCCGTGACCAACAGCAAGGTGCCGCATCTCACCATTCACATGGCAGCTTCGTACGGCGCCGGGAACTACGGGATGTGCGGCCGCGCCTTCGGCCCTCGGTTCCTGTTCGCCTGGCCCAACGCCAAAACCGCGGTGATGGGCCCCCAACAGCTGGCGGGTGTGTTGTCGATCGTCGCCAAGCAGTCGGCAGCGTCGCTGGGACGGCCGTTCGACGAGGTGGCTGACGAGGCGTTGCGCAAGCAGGTCGAGGAGCAGATCGAGCGTGAATCGCTGGCCCTGTTCATGACCGGACGGGTGTACGACGACGGAATCATCGATCCGCGCGACACGCGCACCGTTCTCGGCATGTGCCTGAGTGTGATCGACAACCAGCCCATCGAAGGCACGCGTGGGTACGGCGTGTACCGGATTTGATGCCGTGATCAACCGAGTTCTCATTGCCAATCGCGGCGAGATCGCCAGCCGCATCATCCGCACATGCAGAAGGCTGGGGATCGGTACGGTCGCGGTGTTCAGCGACGCGGACGTCAATGCCCCGTACGTGACCGAGGCGGACATCGCCTGTCCGCTTGCAGGCAAGGCGCCCGCCGACACGTATCTACGCGGTGACCTGTTGATTGCCGCTGCACTCGCCGGCGGATGTGAGGCGATCCATCCGGGCTACGGGTTCCTCAGCGAGAATGCCGCGTTCGCCCAGGCCGTGGTCGATGCCGGGTTGATCTGGATCGGCCCCCCGGCCGCCGCGATCAGCGCGATGGGTTCCAAGATCGAGGCCAAGCGTTTGATGCGTGCGGCGGGGGTGCCGGTGCTGCCCGACAGCACCGTCGAGTCGCTCGCCGAGATCGGCGTACCTGCGCTGGTGAAGGCATCGGCGGGAGGCGGGGGTCGCGGCATGCGCATCGTCCGCGATCTCGACGAGCTCGACGATGCAGTGGCATCGGCCGAACGAGAGGCCGCCGCTGCTTTCGGCGACGGCACCGTCTTCGTCGAGCGGTTCGTCGAAGGCGGGCGGCACATCGAGATACAAGTGTTCGCAGACCAGCACGACAACACGGTCTCGCTGTTCGAGCGCGACTGCACCGTGCAGCGCCGGCACCAGAAGATCATCGAGGAATCTCCGTCTCCAGCCGTCGACGAAGCCCTGCGAGCCGAGATGAGCGCTGCCGCGGTGGCGGCAGCTCGAGCCGTGGGATACGTGGGTGCAGGCACCGTCGAGTTCCTCGTGGACGGCAAGGGTCAGTTCGCGTTCCTGGAGATGAACACGCGGCTGCAGGTCGAGCATCCCGTAACCGAGATGGTCACCGGTCTCGACCTGGTCGAGCTGCAGCTGGAGGTGGCCATCGGCCATCCCCTGCCCGAGGCGGCGCTTCGTCCGACGATCACTGGTCATGCCATCGAAGTGAGGCTGTGCGCCGAGGATCCCGACAACGGGTACCTCCCCAGCTCTGGGACCATTCGACACATCGAATTCCCGCAGATCGAGGGCGTTCGCGTTGACAGCGGAGTGGCCAACGGATCGGTGGTCAGCCCGTACTACGACTCGATGATCGCCAAGGTCATTGCCCACGCACCAACACGCGCAGGGGCGATCAACAAGCTGCAGCGGGCCATGACGCAGGCCCGACTCATCGGACCGATCACCAACCGTGGCCAGCTGCTTGGTCTGCTCCCACAGTTGGCCGATCAATGGCACGAGATCGACACCGGATGGCTTGACCGCAACCCGCCATCCCCTCTCGAGGCGGACCCGGCCGTGGTCGCCGCCGCCGCGCTCGCGTGGGCTCGCTCGCGACGCACCGCGTCGCGACACGTCCCTCCCGGTTGGCGCAACAATCAGAGCCAGCTCCAGCACGTTCGTGTCGGAGCCCACGATGTGCGATATCGCTACGACCGCACCGGCAAGATCGCCGAAGTTCTGGTCGACGACCTCGCATTCGGCGACGCCCGGCAGCCAGCGTTGAACCTCATCGAAACCGAGATCGTGGGCGACGTGGTCTTCGTCGCACGCGGTCTGTACCGGTTCCAGGTACCTCCTCGTTACGCACCACCCGACGATGCCGGTAGGGCGGGTTCGACGGTGGCGCCGATGCCCGGATCGATCCTGCGTGTCGATGTGAGCGTTGGCGACGTCGTGGTTGCCGGCCAGCCACTCCTCGCGATGGAGGCAATGAAGATGGAGCATCAGGTCGTCTCACCGGTAGCCGGCACGGTCGCCGAAGTCTTCGTCCGCGCCGGCCAACAGGTGGACTCCGACCAGCCTCTGGTCAGGATCGACTCGACGTGACTCGCGATCGGCCCGTCCGCATCGCCAACTGCAGCGGATTCTTCGGCGACCGCATCTCGGCTGCACAGGAGATGGTCGAAGGCGGCGACATCGACGTGCTGACGGGCGACTGGCTGGCGGAACTGACCATGCTGATCCTGCACAAGCAGCGGGATCGCAACAGCGAGCTCGGCTACGCGTCGACCTTCCTCACACAGATGGAACAGGTGCTCGGCACGTGCGTGGAGCGAGGGATCAAGATCGTCAGCAATGCCGGCGGCCTCAACCCAGCCGGTTGCGCTGACCGGGTTCGTCAGATCGCTGATCGATCGGGCTTCTCGGTCAACGTTGCCCACATCGAAGGCGATGACCTGATGCCTCGGATCGATGGACTGCGGCCGCAGCTGGCCAACCTCGACACCAGCCAGCCGTTCACGCGAACCGCTGTTTCGGCGAACGCGTATCTCGGCGGATGGGGAATCGCCGCCGCCCTCGCCGCCGGTGCCGACGTCGTGGTCTGTCCGCGTGTCACCGACGCTTCCTTGGTGGTGGGTCCCGCTGCGTGGTGGTGGGACTGGTCGAGGGATGACTGCGATCGCCTGGCCGGGGCCGTTGTCGCCGGTCACGTCATCGAATGCGGCGCACAGACGACCGGGGGGAACTACTGCTTCTTCGAGCAGATCCCCGACCTCACGAAACCGCCCGGCTTTCCACTCGCCGAGATCGACCGCGACGGGTCGTGCGTGATCACCAAGCACCCGGGAACCGGTGGACTGGTCAGTGTCGGAACCGTCACAGCGCAACTGCTGTACGAGATCAGTGGACCCCAGTACCTCAATCCCGATGTGATCGCAGACTTCGGCTCGATTCATCTCGACGACGACGGGCAGGACCGAGTTCGAGTCCGTGGCACGCGAGGCCTCCCCGCCCCTGCGACCACGAAGGTGTGCATCAACTACGAGGGCGGCTTTCGCAATCGGATGACGTTCGTGCTGACGGGATCGAACCAGCGCCAGAAGGCGGAGTGGGCAGAGTCTGCGTTGTTCGCCCGGCTGGGTGGCAAAGAGCGATTCGACGAGGTCGACGTGCGGTTTGTCGAAGCGCCGGCGACTGCCATCGGCCAAGAGGCTTCGTCGGGTAAGTTGCACGTGACGGTCAAGTCTGCCGATGAACGCGTTGTCGGCCGGGCCTTCTCCGCCGCAGCCGTCGAGCTGGCGTTGGCGAACTACCCGGGGTTCTTCATTTCGACTCCGCCGACCGAAGCACAGCAATTCGGAGTCTACTGGCCTGCTCTGGTCGCCAACGAAGAGGTTCATCAAGCGGTGGTGCTGGCCGACGGGACCCGAGTTCCGATCGAATCGGCGACGTCCGTCGCAAGTAGTTCGTCCACTACCGGGCCCGAGTTCCTCGACGATGCCGCACCGATGGGACCCCAACCGGGCGAGTCGCTGGGCCGGTACTTCGGGACACGCTCAGGAGACAAGGGTGGAAACGCCAACGTCGGTGTGTGGGCTACCGACGCGGGCGGGTATGCATGGCTCGAGAGATTCCTGACGGCCGAAGTGATCCCGGAGTTGATTCCCGAGGCCGCCGGTCTCGAGGTGCGCCGCTACGAGCTACCGAACATGTTCGCCCTCAACTTCGTTATCGTCGGCTATCTGGGGCAAGGTGTCGCCTCCAGCACTGCCTTCGACAGCCAGGCGAAAGGCCTCGGGGAGTACCTGCGCAGCCGCGTCTGGCCCAAACGTGAACGTTGTTAAGGTCACGGCAACAGGCGGTAGCCGATGCCACGAGCTGTGACGATCAGCTTCGGCTCGTCGGGCTGATCCTCGATCTTGACTCGCAACCTGCGCACGTGGGCGTCGACCAACCGGCTGTCGCCGAGATACTCGTATCCCCACACCCGTTCCAGAAGCTGATCGCGCGAGAGCACCATCCCGACGTGGTCGGCGAACTCGCACAGGAGGCGGAACTCGGTCTTGGTCAGGCTCAGTTCGCGCCCGGCTTTCAGGGCAATGCCCTGTTGGCGGCGTAGTTCGACGTCGCCGAAGCGGCTGGCCGGGATGAACGAGGGCACATCGTGCAGGTGAACACGACGCAGGGCGGCCCGGATCCGGGCCGCCAGCTCCTTCGGGACGACCGGTTTGGTGACGTAGTCGTCAGCGCCGGCCTCCAGCCCGGCCACCAGGTCGTACGTGTCGGCCTGAGCGGTGACGATGATGATGGGCACGATGCTGGTCGCGCGGAGGTTGCGGCAAACCTCGAAACCGCTCATGTCGGGTAGACGGAGGTCGAGTAGTACGAGGTCAGGCTCCCTCTCAGCGAAGGCAGCCAGCCCCGACCTGCCGTCTTCGGCCTGGCGAACCTCGTAGCCCTCGTCCTCGAGGGCCAGGCTCAGCGCCAGCCGAATTGCATCGTCGTCCTCGATGAACAACAGGGAGTGCACCTAGCGAACCTACTCTCGTCAAACTTACTGCCAGTGGTCATTCTGTTACAGAAAACGCACAGACGTCGCGTTGTCCTGTCACATTGGTCCGTCACGATAACCACTGTTCACGCTGCCCCGGTGGGGTACCTACCTCCCCCTGGTACTCCACCGGCAGCGCGAAAGCGTGCGGGTACACGTCCTTCTTGAGCGGGTCTCTTGAGAGAGTCTTGCTCCCAGTCTCATCCAACCGCCACGGTGAGTCCGTAAAAGTAGGAGCCTGCAAGTGTTGACACCGATCCTCACAGCGCACACGGATGCCTCACGACACCTGACCATGATCTCCGTGGCTGGGCCGATCGTCAACCGAGAGCAGGCGAGCTCCATTCGCAGCACGTGCTTGATCGGTCCGCAGTCGTACGGCCTGGTCATCAACCTGTCGGGTGTTTCGTTGATCGCCGAAGTCGGCCTCGATGCCCTGCGCGACGTCGCCCGAACCTGCTCGGAGCGTGGCCAACAACTGGTCTTCGTCTGCACCGAGCTGATGCTGCGCAGCGAACTGATCCTCGCCGACCTCGACACGCTGGCGCCGGTGCTGCAGACCGAAGAGCAAGCCATACCGCTGGTCAGCGTCGCTGCCTGACCCTTCCCCTGGCACACTGTGCCCGTGGCCGATCGCCAACGACGTTCGTTACGTCTGCGCACCCGCGTGACGCTGTTCTTCAGCTTGACCGCGCTCGTCGCCAGCCTTGCGCTGGCGGTCGTCACCTACGGCGTCGCTCGCAGCTTCCTCGTCGATCAACGGTCCCAGGTCATCCTCACCCAGGCCGTATCCAACGCGACTTCGGTGCGTGCCACGCTGCTGCAGATTCCGCCGCCACCCGAGGGCCAGGTCGGCGACCTGGTCAAGAGCCTGAAGCGGAGCAGCGAGGGCTTCGCACTCCTCACCGTCGCCGGCAAGGATCCGTTGACCTCGAACGCCGCCTTTCCCGGGACCGCATATCCCGCTGACCTCGTGCAATTCGTCGCCGTGGGAGGGAGCGCCACAAAGCGATTCAGCGTCCGAGGTGACCCGTACATGGCGGTCGGTCTCAACATCCCGGCTGCAAACGCCCAGTACTACGAGGCCGTTCCGCTGAGAGACACCGACCGTGCCCTGCGAGCTATCGGCACCGCGCTCGGCATCGGTGCTGCGGTCACGACGATCTTTGCCGGAGCGCTCGGTTGGTCGACCAGCCGCCGCCTCTTGCGTCCGATCTCGCGAGTCGCCACTACTGCCGGCGAGATCGCCTCGGGAGGTTTCGACGCGAGGATGGCACCGGAATCGGACCCCGATCTCGCCAGGTTGGCCCAATCCTTCAACGAGATGGCAGACGCAGTGCAGACCAGGTTCGAGCGCGAAGCTCGATTCGCCTCCGACGTCAGCCACGAACTGCGATCGCCGATCACCGCGTTGACAGCCGCAGTCGAAGTGCTCGATGGTCGACGAGCTGATCTGCCTGACCGCACCCAGCAGGCGCTCGACGTCGTGGTCGGCCAGGTTCGACGATTCGATCAGATGGTGATGGACCTGCTGGAGCTCTCTCGCATCGATGCCGGCTCGACCGAGCTGATCCGCGAGGAGGTCGACGTCGAGGAACTCGTCTCGCGAATCGCTCAGCGGTACGGGTTCGGCGAGACGCCAATCGAGATCGAGCCGAAGGTGCCGAGGACCGTGCGCGTCGACAAGTTGCGGTTCGAGCGCATCCTCGCCAACCTGCTCGAAAACGCGCGAGAGCACGCTGGCGGTCCGTCTCGAGTCAAGGTCGAGCCACACGGCCGCCATGGGATCGCCCTCGCCGTCGATGACGTCGGCCCCGGAGTTGCACGGGGCGAACGGGCACGGATCTTCGAGCGCTTTGCCCGCGGCAGCGCAGCGCGGAATCGCGTCGGCACGGGTCTCGGGCTGGCACTCGTCGCCGAGCATGCCCATGCCCATGGGGGCGAGGCATGGGTCGAGGATCGCCCGGGAGGCGGGGCCCGCTTCAAAGTGAGCTTCCCCGAGGTGGTGTGATGCTCAGACGAATCGGCGCGCTCATCCTCATCCTCGTTGCACTCCTGGTCGCGTGTGGTATTCCCGACAAGGGCCAGATCAGCACCATCCAGGACAAGGACCTCCGTCAGCTCGGCGACACCATCCCCCCGACGTCGACGTCGACCACACCTCCCACGACCCTGGTGCCGACGACGACCACAACGGTGGTCGATCCGGCGACAACCATCGCCACCGAGGACGTGACGCTGTACTTCATCAGCGGTGGGCAGCTGAAGGGCTATCCGCGTGCTCTGGCCAAACCACCAACGACAAACTCCGTGTTGACAGCACTGCAGGAAGGTCCACCGGCGGGCGATCCCGGCGTCGGCATTCGCTCAGCGGTCCCGACGAAGGACAAGGCTTTGATCAAATCGACCGAAGATGGGTCAGGGGTGGCGACGATCGAGCTACCACCGGGCTTCTTCGAGCGGACACCGCCGGAGGATCAGCTGCTGGCCATCGGTCAAATCGTTCTGACGGTCACCGAAGTGGGAGGGATTGGACAGGTGCTGTTCGTTCAAAGCGGATCGCCGCTCCAGGTTCCGCGCGGGCCGGGCGGTGGCCTCAGCAACGGCACTGATCCCTTGGCCCGCCGCGACTACCAGGAACTGCTGAACCCACCAACGGCCACGACGACCACCACGACCACCGTCGCGATCGAGACGACGGTCGTCTGATCGTGCGCAGCGGTTTCGTCACACTCATCGGACGTCCCAACGTCGGCAAGTCGACGCTGGTCAACGCAATGTGCGGCCGCAAGGTCTCGATCGTCAGCGACAAGCCGCAGACCACGAGAACGCGGGTCCGCGGCATCCTGTCGACAGCCGAGGCGCAAGTCGTGTTCGTCGATACGCCGGGGTTGCACAAGCCGGTCACCGCTCTCGGTAGACGTGTCAATGCAACCGCGCTCGACAGCGTCAGCGATGTCGACGTCGTGTGCCTGGTCATCGACGCGACCAAGCCATTCGGGACTGGTGATCAATGGGTCGCCGGGCACCTCGACCTGCCGACCTCGATCGTGATCGTCAACAAGATCGATGCCGTCAGCAAAGACCGCGTGATCGGTCAGCTCAGCGCGGCTTCATCACTCGGCGCGTCCGACTACTTCCCTGTTTCGGCCAGGACTGGTGAGGGCATTCCGGCATTGATCGCCCATCTCACTGCGCTGATGCCCGAAGGTCCCCTGTACTTTCCCGACGACACGGTCAGCGACCAACCGGAAGAGACGTGGGTTGCCGAGCTCGTCCGCGAGCAACTACTTGCCGTCACCCACGACGAACTTCCCTACAGCATCGCCACGCGGGTGACCGAATGGGAATGGCCGCGGATCCGCGTCGAGATCATCGTCGAGCGCGAAAGCCAGAAGGGCATGGTCATCGGCAAGGGCGGTGCCGTGCTGAAAGAAGTCGGCAAGCTCGCCCGCGCCCAATTGCCGGAGGGCGCGTACCTGGAGCTGTTCGTCAAGGTCGACAAGGATTGGCAACGTCGACCGGATCGCGTGGAACGGCTCGGCTACTAGTCAGACGGTGCTGGCCTCAGACCTGGCTGGCCCGACCGGCCCAGAACGGTGCGCGCAGATCGCGCTTCAGGATCTTCCCGCTTCCGGTTTTCGGTAGCTCGGCGCTCCAACTCACCGACCGGGGGGTCTTGTAGCCGGCCAGGTACTCGCGGGAATGGGCGATCACCTGGTCCTCCGTCAACGACGCCCCTTCTCGGACAACGACGACCGCATGTACGGACTCGCCCCACTCATCGCTCGGCACACCGAACACCGCGACCTCGAGGACGTCGGGGTGGATCTCCAGAGCAGCCTCGATCTCAGCGGGATAGATGTTCATGCCACCACTGATGATCATGTCTTTCTTTCGATCGCAGATGTAGTAGTAACCCTCGTCGTCGCGATAGGCGATGTCGCCAACGGTCTGATACCCATCACGTTGATCTTTGAGGAACTGATCGTGCTGCTTGTAGTAGTCGGCGAACACGCTGGGGCTCTTCACGAAGAGCTCGCCGGTGTGTTCGGGCCCCGTACCGCTGACCTCGTTGCCGTCGTCGTCGAACAACTTGATCTCCACCATTGGTGCCGGCTTGCCGCATGAGCCCGGCTTTCGCAACTGGTCCTCGGGACGGAGGATCGTGTTGACACCGAGCTCTGTCGAGCCGTAGACCTCGAAGAGCGAATCGGCCGGGAAATCGGCGAGGTACATCTGCTTGAGGGTGAAGCTCCATGGCGCAGCGTTGGCAATCATCCGTTTCATCGACAACACGTCGTAACGAGCCTTGACGTCGTGCGGCAGGTTGCACACCATTCGGATCGGTGTTGGCGCGCTGAACGTCGAGGTGACCCTGTGGGTCGACACGAGCCGAAGCCAGTCCTCGGGATCGAACCTGCGCTGCAAGACCACCGTCTGACCAAGCGCCTGAGCGATCGTCATGAACCCGCCAGGTCCGCTGTGATAGAGCGGCCCGGTCGTGATGTACACGTCGGTCGGTGCGTACCCGACGTGCACCAACATCGCCCCGATCTGTGCCGGGTTCGACGCCGCACTTCGGAACGCACCCTTCGGCTTACCCGTCGTGCCGCTCGTGTAGATCATCGTGGCCCCGGCCTCGGTCGAAGTCGGAACCGCGGGCTCGCTGGACGAGGCGGCGCTGATTGCGGCGTCGGCGTCGGTCATCCCGTCCGGCACCCGGCCGGCGAACACCAAGAAGTGCGTGACCTTGGGCAGTCGGCCACGAATGCGTTCGAAGATCGGAGCCGACTCGGCATCGACGAAGACGATCGTTGCGTCGCAATGATCTGCGACATACGTGGCCTCTTCGTCGCTGAGCCGATAGTTGAGCGGCACCGCTGTAACACCCAACTTTCGGGCGGCATTGATGAGTACGACGACGCCGGGAGAGTTCTGACCACACCACACGACCTTGTCACCAGGACGGGCACCGATATCGAGCAGGACGTTGGCCAGCCGGTTGGCCTGTGCGTTGAGTTGGCTGTACGTGAGCGTGGTGAACGTTCCGTCGGGGCGGTCGTCGATCACTGCGAGCTTCTCGGGCTGAGCGATCGAATAAGCAGTCAGGTAGTCAGCCATGAGGGCACTTCGTAGCAGGCGTGCCGTGCTCCTGGTCAAGCGAAGGGGCAACAGCAGAGCGCGAAGCAAGCGGTCCGACACGACTTCACCGTACGCCGCGGGGACTGCAATGCTCGCACCATGTCAGCACGCATCATTCAAGGTTCCGCTGGTCTCAAGCGGGTCGTCGGCGAGCACCTCGGTTACAGCGACTGGATGGAGATCACGCAGGAACGGGTCGACCAGTTCGCCGAGGCCACTGGCGATTTCCAGTGGATCCACGTCGATCCCGAACGGGCCAAGAAGGAAAGCCCGTTCGGCGGGCCGATCGCCCACGGGTATCTCACGCTGTCGCTGGCGCCGGTACTGCTGCCGATGGTGGTGCAGACCACGGGTTTCAAGATGGGGGTCAACTATGGCTGCAACAGGGTGCGATTCATGTCGCCGGTACCCGTGGGAGCCAACCTGCGACTGGGTGTCAAACTGCTCGGCGTGGAAGACATCGCCGGCGGCGTTCAATCGACTTACGAACTGACCTTCGAATGCGAGGGTGCGGCGAAGCCCAGTTGCGTCGCCGAGACCATCTACCGCAGCTACGAATAGTTCGTGAAGCACGTCGCGATCGTCACGGGCGCCAACCATGGAATAGGCGCTGCCACGGCCGAACGATTTGCTGCCGATGGCACCGCCGTCGTAGTCGCTTACCTGCGCGGGCGCGTACTCGACGAGCCGGCCACGCCTGAGCGTTACCAGCAGAATCGGATGCGATCAGGCGATGAGGTCATCGAGCGGATCACCGCTTCGGGCGGTCGGGCAGTTGCTGTCGAGGCGGACCTACTCGACGCGACCACGCCGGTGCAGTTGTTCGATCGGGCCGAGGCCGAGTTCGGCCCCGTCGACATCGTGATCAACAACGCGACCGGTTGGACGTCCGGCGACTCGTTCGTCGGGGACGCGCCCAACCCGGCCGGTCGGACTACGCCCGAGATGACGGCCGAACTGTTCGACCGCACGTTCGGAGTCGATGCCCGCGGTGGAGCCCTCATGATCGCCGAGTTTGCCCGCCGGCACATCGCACGAAACGCCACGTGGGGTCGCATCGTCGGCCTGACGTCGGGAGGGCCGAACGGATTTCCTTCGGAGGTCACCTACGGCGCAGCGAAGATGGCGCTGGTGAACTACACCATGGCCGCGGCAACCGAGCTCGGTCGTCACGGTGTGACGGCAAACATGGTGCACCCGCCGATCACGGACTCCGGCTGGGTCAACGACGCGGTGCGCGAATTCGCGGCCACGAGCCGCGAGCACATTCACGTCGCCGATCCCGACGATGTCGCGGCGGTGATCGCGTGGCTGTGCACGGATGAGGCGCGGATGGTCACCGGTAATGTGATCCAGATGCGTTGACCGATTGACATCAAGCCCATCCGGGGTGGCCACAAACACTCGTTAGCCTTCGGTGTCGTGAGCAAAAGAGCGTGGGACAACGAAGCGTTGCCGCAAGGTGATGAGAAGGTGGCGGCGGTTCGCCAGATGTTCGACGCGATTGCCCCGCGGTACGACCTGGTCAACCGGATCATGACGTTCCGTCTCGACGTGCGCTGGCGCCGAAAGACTGTCAAGTTGCTGGGGCTTCGTGTGGGCAGCACTGTCATCGATCTGGCCAGCGGCACGGGCGATCTTTGCGTTGACCTTGCTCGCGCGGGTCACCGACCACTGTCGTTCGATCTCAGCTTCGGAATGCTCACAGCAGATCGCAGCGGCGCGCCACGCGTACAAGCCGACATCTTGCGGCTGCCGCTGCCGGATGGTTCCGTCGATGGCGCCACATGTGGCTTCGCCTTGCGCAATCTCGTCGAGCTTCCCCGGTTCTTCGAGGAGTTGGGGCGCGTCGTGCGTCCCCGCGGACGTATCGCGCTGCTCGATGTCGGCGTGCCGCGCAACAAGCTGATCCGATCCGGCAACAACCTCTACTTCGGCAAGGTGGTCCCGAAGATCGGCGGCCTGCTCAGCGATGGTGCGGCGTATCGCTACCTGCCGAAGAGTGTCGCCTACCTGCCGTCCCCACAGCGGATGCTCTCCGACCTGCGCGACGCCGGATTCACCGAGGTGAAGCACCTGCAACTGTCCGGCGGGCTCACTCAGCTGCTTCTCGGCACCCGGAGCTGAGGTTTCGTGCGGGCCGTCAGCCGACCGCTCGACCGTGAGGTCGATCTCAACGACATCGCGCGCGGCGACGGCTATCTCTTCGTCCGCGATGGTGTTGGAGTAGCCGGGCGCGGAGTCGCCGCACGGGTCCCTGTCGATGACGTCCCCCAGTTTCTCTCGGCCATCGAACACGACGACCAGGCGAATGGCGCCAGGCCACTTGCAATGGGTGTCGTGCCGTTCAAGCCGGGGTCGCCGTGCGAGTTGATCGTGCCGGCAATGGCCGTCGTGAAGGCTGCGGATGGGCGTCGTTGGGTCACCACGATTGACGACGTAGAGGCCGATCTCGACACGCCGAGCCGGCCCCAACCACGGGCCCAGAGCTTCACCACCGAGCCGCTGACTCCGGTGAACCACTACCTCCGCGCAGTTGGCGCGGCACGCGACGCGGTGCGCGATGGTCGCTTGACCAAAGCCGTGATCGCCAGAGAAATACGAGTCAGCAGCGACGAGCCGATCGACATCCATGCCGTGCTGGTGAGGCTGCGGATGTCGTTCGGGTCGAGCTACCGATATTCGATCGACGGTTTTGTTGGCGCGATGCCTGAGCAGCTCGTAGCCGTGCAGGGCAACACCGTGACTGCTCACCCCTTTGCGGGTACCACGCCTCGGACCGGAGATCCGGAGACCGATCGAAAAGCAGCCGCCGAGCTACTGGCGAGTGCGAAGAACCAGACCGAGCATCGAGTGGTGATCGACATGATTCACGACACCTTGCTGCCTTGGTGCAGCTACCTCGACTGGGAGCCCGAACCTTCGATCGTGGCAGTCGCCAACGTGCAACACCTCGGGACCCATATGGAGGGACATCTCTCGGATCCGCGACCAAACGTGCTGGAGCTCGTCCGCGCGCTGGCACCCACGCCAGCGGTCGGCGGGTTCCCTCGGGCGGAAGCGTTGGCGCTGATCGACGAGGTCGAGGGCTTCGAGCGTGGTCGCTACGCGGGGTCGGTTGGATGGGTCGACGCTGCCGGCGACGGTACGTGGGCGGTTGCGCTGCGTTGTGCCGAGTTCTCAGCCGATCGCCGCAGCGCTCGACTTGTCGCCGGCGGAGGAATCGTCGCAGACAGCGAGCCGCTGGCCGAGTTGGCGGAAACCCAGGCCAAGTTTCAGGCGATGTTGTCGGCGATCGTGCGACCGTAGTCAGCCGAGCGCATTGACCACAGCTGCATTCAGCGACGCGTGGACTTCGACGTTGTCGCGGCGGTCGGACGCGATGCGCACGACGCACGTGTCGGGTTCGTCAAACGCCGCGGCCAGCTCGGTCGCTGTCTCGGCCACGTAGGCGCGAAGACACAGCGCCCGGGCAACTTCGACGATGTCGGTTCCGTGTGGCGTACCGAACAACAGCTCGAACCGTTCAGCCGGCAGAGTCGTTGCTTGAGGAAGAAACGAGAAGATCGCACCCCCGTCGTTGTCGGTGACGACGATCGTCAGATCGAGACCGCGCGAGCCGAGGCCGGTCAACGACGACATGTCATGACAGAACGCAACGTCGCCGAGCAGAACCGCAGTGGGCCGTGCACTCCCGATGGCGACCCCGATGGCCGTCGCCATGACGCCGTCGATCCCGTTGGCGCCGCGATTGGCATGGACCGTGATGTCGTCTCGTGGCGCGCCGAACCATTCGAGATCGCGCACTGGCATCGACGAGGCAACGACGAGATGACCTCCGGCGGGAACAGCGGCCAAGATCGCGTGGGCAACGCCGGGTTCCGAAAGAGTCTTTTCGGCGTCGAGTTCTGCGTCGAGCACTGACCGAGCGATGTGATCAGCCTCGAGCCACTCGGCCAGCCAGTCGCCGCGTTGCTGATCGGGGAGCACCGCTGCCAGGTGGGCGCACAGCGCACCGATGGGCGCTTGGACCTGTCGTGCACCGAGCAGGTTGGGATCGGAGACAAGCCCCACCGGCGAGACGGCGACGACATGGGCACCGGAACCGGCGAGCCACTGCGCCAACACCTTCGACGCCGGCGGCATCCCCAGTTGGAGGACCGCTGTCGGACGGTGGGCGTCGGCGAACGCCGGATGGCGCAGCACAGCATCGAAGCGAATGACGGCCGCCTCGAGCGTCTGACACTTCGACAGTGGATCAGCAAGCACCGGCCAACCCGTCGCATCGGCCAAGGCACGCACCAGGTGCGGCTCGTCGACACCGCTGCCCGCCACGATCACAGCGCGAGGCGTGTCGAGCAGCGCGACCAAATCGTCGACGCCAACGAGCGGCGGCGAAGTCAGCTCGATGAGCTCCGCGTCGGGCAGCTCCCCCGCGACACCCACCAACGGTTCACGAAAAGGCAAGTTCAGATGCACCGGACCCGGCAGATCGCCGGTCGCTCGACGCCAAGCAAGGGATCCGATCGATCGCCATGTCGAACGTTCGTCGTCGCGGGCGACGCCCGGTTCGTGGAACCACCGCACCGCGCCGCCATACAGGTTGGCCTGCTCGATGGTCTGCGGCGCGCCGACACCATGCAACTCAGGCGGACGATCGGCGGTGAGCACCAACATCGGCACGCCCGACTGATGAGCCTCGACAACCGCGGCGTGAAAGTGAGTGGCAGCAGTACCGCTTGTGCACAGCAACGCCGCCGGCACGCCGCTCGCCAACGCCACGCCGAGCGCGGCGAACGACGCCGACCGTTCGTCGTGAAAAACATGGAGCTCGACATCCGACCGGTCGGCCAATGCCAGCGCCATCGGCGTGCTCCGCGAACCGGGGGCGAGGATGGCGGTACGCAAGCCGTGACGTACCCACTCGTCGACCAACGTGGCGCAGAACGTGGCCTGCACGTCCTGAGGCGCCGGGGTCATGATCGTCACGATACGGGCCTATCATCCTGCATGTGCGCCCCCACGTCGAGGTCGAGATCTGGTCAGACGTGGTCTGCCCGTGGTGCTACATCGGTAAGCGTCGCTTCGAGCTCGCTGTCGCCGAGGTTGCCGACGAGATCGATATCGACATCGTCTTCCATCCGTACCAGCTCGACCCGACTGCATCGCCGGGCAAGTCCCAACCGGTGATCGAGGCGTACGCAAAGAAGTTCGGTGGCCCAGAGCGGGCGCAGCAGATCATCGATCACGTCACTGCCGTAGCTGCCGAGAACGGGCTTCACTTCCGAATGGATCGCGCCCTGCGCGCCAACACGCTCCTGGCACATCGACTGCTCTGGTTGGCCAAGGCGACGGGACATCAGATCGCGATGAAGGAGCGGCTGTTGCAGGCTTACTTCATCGACGGTGCCGACATCGGCGACCCGGATGTTCTAGCGAAGTGCGCCGGCGAGGTTGGTCTGGATCCTGCTCGCGTGTCGGCATTCCTCGACAGCGACGAAGGACTTGCCGACGTGCGCGGCGAATTGCAAACCGCAGGGCAACTCGAGATCACAGCAGTGCCTACGTTCGTGTTCGACGGGAAGTGGATGGTCCCGGGAGCGCAGGACCCCGAGACGTTCGCGCAAGTGTTGCGCAGGGTCGTTGCCAAGCGCACAGCGAATGTCTGACTGGCGCCCGCTCTCCGGAAGGCTCGCTGGCTGGACGTGTGGCCAGGGCCCACGGCTTGTCTTCGTGCACGGCTTCACCCAAACCGCCAATTCGTGGAAGCCGATTGCCGCGCTGTTCGCTGCGGACGGCTACGAATCCGTCGTCGTCGATGTTCCCGGTCACGGGGAGAACACCAACGTGCGCGCAGACCTGCGGCGCGGCGCGGACATGTTGACGGCGCTGTGCGGCGCGGCCGTCTACATCGGCTACAGCCTCGGTGGAAGGTTGTGCATGCACGCCGCGCTGATGTACCCGCACCTTGTGCGCGGGCTCGCAGTGATCGGCTCGTCGCCGGGAATCGCCGACGAATCCGAGCGAGCAGCGCGACGAGCCGCCGACAACAAACTCGCCGATCACATCGTCGATGTCGGCGTCGAGACCTTTGCCGACGAGTGGTTGGCGCAACCGCTCTTCGCCGACCTGACGCTGGACGAGGAAAGCCGCGCCGATCGTCTCCGCAACACAGCGGACGGGTTGGCCAGCAGCCTGCGCCACGCTGGGACAGGGGCGCAGGGCTCGCTGTGGCCGCGGTTGCGCGAGATCAACATGCCCGTCTTGACCATCGCCGGGGAGCTCGACGCAAAGTTCGCGGCGATCGGTCGGCAGATCGCTGCCTCGGTTCCGGAGGGCAGGTCGGTCGAGATACCCGGCTCCGGTCACGCTGCCCATCTCCAACAGCCTGAACTGGTCACGAGAGTTCTGGTGGACTGGCTGGCCGAGCTCAAGTACTGATTGGCCCAAGGGCCAAGCCGGCGGCCAGCAACAACCCGACGACCAACTGCGTGCGCGCGGTCGCGGCAAGCACCGGAATCAGTTCCCTGCCTTGCGCGCCGCGCCTGACCATCAGAACGGGTGGCACCGACACAGCGAATCCGGCCAACGCGACAGCAGCCCATGCACGCCACGTCACGGCGACGACGAGGGCGAGGGCGGCTGCGGCGACCATGCATCCGACGTACAGCAACCGCGTTCGGGCGTCGCCGAGTCGCACCGCCAACGTTCGCTTGCCCGAGGTGCGATCGGTGGGGATGTCGCGCAGGTTGTTGACAACCAGGAGAGCGCAAGCGAGAAACCCGGCCACGCATCCGGCGATCCAGCTGTGCGCGGGAACGCTCTCGATCAGGACGTACGTCGTTCCCACCGTTGCCACCAGTCCGAAGAAAACGAACACGAACAACTCCCCCAGACCGAGGTAACCGTACGGTTTCGGCCCACCGGTATAGCCCCACCCCGCGAGCATGGCTGCGAGACCGACCACGATCAGCCACCACGTGGTCGCAAATGCGAGGACGAGCCCGGCGAGACCCGCAACCCCGAAGGCGATGAACGCGGCGCGCTTCACCAGCCCGGGCCGAGCGAGCCCGCCCGCGACCAGACGTATCGGGCCGACCCGCACGTCGTCGGTGCCGCGAATCCCGTCGCTGTAGTCGTTGGAGTAGTTGACGCCTATCTGCAGCGCGAGGCTGACGATCAGCGCCGCGCCACCCCGCCACCAGACCGGTGAGGGACCGCCGACCGCGGCACCGGCCCCGATCGCGACAGGGACCACTGCAGCCGGAAGCGTGCGCGGGCGAGCCCCGAGTATCCACCGATTCACGGCCGTCACCGTAGCCTTCTGACCGTGCCGCACCTCGTTGCGATCGACTTGCCGGGCGGCGACCGCTTCGTCGACGCGCTTCGGCGAGTGTGGGACGCTGGCGATGCCGCATTTCCGCTCGATCGACGACTGCCCGCGCCCGCGCGCCGAGCGGTGCTTTCGTCGATCGCCCCCGACCGTGTGATCGACGAGGACGGCTTGCGGGCCCTCGACGGTGCGGGAGTCGAGTGCGGTGACGCGCTGGTCGTGGCCACGAGCGGGACGACGGGAACACCTCGCGGAGTCGTGCTGACGCACGATGCAGTCTCTGCATCCGCGCTGGCCACATCGGCCAGGCTCGGCGTGACGTCCGACGACACGTGGCTGGCGTGCCTGCCGTTGTCGCACGTTGGCGGTCTGTCGGTCGTGGTGCGTGCGATCATCACTGACGCGCGGCTTGTCGTTCATGACGGCTTCGACGCCAAGGCGGTCAGAGCGGCGGCCATCGATGGCGCGACCATGGTTTCCTTGGTTCCCACCGCATTGCGGCGCATCGACCCGCGACTGTTTCGCCGTGTGGTTCTCGGTGGCTCACGCCCACCCGCGCTTCTGCCGGACAACGTCGTCTCGACCTATGGAATGACCGAGACGGGCAGCGGCATCGTCTACGACGGGCATCCGCTCGACGGAGTCCAACTGCGTGTCGACGAGGGGGGTGAGGTCCGCATCCGCTGTCCGATGCTGCTCCGTACCTACCGCGATGGCGTGTGTCCGCTCGTCGATGGCTGGTTTGCGACCGGCGACCTCGGCGAGATCGGTGCCGACGGGCGGTTGATCGTCCACGGCAGGAAGACCGAGATGATCATCACCGGTGGCGAGAACGTGTGGCCTTCGGTCGTCGAGGCTGCGCTGAGCTCCCACCCCTCCGTGAGGGAGATTGCGGTCGCCGGAGTTGCAGACATCGAGTGGGGTCAGCGCGTCGTTGCTTGGATCGTGCCGGCCGACCCAGCGACTCCTCCGACGTTGGAATCGATCCGCTCAATGGTCGGCGAATCACTGCCGACGTACATGGCACCACGCGAACTTCGCGTCGTCCAGAGCCTGCCGACCACATCATCCGGCAAGGTGCGTCGCCGGGACCTTCCCACTTGACCGACTAAGGTCGCCTGAACATGCGGAACAAATATTCGCAAGCCACGATGTTGCTGGTCGGAGCGGCCCACGGTGACCTCCACTAACGTGACGGCCCGGCTCTCGCCGGCGTACTGGCGTTTGTGGACGGCGAGCACGATCTCCAACCTCGGCGACGGGGTCTTCATCGTGGCTCTGCCGCTGCTCGCTTCGCGTCTGACCCGCAGCGAGCTCTCGATTTCGTTCATCGGCGTGGCGGCGGCCCTGCCTTGGCTACTGCTGTCGTTACCGATCGGGGCGATCGTCGATCGGATCGACCATCGGCTGCTCATGGTTCGATCCGACGTGTTTCGCGCGGCGACGGTGGCCGCGCTCGCGATTGCGGTTGCGTCACACAACGTCCACGTCTGGATGTTGTGGGTTGCCGCCGGCTGCCTCGGTGTCGCCGAGGTCTTCTTCGACAACGCATCGCAGGCAATGGTCCCGTCGATCGTCCCTGTCGAGGTCTTAGAAAAGGCCAACGGCCGCCGGTTTGCAGCTGAGATTGCCGCCAACAGCTTCGTCGGAACTCCGATCGGCAGCGTCCTCTTCGTCGTCGCCATGTGGTTGCCGTTTGGTTTCGACGCAGCAAGCTTCGCCATCGCCTCGGCGCTCGTGCTGACGTTGCGAGCGGCTACGGCCGCGCCTGTTGTGCGCTCCAATACACGGCACCGTCTCCGCGAGGACATCGCAGAAGGTCTTCGCTGGCTGTCCGGCCATCGCGTGCTGCGCGGTCTGGCGCTGGCCGCCAGTCTGTCGGTCCTCGGCATGCAGATGACCGCAGCGATCTTCGTGCTCTTTGCCCAAGATCTATTGCACCTCAGCGATCGGTGGTACGGCGCGCTGATAGCGATCGGCGCGGTCGGCGCGGTCGGCGGCGGGTTGGTCGCCGAACGATTGACGAAGAGGCTCGGTCCGCTCTCGATCATCTATGCAACGGTCGTTCTGTGGACGCTGTGCATGTTCGCCGAGGGTTTCTGGCCACGTCTGTGGGTCAGCGCCATCGCAACAGTGGCAATGGCTTTCGGGACGACTGTGTGGAACACGGTCACGGTCTCGTTGCGCCAACGAATCGTGCCGCCGAGCCTGTTCGGTCGGGTCAACAGCGTCTATCGATGGCTGGTATGGGGCTCGATCTCGATCGGAGCGGCACTGGGCGGCATCGTGGCTCGAGAGTTCGGCCTGCGTGCTCCATTCTTCTTCGGCGCCGGTCTGGGAGGCGTCGCCCTGGTCACCCTGTTCTTCTCGATCACACCACGCGGGCTTGCCCAAGTCCGTGATCGACCGATGCCGAGAGCAGCGGATCCGGGCCTGAACGCGACCGACGACACTCCAGTCGTGATCGAGCAGAATCCCTGGTCCGACGAATTCCAGTAGCCGGGGGTTGGATACTTGGTGCTCGCCAGTCATCCGCCTGACTTCACGCCGGTCCATCCGGCGATCAGGTCGGCGTAGGCCTGCTTCGCGGCATCGGTGTTGAGGTGGATGCCGTCCTTGGACATGCCGGGTACCGACGGAACGAGGTCGCCCCAGTAGCCGATATGCACGTTGGGGTACTTGCCCGGCAGTGAGAGGATCCGCTGGTTGTTGCCGTCGATCCAACCCAGGTCGGCGCGAACGGTGAGGAACCACACGGACTTCACCTCCTCGGGCGGAAGGTTCGCCATGATCTTTGAGAATGTGTCGTCGGAGACCTCGCCATTGGTGCCGATGTGGATCACGACCGTGTTGCCGAGTCGTCCGGCAGCGCGAAGCCGGGCCAGCGTTTCAACCACCTGCGCGCCCTGGCGGCTCTCCGCTGCATCGACGACGAAGCCCGCTGCTTCCAGCTGCGATTTCGCACCGAGCATCACCGACTCGCCGATCGCGATCGGCGGTCGTTGGTCCAACGGGAGTGTGGTGCTGGTCGTCGATGATGAGGAGGTGGTCGACGAGGTGCTCGGCGGCGTTGCCGTGCCGTTCACCGTCGCCGACGCGCCTGACCCTTCAGGGGATGTGTTGGTCGGTGGAGCCGCCACGAGTGAGTCAGAAGTGGCCGTCGCGGCCGCAAGGTCGCACTCCACCTGCCCGACGCACACATTAGGCGCCAGTGCGATGCTGACTCCGGCGAACCCGACCACAGCCGCGGCGCCGATCAGGGCCCCCAGGACCCGACGCCTCCGCTGATACACGGACGGGCTGTGCGTCCGTCGGCGTTCGTGCAACATCTCGGCGATACGCCCCTCGCGGATGGGAAGTTCGATGTAGCGGTAGCTGGCCTCGGTGATGGGGATCGTCAGTACCATCGCAAGAACGAATTGCGCAGGCGTCAGTGGCAACCCCGCCTCGCGACGGATGATCTGATAGATCGGCCAGTGATACAGGTACAGCCCGTAGCTACGAGTGCCCACCCAATTCAAGACCGGGGTACCCAGCAGTCGGCCCATGGCAGCGCGCTGGTGTGTGACGGCAGCGATGATCATCAACGTGGCGATGCCGGTCAAAAAGAATCCACCGCGGAACAACGCCGCGTCGAACCGGATCCCGAACTGTCGCCCACCTTCGGACAGCCACAGCGTCCAGATCAGCCAACCCAGCAGCAGCAGTCCGACCACGCCAACCGCGTCGAGCGCGCCCGACCTGTCGCGCAGGCGACCGCGCATCAGCGCAACCGGACGCCAGATCATGGCGAACGCTGCTCCAAGGAGGAGACCGCCGGCGCGGCTCACCGTGCCGAGGTAGAGCGATTCGTTGATGCTGATGCATCGCCCGAACACTGTCCAATAGCCCTGTCGCTGTTCGGCGGTGCACGTCGCTGCGACATCTCCACTGTGGAAGAGCAGCGCCATCACCACGGTCACGGCGAGGCTCGCCCCAACGAACCACAGCGCCAACCGTGGCAGGTCTTTGCCCCGCCTGCGAACGAGGACCGCGACCATCACCAGCGGCCAGAGCAAGTAGAACTGCTCCTCGACCGCCAGGGACCACAGGTGTCGCAACGGCACGAACGCCTCGCCTGCGGTGTATCCCTGGCCGACGACGATCTGATACCAGTTGCTGACGTACAAGATCCCGCCGGTGAAGTCGCCTCTGGTTCGACCCATCGGGGTTCGCCTGAACACCGTCATGAAGACGGCGAGACCGGCGAGCATCACGACGAGCGCCGGCAACAATCGTCGGGCGCGTCGCTTCCAGAACTGACCGAGATCGATCCGACCCTTGCGATGGTACTCACCGATGAGCAGCAGCGTGATGAGGTAGCCGCTGATGACGAAGAAGACCTCGACGCCGAGGAACCCGCCCGGCAGCCAGTCGTGGTCGGCGTGATAGATCATCACCGCGATCACAGCGATGGCCCGTAACCCGTCGAGCCCCGGCAGATATGGGAGGCGACCGCTCCGTTGGGACTCGGGCGTGGCCATGGACATCAACGGCGGGGAAGGGCTGCTACTCGGTATCGGCCCTGGCGCAGACCTCTAGCTCCATGCCATCGGGGTCGCGGAAGAACAACGACCACTCGTCACCCAGTCGTTGGATCTCGCCGATCTCGGCACCGGCTGCAACGAGGCGACCTTTCACCTGTTCGAGCACTTCCTTCGACTCGACTGCCAAGGCGTAGTGATCGATCGCTCCTCGATGGCCCTGCTTTCGTCGCTCGCCGATGATGTCGCCGACGGCGACCTCGAACACGTTGAGCGCCGCACCTCCACCAAGATCGATGATCGACATCTTCGGATGATCACCCTTTGCCTCCATCTCGAAGACAACCTGTCCGTCGAATGCGTCGCGGTAGAACTGCACGGTGCGATCCATGTTCGATGTCAGCGTGGCGACGTGATTGAAACCCGATGTGATCGGCATCAGTCCATCGCCCCCGATCGCACGCCCGCTCCGCCGTCGATCACGTAGGTCTCGCCCGTGATCCACGATGCGAGATCGGAGGCCAGGAACGTGGCCAGGTTGGCGATGTCCTGCGGTTCACCCAGGCGTTTGGTCGGCATTGATCTTGCAAGGCTGTCGCCGAAGTTGGCGACCAAGACCGAAGCGAAGTCGGTCTTCACCAGTCCTGGCGCGATACCGACGACCCTGGTCGGGCCCAACTCGCCTCCGAGTTGGCGCGTCAAGTGGATCAGTGCAGCCTTGGTGAGGTTGTACACGCCAAGGGCGCCCTCCGATCGCATGCCGCCGACCGACGCGATGTTGATGATCACACCGGGTTTGTCGCGCAACGCTTGTTCCCACGCCGCCTGGCACCAGAACAACGGACCGCGCAGATTGACCTGGAAGGTCTTGTCGAACCGTGGCTCGTCGACGCCCAGCGTCGGCCCGTAGTAGGGATTGGTCGCGGCGTTGTTGACCAGGATGTCGAGGCCTCCGAAACGTTCGATCGTTGCCGCGACGCAGGCCTTGGCGGATTCGACATCACCGGCGTTGGCCGCGAACACCGCTGTGTCGCCTCCGATTTCGGCGGCGGCGATCTCCAACTGATCCTGTTTGCGCGAGCTGAGCATGACTTTGGCACCCGCATCCGCCATCGATCCGGCAATCGCCCTACCGATCCCTTTCGATGCGCCCGTCACCAGAGCGACCTTTCCCTCCAGAGAAATCTTCATGGGCGGAAACTAATGGCTGTCGGCCTCCGAGGGCGACACGTCGCGATCACCTTCGAGACTGACCTTCACGCGCCTGATGCGTCGCCCCTTGACCTCGGTCGCCGTGAAGCGCCACCCCTCCTGGGTCACGCTCTCGCCCGCATCGGGAACATGTTCGAGGGTGCCGAACAGAAAACCAGCAACGGTTTCCCAATGATCATCGGGCAGTCCGAGATCGAGCAGTTCGTTCAGATCAGAGATGCTCATGCCGCCGTCGACCGAGTAGGACCCATCGGACAGCCGTTGCACTTGGGTGTCTTCCTCGTCGTGCTCGTCGACGATTTCACCGACCAACTCCTCGAGACAGTCTTCGAGCGTGATCAATCCCGCCAACCCGCCGTACTCGTCGGCCACCAGAGCAAGGTGGAACTTGTCCGCCTGCATCTCGCGCATCAACCGGGCGACGGGCTTGTTCTCCGGTACGAAACGCGCAGGGCGCAGGAACTCGGCAACGGGGTGATCCCCTTTACCGTCACGTTCAGCGCGCATCAGGTCTTTCGTGTAGGCAATTCCAACCACGTCGTCGTCGTCGCCGTTCGCGCCAAGAACGGGAAGACGGCTGAATCCGTGAGCGATCGCAGTGTCGAGCGCCTGTGTGACCGTTGCAGTGTCGGGGACCGAGACGATGTCGGGCCGCGGCACCATCACCTCGCGGGCGACAGTGTCGCCGAACTCGATGATGCTCTCGATCAGCTCACGTTCTTCGTGCTCGACCACGCCATCGTCAGCTGCGGTCTCGACGATGCCGAGCAGCTCGGACTCTGTCACGAACGGGCCCTGCTGCAGACCCTTGCCACGAACGATGACGTTGGTCAGCGAGATGAGCCATTTTGAGATCAATCGCAACGGCGGGAACGCCACGAGCGCGGCGATCGGCCGCGCTGTGGCAAGCGCAGCCTTCTGCGGGTACAGCACGGCGTATGTCTTCGGAACCGCCTCCGCGAGCACGAAGAACACCAGCACGTTGAGCGCAACACCAGCCATGATGCCGTACGTGCCCCACAGCCGGTCCGACAGGATGCCGGTGAGGGTGGCCTGAACGGTCGCGCAGATGTTGATTGTGAGCAGCAACGGATTGACCCATCGCTCCGGGGCGCTGACCAGCTTCTTCAGGGCTTTGCCCGACTTGTATCCCTGGTCCGCGAGCGAGGCTGCCTTTGGTCTGGTGATGCGCGACAAGCCCATCTCTGCAACCGACGTGAAGATCAGCACGAGCAGGAGAAGGAAGATCGTCACCAGCATCAACAGGTCGACGTTGTTGAATGCGATCACGAGATGACGTGCTCCTGACGGAAGGTGGCTGGCGCAGGTCCGTGCCACACGTAGGACTCGAGCAGTTCACGCTCGCGGGCCTGCATGGCAAGCCGCTCGTCGTCGCTGGCGTGATCGTGACCCAGCACGTGCAGCACGCCGTGCACGACCAGCAGAGCCAGTTCGTCGTCCACCGTGCCAGCATGCTCGGGTGACTGGCGTGCGGCCACAGCCGGGCAGATGACCACGTCTCCGAGCAACAGCGGCATGTCGGCGGGGTCGGGCGGCGCGCGATCCGGGCCCCGGCTCGGTGGCTGGCCGTGTTGGACCATCTCGGCTTCCGCAGCATCGATGGGAAACGCCAGGACGTCGGTTGGGCCCGTCTTGCCCATGTAGCTGTCGTTGAGCTCGGTCATCTCCCGTTCGCTGACGAACAGCACCGCGAGCTCGGCGAGCCCGCGCACGCCTTCCGCCAGCAGCACATCGAGGGCCAGTTGCTGCCAGCGCTCCAGGTCGACACGGATGTCGGACTGCTCGTCGGCGCAGAAGACCTCGGGAACTCCGTCGCCGCCTACACGCTGAGGATGGTGGAGCCGAGGTCGGCCGTCATCGCTCATTTGGCGTCGCTCATTTGCGGGCGGCTTCGCGCTCGGCTTTACGTTCGGCATCGCGCTCGTCCTGGCGCCCGTACGCCGCAACGATGTCGGCGACGATGCGGTGACGCACGACGTCGCCGGTGCCGAGACGAACGAACGCCAGACCTTCGATGTCGGCGAGCATTTGCTCGAGACCGAGCAGCCCACTGCGACCATCAGGCACATCGACTTGAGTCGTATCGCCGGTCACAACGACCTTCGAGCCGAACCCGATGCGCGTGAGGAACATCTTCATCTGTTCTGGAGTCGCGTTCTGAGCTTCGTCGAGGTTGTTGATGCTGCTGTTGAGGGTGCGGCCGCGCATGAAGGCCAACGGCGCCACCTCGACCGCCTGCCGCTCCAGAAGTCGCTGCGCTCCCTCTGGCTCGACCATGTCGTACAAGGCGTCATACAACGGGCGCAAGTATGGGTCGATCTTGGCCATCAGATCTCCCGGCAGGAAGCCCAGGCGCTCGCCGGCCTCGACGGCCGGACGGGTGAGGATGATCCGCTGCACCTGCTTCGTCTGCAGCGCCTGCACGGCCATGGCCACGGCCAGCCAGCTCTTGCCGGTGCCGGCGGGCCCCAGACCGAACGTGATGACGTTGTTGCGAATGGCGTCGATGTAGCGCTTCTGCCCGGCGGACTTGGGTCGAACGGGCTTTCCCTTGGCGCCGCGCATGATGTCGTCGGTCAACACAGCGCTCGGTCGTTCGTTGTCGTGGACCATCGCGATCGAACGTCGAATCATCCCCTCCTCGAGATGCTGCCCGCCCTGCAACACGACGATCAGTTCCTCGAACAACCTGCTGACGAGTTCCGCTTGCGGACCGTCGATCGTGATCTCGTTTCCCCTGACGACGATCGTCGCCGACGGAAAGGCTTGCTCGATGGCGCGGAGGTTGACATCGCGTTGGCCGAGCAAAGCGGGCATCAGATGCGCACCCGGAACGATGACGCTGTACACCCCGGTCAGTGACGTCATCGGGTAGTCGAGGTCATGTGGTCAGCGCGGTCATGGGCAAGTTGGGCCCGAGATGGGACTCATTTGCCCATACGGTAGCGAACCGGCAACGCGATTGCGCGCAGCGATCGCTAGCGGCGGACCGGCACGCCGGAGGGTCGTTCCACACGGGCCGGCTCGGGTTCCGCGGCCTCGATGTACGCAGACGTGGCTGCAAAGTCGATGCCGTAGTAACGGGAGACGTCAAGGGGAAGGAGGGGTGCACCAGTGACGACCATCTTGGCGAGGCGCTCCATCATCAACGCCACTCCGCCCTCGTCCTGCGGTTGATTGATCTCGGGCGAATCGAACACGAGGAGCACACCTTCTGCGGCCTCGGTGCCGAGAACGTCGCGTGCCATCCGGGTGAGGGCGCCTTTCGCCGCATATCGCGGATGCACGACCACGAACAGGATGTAGTGCACCGCTCCGCGTCGCGAGTGGTCGGTGAAATGTCGCTCGAAGAATGGCTCGCTGAGGTACCGGGTCGATCCGATGTCCGTAGCGATCAACACCATGGCTACCGGCTCGTCGTCGGCCCACAGAATCCACAGCCGGTTGCTCGAATCGGCGATTGCGGTGTCGAACTCGGAGCGAAAGAACATCTCGCGACTTGCCGATTCCTCTGCGGTTCGGCGATACGCGAGTTCGTACAACTCCCAGAGGCGTTCGAGCAGGCCACGTTCGACCACGGAATTGTGGCGTGTGACGAACATCAGGTACTTCCTGCCTTTCCAGTGACTGCTCGCGCGGGCAAAACCACCCCTTGTGTAAATCGGGGGTTTCGTGTAGCCTAACGAGACGCTTCAGACGGGGTGTGGATGCACCTGTTCGAGGCGGACGGGCAATGGGAGGCGTATTGAAGCGGGCGCTTGCCCCCCTGACTTGGTGGGCGATTGGAATCGGGTATCTGGTGGCGCTCGGCGTCATTGTCCTGCCCGTGACCTGGCTGGGCACCGCTGCATACCTAGCCGCTTCTCTGTCGTTGGTCGGCGCAACCGTCATCGCGGCCCGTGTACATCGGGTCAATCGTCGGTTCGTGACCGCGGTCAGCGCGATTGGCGCGTTCTTCGCGGCCTCGCAGATCGTCGACAGTCTCGGCGACACCGGCGGTTACACGCGCATCTCCGACCTCTTGGGCCTGTGCGGATCGATCTGCATCATCATCTCTCTCGTCAACATGCTCAGTGGTCGGGCATCGGCAAACATCCGGTCCGTGATCGGCGACGCTTTGATCGTCGGTCTCGGCAGTTGGCTCATCAGCTGGGTCGCACTCATCGAGCCGGCAATTCGAAACCGTGGTGGGTCGCTCGGCGACTCGATCCTCGGCGGCGCCTACCAGCCGGCCGGCACTGTCGTGCTCTTCCTTCTGGTTCTGTTGCTGTTCTCGGGCTCCGGCACCCGCCAGGCTTCGGTGTGGCTGGTCACGTTGGCGATGGCGCTCAACCTCGCCGCCGATGTGCTGTGGGGCCTTGCAACTGCAGGCCACCTCGGCGACGGAGCCACGCGCACATCTATGGCGCTGTACGTCGCGGCTTACTTCACCGCGGCGGGCGCGTTCATCCACCCCACGGTGGTCTGGCTGAAGCGCTCTGTCGACGAGCCGTTGAACAACCGGGTCTTCGGCCGCCTGATCCTGACCACTTCCTCGTTGATCGTTCCGATCATCGCTCTGGCGGCGACGGGCCCGGCAGACCGCGTCGACGGATTGGTCCGCTCCGTGTCAGCGCTCGTGCTGGCGGGCGCAGTCACGCTGCGTGTCACCCAGGCGGTTCGCGCCAACGGTCGCACACAGGCAGATCTTCGACTCAGCGCCCAGACCGACGCGTTGACCCACCTTCCCAACCGCACGCTGCTGCTCGAACGGATCAACGATTGCCTGCGCATGGCGTGGCAGTCCGATAGCCATCCGACCCTGTACTTCGTCGACCTCGATCGCTTCAAGAACATCAACGACAGCCTCGGTCACGCCGCTGGCGACGAGGTATTGAAGATGGTTGCCATTCGGCTCAGCAAGGCGGCGCCGGAGCATTCGACCGTTGCCCGCCTGTCCGGCGATGAATACGTCGTCCTCGATCCATCGACCCGCTCCCCTGGTTCCTCGTTGGCACTCGCAGAACGTCTGCTGTCGATCTTCCGTGAGCCACTGCCGATCAGCCAGGGCGACGTCTTTGTCACCGCAAGCATCGGCGTCGCGTCGCTCAGCCCGAGCTCGAGCTCATCCGCCGAAGACCTGCTTCGTCACGCCGACACGGCGATGTATCGGGCGAAGGACGCCGGACGAAACTGTCTGGCCGTCTACGACGAGTCGATGCACGAGCGCGTCGCCCACCGCTTGTCCGTCGAGACGGCTCTTTATCGAGCACTCGATCGTCGCGAGCTGCGCCTCTTCCATCAGCCGATCCTCGACCTCGAGTCCGGCGACGTCGTCGGGTTCGAGGCACTGATGCGCTGGCAACAAGGCGACGGCACCATCGTCTCGCCCGCCGAGTTCATCCCCATCGCCGAGGACACCGGCACCATCGTTCCCATCGGGTCGTGGGCATTGCTCGAAGCACTCACGCAGTTGCGGCACTGGATCGATGACGGCGTGTGCAGCGAGTCGGCCACGATGTCGGTCAACGTGTCGCCCCGTCAGTTGAGTGATCCGAACTTCCCGTCGATCGTCAACGAAGCACTCACCCGCTCGGGCGTCTCCCCGCAACTGCTCTGGCTCGAAGTGACCGAAAGCGTGATGATCGCCGAGCCGGAGTTGGCCCTGGCGACACTGCGCAGGGTGCGGTCGTTGGGCGTGCGAATCGCACTCGACGACTTCGGCACCGGCTACTCGTCGCTGTCACTGCTGCAGAAGTTCCCGCTGCAACGAATCAAGATCGACCGGGCATTCGTGCACGGTGTCGCCGACAATCCCAACGACCGATCCCTCGTGCGAACGATCGTCGCGATGGGCCGGTCGCTCGGCCTCGACATGGTCGCAGAGGGCGTCGAGAGCGTCCATCAGCTACAGGTCCTCAGCGACCTCGGCTGCACCAAGGCCCAGGGTTACCTGATCAGCCATCCCGTGCCGGCCGATGCGATGCGCAGCACCGTTGCCGCCCTCGAGCGTCTCGGTCAGTTCCCCGGTCTGCGGCCGGCTCCGTCGAGTTACTCCACGCGCCAGCCCTGATCCACGCTCAGCGCTTTCGGCGGCGAACCCCGATGACGCTCGGTCGCGGCGGCACCCCCGATTGGTCGGACGGCCAGTTGCTTCCGCGAGGCACGGTGCGCTGCTGAACGAACGTCGTGCCGTTGAGCGCAAGCACCTCGATAGTTCGGGTGAGCACCGAAGCAGCATCACCGCCGGCATTGGGATCGCCGTTCACGGGAGAGTCCTCACCGGGATGCTGCACGGACAGGATCAGCGTGTCGCCGATGAACGTCGGGCCGGTCATCTCGCATCGCACCGGTCCGTGACCAATGGGAATGATGCTGCCGGCATCGGGCCCGCGTACCGGAATCACGAACAGCCAGTTGTTGCCGTACACGGCGCCGAAGTTGGCGGCGACAGCTGTAAGCACCGTCGTGTGATCGATCGGCTGCTGCCCGGGCTGAAGGGTCGGTCCGGAGTACGTGACGCTGAAACCGTTGTGCGTTTCGGTGGGCATGTCGATAACGCCCCACAGATTGCCCTGCTCATCGAAGGCGAGGTTGTCGACATTGGCGAATCCGTCTCCTTCGACCGTTCCTGCCTCGCCGCCCTGCTTGAACCGCTCCCAGTGGAAGGTCAGACCCGTCCCGTCGGATGCGTCTTCGATGATCTTGTACAAACCGCCCGACTGCTGTGTGGCGTCGACGTTGGCTGTGTACTTGCCGACTTGGAACACGCTCGAGTCGGGATACCCGTCGCCCCCGGGGGCGCCGTCCGTGTACGCGATGACCACCTCGTTGCGACGGTGAGGACTGATCTCCAGGTCCTCGGGACGGGCGGTGTTCGTTCCACCCGCCAGGCCCGCAGCCAGAAATGCGTCCGACATGATCGCGCCATGGGTCGCGTAGTAGTCACCGAGCGTCGCCTGCGCAACCGTTCCTTGCAGCGTGCGGTAGGCGGGCAGGACCGTCGCCTCGTTGGCAACCGTGGCGTCGAATGGACCACCCTCCACCGCTTGCCCGGCGATGCCGACGCGTCGCGGCAGACGAACCTTGGCTGCGGTGATGGTTGCGACCGCAACGCCTCGCGCCGCTGCCTCGGCAGCCGCCAACGCGGACGGCGCGATCGGATCGACCAGCGTGTCGAGCGTCATCGGAATCCAATGGCCCGTCCCGTCGGCGTTGAAGCGAGCCACATGCAGCACGCCGTCGGCGAACAATGCCGACCCTGCATCACGGCCGTTCTCGTCGTGATCGTCGCCGACCACGCCATTCGACACGTACTTCCACGTATGACCTCCGCGCCGATCGTCGCCCATGTAGGCAACCAACTGCTTGCCCTCCTCGGCACGTAGCGCCACGTTCTCGTGACGGAAGCGACCGAGGGCAGTGTGCTTTCGGCCGCGCCACGTCGGGTCAGACGGATCGATCTCGGCTACCCATCCGTACTTTTCGCCGACCTGACCGAAGAAGGTGCCGGTGACCTGGTTGAGGAATGTCGCACCGCTTGCATCGTCGACGATCGTCGGCGTCGCATTGACGACGTAGCCGGTCTGCGTGCCGTCGGCCTTGACGTTCTCCTGGCATCCCTGGAAGAAGGCACCGCCGGCCTGGAAGTTCTCTTCGCAGGTCAGGATGGTGCCCCACGGCGTGAAGCCGCCCGAGCAGTTGTAGCCGAGGCCCACGATCCGATTGCCGAGCCCATCGCTCGACAACGCGAAGACTTCGTCGGCTGCAGGGCCTGTGCCGATGAGGTAGTTGTCGTCACCGATCTGATGGCTCGACGAACCCCACGAGGTCAGCGTGCTGTACGGCGTGCCGTCGACTCGCACGTCGGTGCGTTCGGCGTTGATTGCCATGCCCGATAAGAGGTGATAGCGACGGTTGTCGCCATGACCATCGACGGGCGCGTACTGCTTGCTGTGTCGATCGCGGCGGATGTAGACGACTGAGCCACCGCTGACGTACATGAACTCGCCCCATCGCAGCAACTGATCGGGACCGTCGATCTCGAATCCCACACTGGGTCCGAACGATGTGATTGGCTTCGGAGCCGGTGCCTTGGCAATGGCTGCGGGAGCTCCCGGCGCACCGAGCGACATCGGGAACGAGACGTATTCGTGGTTGACCCACAGCCAGCCCTCGTTGCGCCCGCGGCGCCCGCCGAACGACGTGTAGTCGCAGTTGAAGCCGAAGTAGTCGTCCGCATTGGGAAACACCCGATCACCGAATCCGACGATCAGGTAGCGCTCGAGCTCCGGTCCGACGACCACATCTTCGACGACGGTGTAGGCAGCCAGAGATGCCGAGAAATCGCCGACACCGACGCCGGGCAGGAAGCTCGGCCGGGCGTACACAGCCAGATCGTGAGGAAGGCGAACGGGGGTCAACCGGCGACCCAGCAGACCCCCGGAATCCTCGTCCGCCATCGCAAAGTCCGGCAACCCCAAGTCGACAGCACTCGCTGCGCCAACGACTCCCAAGAACACCAGCAATTCTCGACGCGACAGTTCCATCAGAGTGCTCCTCTCGACCTAGTGGTCACATCAGTGGACTGTATACGGCTGCCCCAACGCGGTTTTACGACGTATTCGTTCGCTCGTGCACAAGCCGTAACGCAAGCTACCCAGCGATGGGTAAAGTCCCGGACACGGCTCAGTTCGAACATGGGGGTCAAGCCTGGTGGACGTCATCCCAACACAGCGCATCCGTAACGTGGTGCTTGTCGGCCATAGCGGCTGCGGCAAGACCACGTTGGTTGAAGCGCTGCTTCACCGAGCGGGAGTCACGACACGCATTGGCAGGGTCGAAGACGGCACCACCGTGACCGGGACCGATCCCGAGGAAGTCAAACGGGGCATGTCGTTGTCGCTCGGCATCGCCCCGTTCGAATGGAAAGCAAGCGACGGCGAGACCTACAAGATCAACCTCCTCGACGCCCCCGGCTACGCAGACTTCGTCGGAGAAGAACTGGCAGCCCTCAGTGTCGCCGACCTGGCCATTCTCGTAGTCAGCGCGGTCGACGCGATCGAGGTCGGCACCGAGTTGGCATGGGAGCGCTGCGTCGCCAGCAAGATCCCCCGACTCGTGTTCGTCAACAAGGACGACAAGCCACGCGCCAACTTCCACAACGTGCTCGCATCGCTGCAGTCGAAGTGGGGCCACGGCTTCGTTGCGCTCGAACTACCACTCGGAGAAGAAGAATCGCTCCACGGCATTGCCGACGTGTTGTCGGATCAGGCCTTCGAGTACGACCGCGACGGTCAACACCGCACCGTCACGCTGCCCACCGAGATCGCGGATGAGGAACACCGGATTCACGAAGAGCTCGTGGAAGAGATCGTCTCCGGCGACGACGACCAACTCGAGCGGTACCTCTCGGGCGACGTCCCCAGCGCCGCCGAGCTGGAACGAACGCTGGCGCACGAAGTTCTCGACTGCCTCGAGTTTCCAGTCCTCGTCGGCTCGGCCCTGACTGGCGTCGGTATCGACCGGCTCGCCGACTTCATCTGCGAGATCGGGCCTGCGCCCGCCGATCGACCAATGGCGGTCGTTGCCGGAGGCGAGCAGATCGAGGTGCCTGCTGACTCCACCGCTCAGCCGCTGGCGTACGTCTTCAAGACCCTTGCCGACCAGTTCGTCGGTCAGGTGTCGTTGTGCAAGGTCGTGTCCGGCACGATCTCGACGGACGATCGGCTGATCGCCAGCTCGACGGGCGCTGAGGAGCGCCTGCACGGCCTGTTCCACATGCGTGGCAAGGAGCAACTGCCGTGCGCCCGCGCGGTTGCGGGCGACATCGTCGCCGTGGCGAAGTTGACCAACACCACAACGGGCACCACGCTGGCGCCACGCAACATGCCGGTGCGGGTCATCGGCCAGCAACCTGCCACGCCAGTGTTCGGGCTGGCACTGAAGCCGGTGACGCAGACCGACGACGACAAGCTATCGGGCGCCCTTCACCGCCTGCTGGCCGAGGATCCCTGCCTGAGCGTCGATCGCAACCACGCCCACCAGACCGTTCTCAGCGGTTCGGGAGACACCCACTTGGCCGTTGCTCTCGAGCGTCTGGCACGCAAGTTCGGTGTCCACGTCGAGACCGAAGATGTTCGAGTGCCGTACCGCGAGACGGTTGTCGGCACGGGCGATGCCGAAGGAAAGGTGAAGAAGCAGTCAGGAGGGCACGGCCAGTACGCGGTCGCCAATCTTCGTGTCAGCCCGCTGGAGCGCGGTGCCGGGTTCGAGTTCGTCGACTCGATCGTCGGCGGTGCGATTCCCCGCAACTACATCCCGGCGGTGCAGAAAGGGATCGATAAGCGATGCACACCGGCGGCGCCCATGGGTTTCCCGTCGTCGACGTTCGAGTCGAGTGCTACGACGGCAAGTATCACAGCGTCGATTCGTCCGACATGGCCTTCAAGAACGCTGCCGCGACCGGCTTCAAAGAAGCTCTCGGCCGCGCCGGCGCAGTCGTGCTCGAGCCGATCTCGCTGTTGAAGGTCACCATCCCCTCGGGCTACCAAGGCGACGTGCTTGCCGATCTCACGACCCGTCGCGGCCGGGTCGTCGGCACGTCAGCGGGTGAGCACGGCGAGCAAGAGGTCTCCGCGCTCGTGCCCACCGCCGAGATCATTCGCTACGCGCTGGATCTGCGATCCCTCTCCGCAGGTCGCGGGCGGTTCGTCGCCACGCATGATCATGACGAGATCCTTCCCAACAACCTCGTCAGCAAGATCAAAGCCGCTGCTTCGCCAAATCACGGCGGAGCCAGCAGCGGCACAGGTCGCGCCGCGGCGCGCTAATCCAGGCAGCAACTCACGGGCGTTCACACAAAGGAGTCCGCATGTCCGATCGTCTTCGTTTTGGAATCTTCATGGCACCGTTCCACCCTGCCGGCGAGAACCCGACGCTGGCCTTGGAGCGCGACCTCGATCTGATCGTGCATCTCGACAAGCTTGGCTACGACGAGGCGTGGATCGGCGAGCACCACTCGGCGGGCACCGAGATCATCGCCTGTCCGGAGATCTTCATCGCGACCGCGGCCGAGCGCACTCGCCACATCAAGCTCGGTACCGGCGTCACCAGTGTCGCGTATCACAACCCCTACATGGTCGCCGAGCGAGCGGTGCTGCTGGATCACCTGACCCGCGGCCGGTTCATGCTCGGATTGGGACCAGGTTCGCTGCCGACCGACGCCATCATGCTCGGGCTCGATCCCACCGAGACTCGGCCGTTGCTCGAAGAAGGTGTCGACGTGATCATGAAGCTGTTGCGCAGCGACGATCCCGTCAGCAGCCAGACCAAGACCTGGAACCTCGTCGATGCCCGGCTGCACCTTCGTCCGTATTCCAACCCATTGTTCGACGTCGCCGTGCCGGCTGTCGCATCGCCGTCCGGGCCGAGGCTCGCGGGTCGGTACGGCATCGGCCTGCTGTCGATCGGTGCAACGCAGTCAGAGGGCTTCGACCTGCTCGGATTGCACTGGGATGTGATGGAGGAGCGCGCTGCCAAGTTCGACACGACCGCCGACCGCGACCAATGGCGACTCGTCGGCATGATGCACATCGCCGAAACCAAGGAGCAGGCATACAAGAACGTGGAGTTCGGCATCGAGCACTGGTTCAACTACTTCCAGAAGGTCGCCGCATTCCCGCAGATGGCGGTCGCCGGCGACAACGTCCGCGAGATGATCGACTTCGTCAACGACAGCGGGCTCGGTTCGATCGGCACGGCCGACATGGCGTGCGAGCAGATCGATCGCCTCGCCAAGCAATCGGGTGGGTTCGGTTGCTACATGCAGTTGGCCCACGAATGGGCGAACCCTCTCGCGACCCATCGCAGCTACGAGCTCATCGCCCAACGGGTGATGCCAGAGTTCCAGGGCCAGGCCTCGAGCACTTTCAACGCCAAGGCCCGTGCCGTCGAGAGCAGGCCGGAGTTGGCGGACCGCAACATGAAAGCGGTCGAGGAGATGGTTGCCAGGCACCAGGCCGAGCTCGCCGACGGCTGAACGGCCGAGTGAGCGCGGCGCTGCTGTGAGCGTCATCACCGAGGAGAGCCAGGTCGACGGGCTTGTGCTGCACTCCGTCCGGGGTCGGGTGGCGCTGGTGGCCACCGTTGCCGCGAGCGCGATGGCCAGCCTCGACGCAACCGTTGTGAACGTTGCCCTGCCGCACATCGGCAGGGAGTTCCACGCGTCGATCAGTGCGCTGCAATGGGTGCTCACGGGATATCTCGTGGCTCTTGCATCGCTGATCCTGCTGGGCGGCGCGCTGGGCGACCGCTTCGGTCGCCGGAAGGTCTTCGTGATCGGCACGATCTGGTTTGCGGCGGCCTCCTTGCTCTGTGGTGTCGCGCCCAACATCGAGGTGCTCGTTGCCGCGCGCGTGCTGCAGGGAGTGGGCGGGGCGCTGCTGACGCCGGGAAGCTTGGCGATCCTGCAGGCCAGCTTCCAACAAGCCGACCGGGCAGCGGCGGTCGGTGCATGGTCAGGGTTGGGAGGCGTCGCCGGCGCGATCGGGCCATTCGTGGGCGGCGGGCTCGTCGATGGACCAGGCTGGCGATGGGCGTTCCTGATCAATCTTCCCGTGGCAGCGATCGCCATCGCTTGCGCCCACGCGGCCATACCTGAATCTCGCGACCCTCACGCGAAGCGCAGCCTCGACCTGGTCGGCGTGGCATTGGCGGTGGTGGGTCTTGCCGCCAGCACTTGGGCGCTGACGGAGGCCGGACCTCGCGGATGGAGCGATGCGGGCGTTCTGACAGCCGGCGCCGTCGCGGTAGCAGCGATCGCCTCGTTCGTGCGGCGAATGCTTCACACTGACGATCCACTGGTACCGCCCGCCCTCTTTCGCGATCGCACCTTCACCGTTGTGAACCTTCAGACCGTGCTGCTGTACAGCGCACTCGGCGTCTCCTTCTTCCTCGTGTCGTATGAGCTTCAGGTCGCCACCGGTTGGTCCGCGTTGAAGGCCGGTGTGGCGTTGCTGCCGGCGACCGGACTGATGCTCTTGCTATCCGCCAGTTCTGGCGCGCTTGCGCAAAAGATCGGGCCGCGACTTCAACTAACAGTCGGACCACTTCTGGTAGCGGCCGGGCTCCTCCTGCTTGCCCGCATCGGCTCCGACGCGTCCTGGGTCACCGACGTGTTGCCGGGTGCCGTCGTGTTCGGCCTCGGGCTCGTCACATTTGTTGCTCCATTGAGCGCAACGGTCATGGCGGCAGCCGACCCTGATCATGTAAGCGTTGCATCCGGCGTCAACAACGCGATCGCCAGAGCAGCAAGCCTCAGTGCGCTATCCGTCATACCTGTGATCTCGGGGCTGTCGGGGGCAACGCAACCATCGCAGATAACCCACGCTTTCCGGCTCGGCCTCGTGATCACCGCCTGCGTCGCTGCCGCCGCTGGGCCGCTGGCCTTCCTCGGTCTCGGTGCCCGTGCGCAGGCTCCGTGCACCGCCCGTCGAGTGCAATGCTCGCTCGACGGGGCACCGCTGCAACCGGTCGCGCAGAGGTAGGCCCTCGAACGAGAACTCGACGGGTCTCTCAACAAGCCACACACAGTGAGCACTTGACCGCAGACGGGACCTTGTTCCCTATTGATTGCCCCGAGCTGCCGCAGCTCGTTGATCGACTGGGCAACGCCCGTTCCTATCGTTTCTCATTTTCGGGTAGCCTGCCTCCGATGGATTCGCCGGTCGAGATGGGACGGGTGCACGAGGCCGCTGGTGCATTGTTGCGCACCGCTGAGCAACGGTACACGTCGGGCCGGCGTGAGCTGGTCGGGTTGCTGGCGGCCATCGGTCGCCCCGCCACGATCCCCGATCTCCTCGCGACGCGGCCGAAGTTGACGCAGAGCTCCGTCTACCGCAACCTGGCAGTTCTCGAGGACGTGGGTGTCGTGCAGAAGGTGGCCAGCAGCGATGACCGCTCCCGCTACGAGTTGGCCGAAGACCTGATGGGTCACCACCACCACCTGATCTGTGTGAGTTGCGGACGGGTGGATGATTTCGTGGTACCTCCTCGCGCCGAACGAACCGTGGAGGCCGTGCTGGAGCGTGCCATCGGCGACACAGGATTCCGCGCCGCGGGGCATCGACTCGACGTCGTGGGGACGTGCGCCCAGTGCGCGTGAACAACGATCAGGAGTTCCTGCTGTCACCGTGCCTGTGACCGCCGTGGGCATGAGCTTGCTCCGGGACGACAAGATCGACGTGATCCTCGTGCGGCACTGCAAGCAAGGCGATCCCGAACGCGTCCAACAGCCTGTCGGCACTCAGCACCTCATCGGGTCTTCCCGCGGCAACAACGCGACCTGCGAGCAGGATTGCCTGATCACACCGAGCCGCCTCGCGCACATCATGTGTAGCGGTGATCACCGCCGCGCCTCGCGCCAGTTCCTCGCGCATCAGTTCGGCATAGCGTTCGGTCGCTCCGGCATCGAGCCCAGCAGTTGGTTCGTCAAGGAGTAGAAGGTCGGCCTCCCGAGCCAAGGTATGGGCCAGGTAGACGCGCTGCTGTTGACCCCCGGACAGCGACCTCAAGGGCTTCGAGGCAAGATCAGAGATACCGAGGCGGTCGAGCGAGCGCGCGACTGTCTCACGGTCCTGGCGAGTGAGGCGGCCGAGCAGGCCATGCTGTCGATACCTGGCCATCATCACGACATCGCGAACCTGTAGCGGCAGCAATCCACCCAGCGAGTGGAACTGTCCGTGGTACGCCAGGCGGCGCGGATTTCGACCGGGCTCGTCACCGAACACCAGCACCGTGCCGGCCACCGGTTCCAACAATCCGGCAAGCGTTCTGAGCAGAGTCGATTTGCCCGAACCGTTCACGCCCACCAACGCCAGCGACTCGCCGGCATGCAGCGTCGCGTCGATGTCCGAGACCACGACGCGACTGCCGTAGCCGATCGCCAAACCATCGGTGTGGACCACCACCGGCCGCGTCGTCATGCGGTTGCAACCGGAGTGCGTCGCTCGCTCAAGCTCTGCACAGTTGCCTGCACCGTGAAGATGACGAAGAAGATCGCCACTGCCACGACGACGACACTGGCACCCGCCGCGAGATTGAAGTGATAGCTGATCAAGAGTCCGGCGTAGACCGAGAACGACCCGATCGTCGCGCCCCACAGCATCATTGCCGGGACCCGCCTCGCCAACAACGCGCCGGATCCCGCAGGGGCCAACAGCATCCCGAACACGAGCAGCGTGCCGACGGTCTGGAAGGACATCACAACGCAGATCGTGACCATCACCAGCATGAGCAATTCGAAACGACGCGCCGGCCAACCGGCGATGTCGGCCTGCTCCGGGTCGAACGACAGCATCAGCAAAGGGCGGGCGAAGATGCGCGCGATCAGGGCGATCACCAATGCTGCGATCGCTTGCTGCACCAGGTCCCTGTTCGACACGCCCAAGATCTCACCGAACAAGATCCCGACGATGTCGCCGCTGAACGAATCCGACCGGGAGACCATCATCACCCCGATGCCCAACATGCCGACGAACAGCAGCCCGATGGCCGTGTCGCTGCTGAGCCGGGACCGTCGCGTTACGACGTTCACCCCGGTGATCATCACCGCCGCGCCGACCGCAGCGCCGAGAATCCCTGGTGCTCCCAACAGGAGCGCACCGGCGACTCCGGGTAACACCCCGTGTGCCAATGCATCTCCGAGAAAAGCCAGACCGCGTAGCACTACGAACGTGCCGGCGATCGAACACGACACCGCGACGAGCACGCCTGCCAACAGCGAACGATGGAGGAACGGGTTGTCGAGGAACGGCGACACGAACCACGTCATGTGGACATCAGCTCAAGCTGTCTGCGATGGTGGTCGCGATACCGAGCATGAAGGAACGATATGTTCCGTCTGCGGGGAGGTTGTGAGTCGACAGCTCGACCACCTTGGTCCCGGTGTCGCCGGCAATCGCGTTGACTGTCGCGGTAGCAGTACCGATCTCGGCGAACACCGCTGGTACACCGGCGTCGCGAATCTTCTTGATCAGGTCCGACAACTCCCCGGCCGATGCCTCCGCCTGCGATGTGATCGAGGGGATGATCGCGCCGATCAACTTGAACTTGTATCGCTCAGCGAAGTACCCCATCGACTCGTGTCCGGTCACGAGCTTGCGCCGGTCGGCCGGGACGCGGTCGACGATCGTTTGCACATCCGAGTTCAGCAGATCCATATCGGCTTCAGTCTTGGTGCCGTCAGATGCGGCGTCGATCCCAACGTCTTTCAGCGCGGACACCAACGGACCGACCCATTGCTTCATCGTCAACGGGTCCATCCACAGGTGAGGGTCGTCTGCCCCGGGCGCCTGATCAGGGTCTCCCGCGTCAGCTCCCTCGCCGGCTTTGACCTTGCGGACCGTTACGTGATCGGCAACCGTGAACACGCTGACCCCGTTCGCCTTCGCTTGCTTCAAGGGATCCTGGAGGTTGCCCTCGAGTCCCAGCCCGTTGTCGATCACAAGGTCGGCGTGGAGCATCCTTTCGACATCTCTGGCCGAGGGACTCCACTCATGAGGGTTCGCACCGTTCGGCATCAGCACCACCACATCACCCGCGCCGCCGACTACATCCTTGACGACGGATCCCAAGACCGAATAGGTGACCACGATCTGAGGCCGATCGCTCGGTGCAGCACCGGACGCCTCGCTTCCACAGGCCGTCGAGCAAAACAGGAGGCCGGACAACGCAACGACGAATACCCGGCCACTATTCATAATAGGAACTATACCTAATAACTAGGATGGGCGACATGAGCGGCGACGATCTCGTCACGGCGGGTCAGGTGTATCGATCAGCGGTGACCATCGGCCGCGACCACATTTCGTCGACCGTCAACACCCTCTTCCTCGCCTATGCGGGTGCCGCCCTCCCCTGTTGCTGTTGTTCCCTCAGGCTCACCAATCAGTGGGGTCGCTCGCCGGTCGTGAGGTCATCGCCAAGGAGATCATCCGCTCGCTGGTGGGCTCCATCGGCCTGGTATCAGCGGCACCCATCACCACATGGCTCGCAGTGAAGGCGTCAGCTACCGACCGCTGAATACGGGTGTTTCCCGGGAAACGCAGGAGAGTGCGCTTTGGCGATGATTGCCCGCCTACCCAGCTCGATTAGGGCGTCCGGTGTGAACTCACTCCTCATCCGAGTGAAAACCGTCTCCTCCTCAACCAGGAAATGACCTTCCAACTCCAGCAGAAGAGCGCTGCCACGCTTGATGAACGCGAAGCCATCGGGTGCAAGGCTCCTCATCTCGGAGAGCATCTCATTCAGCTCCTCGTGCTCCCCCATTCGGTGGGAGAGGGTGTCGTCGCCGTCTGCGACGAACGCAGCACGAAACGCCGGGAAGACCACTTCTTGCTCGACAGCCTCGTGCGCCGACAACTCTTCGACGATGCGTAGGTACAAATGACGGATCTCGGCCGGGTCGTCCGCCGCATCGAGCTGTTCGACCAAGCCGTTGATCAAACGGTGATCGCGTTCTAGGAGCTCGATGACATCGATCGGTTCAGTCATCGCAATTTCCTTTTCATCCAGGTCAGACGGCGCATTGCTCGTCGACTCTTCGATTGTCGCGTCGCGGCCGTCACCACGAACAGTGCCAAAGGTCCATACCCGACGTAGCCAAGTACACGCTGATCAGGGTCAGAAGTCCCGAGACAGCTGACCAAACACTTCGTACCATCACAAGACAACCGACAAGGGCGTTTCGATGACCGACGACCACAGCATGAACGCGACGAACGCCACAGGTCACGAGGTGCTCTCCAACGTCACCCTGTCAGCCGACGTGCACCGGTTAGTGATCCGAGCCCCACGCGTTGCAGCCGTCCGCCAGCCAGGCCAGTTCGTCATAGTTCGACTCGGCCCCGGCGCAGAGCGCATCCCGCTGACAATCGCCGAGAGCGACCCCGACGAAGGATCTATCGTGGTCGTGATCCAGGCGGTTGGAAAGAGCACGTCCGACCTCGTCGCGCTCGCGGCTGGCGATCAGATCGACGACGTCGTCGGTCCGCTGGGGAGGCCCAGCGACCTGATCACCGAAGGCACGGCAATCTGCGTAGCCGGCGGCGTCGGCGCGGCAGTGATGTTCCCGATCGCGCGCAGGCTCGCCGACCTGGGCGCCGAGGTGGCCACCGTGCTCGGTGCACGAACCGCCGTGAGCGTGCTGTACGCCGCCGAGTTCGCCTCGTTCTCCGAGCTGTTGGTGTGCACCGACGATGGCAGCGCCGGCCGCCACGGCCTCGTCACCGACACGCTCGGCGACCTGCTGGCAACGCGTTCGGTAGATGTCGTCTATGCCGCCGGACCCGTGCCGATGATGCGCGCCGTTGCCGCGGTGACCGAACCGTTCGGGGTCCGGACGATCGTGTCGCTGAACCCGATCATGGTCGACGGCACGGGCATGTGCGGTGGGTGCCGGGTAACGGTCGACGGGACGATGCGGTTCGCCTGCGTCGACGGGCCCGAGTTCGATGGTCACGGCGTCGACTTCGACGAGCTCTCCGACCGACTCGGCACCTACCGGGAGGCGGAACACGAGGCCTCCACCCACGCCTGCCGCAGGGCGGACTGATGTCGGGCGCACCTGCGGTTCCGCTGACCAAACGGGAACGTCTAGCGATCGACCGTCAGGCGATGCCGTCCCGCAATGCCACCGCCCGTTCGGGGACCTTCGACGAGGTCAACCTGGGCTTCACCGAACACCTCGCCCTTCTCGAAGCACAACGCTGCCTGGCCTGCAAGCGCCCGACGTGCGTCGAGGGCTGTCCCGTGGCGGTCGACATCCCCACCTTCGTCCGCCAGATCGAGGACGGCGACCTTCGCGGCGCGGCACAAACACTGTTCCGCGACAACACGTTGCCGGCAGTGACGGGCCGGGTGTGTCCGCAGGAGCACCAATGCGAGGCGGAGTGCGTGCGCGGCCGCAAAGGTGCGCCGGTGGCGATCGGCCATCTCGAACGGTTCGTCGCCGACTGGGCGCGCGGTCACCTGAACGAGGAGCCGCTCGACGTCGAACGATCCGGGAAGCGGGTCGCCATCATCGGCGCCGGTCCCGGCGGACTGACAGCGGCCGGCGAGCTCGCCCGCCTGGGGCACAGCGTGACGATCTATGAAGCACTGCACCTCCCAGGCGGCGTGCTGTCGTACGGCATCCCCGAGTTCCGATTGCCGAACGACATCGTCCAGTACGAGGTGCAACGCCTCGCGGACCTCGGCGTACGCATCGAGTGCAACGTCGTCATCGGCCGCACCTACTCCCTCGACGAGGTACGCAAGGAGTTCGACGCCGTCTTCGTCTCGGTCGGCGCCGGCCTGCCGACCTTCCTCGGCGTGCCCGGCGAAGGACTGAAGGGTGTCTACTCGGCCAACGAGTACCTGACCCGGGTCAACCTCATGCAGGCCTACGCCTTCCCTGATGCCGACACCCCGGTCCTGCGCGGTGAGCGCGTCGTTGTGATCGGTGCCGGCAACGTTGCAGTCGACGCGGTGCGCACGGCGCGACGTCTCGGCGCCCACACCGCAAGCATCGTCTACCGCCGCAGCCGGCCGGAGATGCCGGCCCGTGACGAGGAGATCCACCACGCCGAACAAGAAGGCGTCGAGTTCGAGTTCCAGGTCAGCCCGATCGCCATCGAAGGCAACGCCGATCGATGGGTCACCGGGTTGCGCTGCATCGACACCGAGCTCGGCGAACCGGATGCGTCGGGTAGGCGAACGCCGGTGCCGATCGAGGGATCAGAACGCGTCATCCCGTGCGACACCGTGGTCGTCGCCGTCGGCACCCGCGCGAACCCCTTGCTCACCTCGTCGTCGCCGGACCTCGCCGTCACCAACCGCGGGTACCTGTACGCCGATGAGCGGGGCATGACCAACCTCCCCGGTGTGTTCGCGGGCGGCGACATCGTCCGCGGCTCGGCCACGGTGATCCTGGCCATGGCCGACGGCAAGCGCATCGCCGGCACGATCGACGAGTACATGCGCGGGACGAGAGTCGAGCTCACTCCTCATCGCAGCGTTTGACGGCGCAGGCCACGACACCGAGTCGACGCCGGGACGAGTACCAGCGGTCGCGCGGTGTGGGAGACTTGCCAGCGTGTCGTGGTGGTCGACCGTACGGTCCGTCGGAGATGCGCTCGGAATCAAGAAACGACGAGTCGTGCCGGTCGGATGCATGCTCGGTCAGTCCGTTATCGCCGAGGCGAAGCGGGCGGCCCAGATCGTCAACTTCATGCGCCGCAGCCGACCGCTGCGGTCCACGACGATCGAGCGGCTGAAGCCGCTATTCGCCGACCTCGACATCGAGAACGTGAAGGTGCGAACGCGTTGCCGGCTGCCATCCAACCACTTTCGTGAGACGGGAACAATCTACGCGATGACGTTCGGCTACACGATCTACTGGCGCGACGAACTCGATGAGAGCAACCCGGACGATCTCGTGAAGCTCATCCACGAACTCGTCCACGTGGATCAGGTCAGACGCAACGGAAGCGAATCGGCATTCGCGTGCGAATACGGTCGCGGATACATCGCGGGTGGCGGCACGCTCCCTGCATACATCGACGATGTGACGGCCTACCACCGCAACCCGCTCGAGGCGGAGGCCTACAACTTCGATTCGCAGTTCCGCGACGAAGCCGGGCATGCGCTTGGATCCCGACTCCCGGTCGGCTGACTCGGCGGTTCGAGGGCACTGAGGTCAGTGCCGAGCGACTCGGCAAGGGATGAGTAGCCCGTCAAGCAAATTGCGCAACTGATGGTTGCGCGTCGCCGATTGATCGGCTACCGTCATATGCAACCAAACGTTGCAGGAGGGTAGTCATGGAGTTCGGAACCATCGAGCGCGAGATCTACGTCGAGGCGTCCCCCGAGGTCGTCTTCGAGGTCGTGAGCAGCCCCGACCACCTCCGGCGGTGGTGGCCCAACGATGCGCACTACGAGCCGGTGCCCGGGTCGACGGGCGAGATCGTCTTCGGCGAGCGCGGTGCCGGTGGGACAGTCGTCCAGTTCACCGTCGTCGACGCGCGGCCGCCGCGGACGTTCTCGTTCCGCTGGACGCAGCCGGTCGGCGAGCCGGCCGTGGCGGGCAACTCGCTAATGGTCACCTTCGACCTGACCCCATCCGGTGGCGGCACGCTGCTGAAGATGACCGAGAGCGGCTTCCGCGAGATGGGCTGGGAGGTCGCCGTCTTGGAGCAGCAGTACCAGGAGCACGTCACCGGCTGGGACTTCTACCTGCCGCGGCTGGCGCTGTACGTCGCGACGCTGGAGGTACGGCCGTGAGCGCGGCTGTCCTGGAGAGGATCGACGACGACCTCTGGTCGGCGATCGGCGACCCGACCAGGCGACGGATAATCGACCTGCTCCTCATCGACGGCGACGGCACCGCGACCACGCTGAGCGAGCAGCTGCCCGTGACCCGGCAGGCGGTGGCCAAGCACCTCGGTGTCCTCGACCGGGTGGTCCTGGTCCGGGCGACGCCGGCGGGTCGGGAGAAGCGCTATCGGGTGGACGACGCCCAGCTGGCTCGCGCTGTGGCGCAGCTGGCAGTGGTCGGCTCTGCCTGGGACGCCCGGCTGCAGCGGATCAAGCAGATCGCCGAGGCGATCCAGCGCAGCCAGGAAGGCTGAGCAGACCTATCGGGGGAAGCGTCCCCGGGGCGCAGCGGCACGTTCGTCGCCGCTGCGACAAGCATCGAAATCAAAGGAGAACAATCAAGATGGTGGACATTCTGCACCGGGTCGGGGTCAAGACCCCCTCGCCGGAGAAGGTGTACGACGCGCTCACGACTGTCGACTGTCTCGCCGGCTGGTGGACCGACGACACGAAAGGGAGCGCCGAGGTCGGCGGCGTGCTGGAGTTCCGGTTCCCCGCCGGCGGCTTCGACATGGAGGTCGTCGAGCAGCGGCCGTCCGAGCGAGTCGCGTGGAAGGTCGTCGAGGGTCCGCAGGAGTGGATCGGTACGACGATCGACTGGCAGCTCCGCCAGGACGGTGATCACACGATCGTGCTGTTCAAGCACCAGGGCTGGAAGGAGCCGGTGGAGTTCATGCACCACTGCAGCACCAAGTGGGCGACCTTCCTGATGAGCCTGAAGTTGCTGGTCGAGTCCGGCGAGGGTGCGCCGGCCCCGCGGGACGTGCACATCGCCTTTCCGGACTGACCAGGCGCCGTTGGTGGTGTTGACTACGGGACGTCTGTCGGTCTGAGTACTGCTGGGAGGTCCTGCACATCGGCGAGCAGGCGGACGACATCAAGGTGGTCCTCAGCGACGAAGTAGTACCAGCGAATCGGGAAGCGTTTGACTGGACAAGACCGGAGGCCGGGGATGTCACACACCTCGCCAACCAGCGGAGAACCGATGCCGGGCATTCGTTCCACGGACCGAAGCGAAGCCAACGCGGAGTCGAAGAACCGCTCGGCCAACTCGTCACCGCCGGTAGAACGGTAGTGCACTGTCCTGTCGATCAAGTCGGCTTCGGCTCGGGGACGAAGCCAGGCCGGCGTCACGTAGGCGTGGCCAAGGCTCGTTCTCGCAACTCAGCGACGTAGCGGCGATTGAGCGGGCGCCCAGGGCCCGACTCCAAGCCTGCAGTGATCAGCTCGCGCAGGTGCTTCTTCGCCTGGTCATCCTGGTCGCGCCGAACGAGATCACGCAGATACTCGCTCGTGTTTCCGTATTGGCCCGATTGGACGCGCTCGTCGATGTATGCGCGAAGCGACTCGGGGAGGGCGAAGCTCATCGTGTTTCCACTTATCCGACCCATCATGCAGCGGGTATCAACAGTTGTCAACCCGCAACGAACATGCGCTATTACCTGTCAACCTCGCCGAGTATGGGATCCACCGAGGAGATCACTGCGACAACGTCGACGAGCAACCCGCCGCGCTGGCCACCTTCGACGCACAGCTGCGCCGGCACGGTGCCGTTTAAGGGTGAGCGAGGCGTGGGCCAACGCTGTACACCGGTCGATCGCGGTCGATCGCGGTGTGTCACGGTCCGCGACCACGGTCAGAATTAGCGCGTTGACGCCCTGATTCTGTCCTTATACACTTCTATCGCGCTATCGCGATAGGAGTGTCCGATGTCGGTGTCCGTCCAAGAAGCAGCAGAGCGGCTCTCACTGAATCCTGGACGCGTCCGCCGACTGGTCTCGCAAGGTCTGCTCGAAGGCCGAAAGGTCGGCGGTCGATGGCTTGTCGACGAGGCCGCCATCAGCGAACGCCTTGACACCAACGCCCGAGCCGGTCGACCACTCTCACCGCGATCAGCGTGGGGACTGCTGTGGGCCGCGGACGACCGGCCAACGCCATGGCTCGCACCACGAGAACGGTCACGCGCTCGCCAGCGGGCTCGTTCGTGGCCGCTCGACGAATGGTCATGGGCATGTCGACACCGAGCGGTCGTGCACAAGCTGCGTGGCCACCCGTCGATCCTGCAAGTGCTGCTCGACGACCCGCGTGCCGTCCGCAGCGGAGCCAGTGTCAGGCAGCTTTCGGTCGACCTCATCGCAGTGGGTGATGCAGAGCTGTACGTGCGTGATCCCGACGCGCACAACGTGGCCAACGAGTATTCACTGACTCCTTCTCAACAGCCGAACGTGGTCCTTCGGGTTCCACCGCGGGATATGTGGCTGTTCGACGACGGGGAGGCGCCCTGGCCGGTCGTCGTGGTCGACCTGCTCGATGCTCGTGACGACCGCTCGGTGCGCGCCGCCAACGACCTCGCCCGAAGGATGCGCGCCAGGTGATCGGCCACCGGCGTTGCCCGCGTTCCTCGCCACGCTCGCCAACCTCGGGTTCAAATCAGCCGGAGTGAGTCCCGACGAAGTTGCCCACCGCTTCGAGCGCGGGTCTGTACACGTCGACGTCCTCGGGCCGGACGGGCTCGGTGGCCGCTCCGACGTGTGCACGACTGGCACGGCAAAGACCATCGAAGTACGAGGCGGCACTCAGGCATTGCAGCGAGCCGAGCGGGTCCCCGTGCGCCACGGTGATCGGATTGTTCATGTGCCGAG
>JANMRB010000032.1:0-5147 GCA_031370825.1 Ilumatobacteraceae bacterium
CCGATCTGCATCGCCAAGACGCACCTGTCCATCAGCGGCGACCCCACGCTGAAGGGGGCACCGACGGGCCACACCCTCAACGTGCGCGAGGTCAGGGCCTCGGTAGGGGCCGGGTTCATCTATCCGATCTGCGGCGACATGACGACCATGCCAGGCCTTGGCTCTCACCCTGCGGCGTCGATCATCGACTTCGACGAAAACGGCGAGATCGTCGGCCTCTCATGAGGGCAATCGCATGACTGCTGTGGTGATGGACGGCAGCAAGCTCCGCGACGACATCGTCGCCGAGCTGCGCGCCGAGATCGAGGCCGCCGGCAATCCGCCGGTTTGCCTGGCCACGGTCCTGGTCGGCGACGACAAACCCAGCCAGATCTACGTTCGCAGCAAGCAGAAGAAAGCCGCAGAGGCAGGCATGCAATCCCGTCACGTCGCCGTCGACGGCAACGTCAGCCAGGCCGAGCTCGAGGACACTGTTGCGGGGTTGGCCGCAGACCCGGGTGTGCACGGGATCCTCTGCCAACTCCCATTGCCGGGTGACCTCGACGCTGAACCTCTGCTCGCCCTCATCCCACCCGAAAAAGATGTCGACGGCTTGACCGAAGCGTCCATGGGCAGGCTGGTCAGGGGTCAGCCCGGTCATGTCGGCTGTACACCACTGGGCGTCATGCGCCTTTTGCAACGCTACGAAATTCCCACGATCGGCAAGCGTGCCATCGTGGTCGGACGATCGACGTTGGTCGGCCTACCCATGGTCCTGCTGCTCGGCCGCAAGGGCGTCGATGCCACCGTGACGCTGGCCCATTCACGGACGAAGGACCTCGTCGAGGTCTGTCGAGAAGCCGACATCATCGTCGCCGCCGCGGGTCAGGCGCGCATGATCACCGCCCAACACGTGAAGCCCGGTGCCACGGTGATCGACGTCGGTGTCTCGCGCACCGAGAGCGGCATCGTCGGCGATGTCGATTACGAGCCGGTCGCGCAGATCGCCGGAGCGATCACGCCAATGCCAGGTGGCACCGGACCGATGACGATCGCCTGCCTGTTGCAGAACACACTCGATGCAGCGCGCATGCAAGGGGCGTTCCCGGCCTGATGGCACCAATCTGATGACGCCTATCTGATGTCACGGGTGCAGTCCGTCGAGCGCGCGTTCGCCGTGCTGCGCTGCCTGTCGGGCGGGCCAGCAGGCGTCACCGACGTGGCCGAGCGAGTCAGCTTGCCGAAGAGCACGGTGTCGAGGATGTTGTCGACCCTCGAGGAGCTCGGCATGGTCGAACAGATCGAGCCCGGCGGCAGCTATCGCGTGGGTGATGGGATGATCGAGATAGCGGCGGCCGTGCTGCCCGGACGATCGCTGATCGCAGCCGTGCGACCGCATCTGCACGTTCTCGTGAAGGCAACGGGCGAGGCCGCCGGCCTGTCGATCGCCGATGGTTTCGACGTGCTCTCCCTCGATCAGGTCGACGCCGACAACCAGGTCCAGGTGCGCGACTGGACCGGCGAACGACTCCGCGCTCACACTGTCTCATCGGGCCAGGTCTTGTTGGCGTTCGGGGCGATCGATGCTGATCAATATCTGGCTCAGCCACTCGAACGCTCAGCCAGTGGGACGCTGACCGATGCCGATGCTATTCGTACCCGGTTCGCCGAGATAGCGGAGAAGGGATACGCCTGGGCCTTCGAGGAGTTTCTCGACGGGCTCAACTCGGTGGCTGCACCGATTCGCGATGCTCGCGGCCGAGTCGCCGGCGCGATTCACGCCCACGGGCCCGCCTACCGCTTCCCCGGCGAGACCGATGCCGACGTTGTCGGCCAGTTGGTGGCAGCCGCGGCCGAGCGTGTACAGCTATGACCATGGGTGTTCAGCAATGACCTTGTACGACTACGTCATAGTCGGCGGTGGCTCGGCCGGATCGGCTTTGGCCAACCGTCTCAGCGCGGACCCCACCACCAAGGTGCTCGTGCTCGAGGCAGGACGGCCGGATCACAAGTGGGATGTCTTCATCCAGATGCCCGCGGCGCTGACCTTTCCGATCGGCAGCAGGTTCTACGACTGGAAGTACGAGAGCGAGCCCGAGCCGTTCATGAACGGCCGCAAGATCTACCACGCCCGCGGCAAGGTGCTCGGCGGGTCGAGCAGCATCAATGGGATGATTTTCCAGCGCGGCAACCCGTTGGACTACGAGCGGTGGGCTGCGGATCCGGGCATGCAGACCTGGGACTATGCGCACTGCCTGCCGTACTTCAAAAAGATGGAGAACTGCCTGGCTGCAGACGGCGCCGACCAGTTCCGTGGCCACAGCGGCCCACTCGAGCTGGAGCGCGGGCCGGCCACCAACCCGTTGTTCGAGGCGTTCTTCGAATCGGTCCAGCAGGCCGGCTACCCGATCACCGACGACGTCAATGGGTTCCAGCAGGAGGGCTTCGCCAAGTTCGACCGCAACATTCGCCGCGGTCGCCGGCTCAGCGCATCCCGCGCCTATCTGCACCCCGTCATGCATCGCAAGAACCTCACGGTCACGACGCGTGCCCTCGTCCACCGCGTCCTGTTCGATGGCACCCGCGCCAACGGGGTGGAGTACAGCACCCGTCGTGGCGGTACCCGGCGAGTGGCCGCAGGCGAAGTGATCCTGTGCGGCGGAGCGTTCAACTCACCGCAGCTGTTGCAGCTCAGTGGCGTCGGCGATGCAGACGCATTGGACGCACTCGGCATACCGGTGGTCCATGACCTGCCGGCGGTCGGTAAGCACATGCAGGATCATCTCGAGGTGTACGTGCAGTATTCGTGCAAGCAGCCGGTCTCGTTGCAGCCGCAACTGAAGTTGTGGCGGCGGCCGTTCATCGGCGCCGAGTGGCTGTTCCTGCGGAAGGGCCCCGGTGCTTCGAACCACTTCGAAGGCGGTGGCTTCGCGCGCAGCAACGACGACGTCGCCTATCCGAACCTCATGTTCCACTTCCTGCCGATCGCTGTGCGGTACGACGGCTCGTCACCTACCACTGGGCACGGCTACCAGGTTCACATCGGCCCGATGTACTCGAACTCACGCGGTTCGGTGCAGATCACGTCGACCGATCCGAAAGCGAAACCGGCGCTCCGCTTCAACTACATCTCCACGCCTGAAGACCGCCGCGAGTGGGTCGAGGGGATCCGGATCGCCCGCCGCATCCTGAACCAGCCGGCGATGGAGCCCTTCAACGGCGGCGAGGTGTCACCGGGGCCCGCCGTCGAGTCCGACGAGCAGATCCTCGACTGGGTGCGCGCGGACGGGGAGACTGCCTTGCACCCCTCGTGCACGTGCCGAATGGGTGAGGCAGACGACGACAGCGTGGTCGACCCGCTGACGATGAACGTTCACGGGGTGGAGGGGTTACGGGTCGTGGACGCGTCGGCGATGCGTTACGTCACCAACGGCAACATCTACGCGCCGGTGATGATGATGGCCGAGAAGGCCGCCGACCTGATCCTCGGCAACACACCTCTCGCCCCCGAACAAGTGGACTTCTACCGCGCCAAGTGACAGCGTTTGATCAGGCGAGCCAGGTGGCGACGACGTCTGGGTGGGCGTCGACCCACTCCTTGGCGGCGGCATCAGCGGTCTTGCCGTCGCTGTCGACCATCGCAGCAACCTCGTTCTGCTGATCAGTGGTCAATTGGAACTTCGACAGGAAGTCGAAGGCGGCCTTGTTCTTGGCCTCGAGCCCGGCGGTAGCGGCCTTGTACAGCGGGTCGACGGGATAGTCACAGGCGTACTTGCCATCGGCGGCTGCAGCTGATGCCAGGCAGGCATCGGTCACGTCTGGCAGTTTGACCTGGGTCAGCTTGACCTTGGACTGCAGCCAGTGCGGCTGCCAGAACTGCAGCAGCAACGGCTTCTGGTCGGTCTCTGCCTGCTGGATCGCGGTGATGAGGGCAGCCTCGGAACCGGCGACCGTGTACTTCAACGGCAGATTGAGGTTCTTGATGATCTGCTCGTCGTATGTCACATAGCTGGGGTCGCCCATCAAGAACTGGCCCTGATCGCCCGACTCGGCTGTGGCGAACAACTTGGAAACCGCAGCATCCTTGAAGCCTTCCCACGTCTTCAGTTCTGGGTGCTGATCGATGACGAAGGACGGCACGTACCAACCGATCTTGGCCGATGGGCCGAGCAGGCCGAGATCGACGACACTCTTCTTCTCTTCGATGTACGTCTTGTGGTCGGCGGCGTGACCCGACGGCCAGATCTCCAGGTTGGCGTCGAGATCGCCGGCGTCGAGACCGACCCACGCCGCGTTCTCGTCGAGAGCGACGAGCTCGGTTGGCGTGCCGAGCTTGGACTCGAGCACGACCTTGGCGACGTTGGCGTTGACTGCAGAACCGGTCCAAGGGTTCACGGCCAGCTTGATGCCGGCTCCCGCCGACGCAGCAGGTGTCGTGTCGCCGCCAGCGGGAGTTGTGCCTGCGGCCCCGGCGGCAGTCGTGCCCACCGCTGCAGTCGTGGCGTCGCTGGACTTGCTATCGCTGCCGCAGGCCGCAGCAACCAGCCCCAGCGCTATCGCAGCGACGGCGAAGCGGGCGGATGGACGAATCCTTGTTCTCATATTCTCCCCTTTGGCCCCGACGATTCGAGGCGAGTTCACGATTTGCGATTCTCCGGCGCCGACCTGTTGCCCCATGCCTGGGTGAGTCGATCGAGGATCATCGCCAACAAAACAATACTCACCCCGGCCGCCACGCCATCACCCATCTTCAGGTTCGGTTTTGTGAATCCGCCAAGTGCTTCGAGCCCCAGCGCGCCGCCGCCGATCAGGCCGGCGATGATCACCGTGGCCAGCACCATGAGGATCACCTGATTGATTCCGAGCATGATCGCTTTGAATGCCAACGGGAGCTGCACCTTGATCAGTTCCTGGCGTGGCGTGGCCCCGAACGAGATCGCCGCCTCGCGCGGCGCGAACGGCACCTCTTTGAGGCCGAGGCTCACCAAGCGGATGCCCGGCGGCAGAGCGTAGATCACTGCGGCGATCACACCTGGCGTGCGACCGACGTTGAACAGGAAGACGACTGGCACCAGGTAGACGAATTGCGGCAGCACCTGAGCGGTGTCGAGGAAGGGTCGCAGAGCCGTTTCCAACCAGCGCGACCGGCCGCTCCAGATACCGATCGG
>JANMRB010000234.1:0-4453 GCA_031370825.1 Ilumatobacteraceae bacterium
GACGTCGAAGGCCATGATCTTGTCGGTGTTGGCGTATTTGGCGTTGTTCTTCTGTCTCCCGTTCCGCAGGATCACCCGTCGCCCGACCGGGTACTTGGCGAAGTCGATGATCACCTCGTAGCGCTCGCCGCCCGCCACGCGGAAGCTGGTGACGGGTTGAGGCGTAGGCATCAAACCGCCGTCAGTGCCAATGACGGTCATCGGCTCGCCGGAGTCGAGCGACAGGTTCCACGAACGCGAGACGGTCGCGTCGAGGAGACGAAAGAGGTACTTGCGCCGCTCGACCTGCATGTACGGCCACGGAACGCCGTTGACCATGACCACGTCGCCCCACAGGCCCGAATCGTTTTCGAGGGAGAACAGCAACGAACCGGCGTTGTTGAACATCGCATCCCCCAATATCAGAGGGAAGTCGTACGGGCCGTGAGGGATCGGCAGCGATTGCTCCAACTCGTCGAGCAGCTGGTACTGCCCGAGGAGGCCGTGGTACACGTTCTCGGCCGTGTGGTGCACCCCATGATCGTGGTACCACAGAGTTCGCGCATTTTCGGTGTTGGGGTAGTGGTAGTCCTTGAACTGACCGGGGAGGGTGATGTCGTTGGCGTAGCCGTCGAACTGCGGCAGCGATGGAGACCCGTGGAGGTGAACAGACGTCCAGGGCTCGTAGCCGAGGGTCGGGTGCACGTTCGGCAGCATGTTGCGAAAACGCACCACAGTCTTGCGGCCCCGCATGATTTTGAACGTCGGGCCGGGCACGGAGCCGTTGTAGGCGAAGACCATCGTCTGGAACCCTGGCAAGACCTCGCGCATCGCCTGCTCCATGGTGACCACGTAGTAGTCGGTGGTGGCGTCGGATCTCACAATCGTCGCCACTGGTGAGGTTTTGAACGGCAGACTGAACGGCTTGGGCAGCTTGCTCGATGGCATTCGATTGGCCAGCGCCGACTGGCCCGACACAACCCGGGACAACGGCAATGACATCGCCGCACCCGCAAACACGCCGGCCTTGATCACATCTCTTCGAGTCAGCGACATGGTGGAACCCCACCTTCTGATCGCCGTTCGATCTCACCCGTTCTGGTACGACCGCCAGCGGCCGCGCCTGCCCGAACCTGTACGTCCATACAGGCCACCCCTTTCACATCCCTGATCCGTCCGGAACCGAAACCCTCCGTCAGTCAGCGTGGACCTCGGTCTTTAGGGAGTCAATACACCATTCGTGGTACTACCTAGGACCAAGAGAAATCGCCCCCAGCACCCCCCTGGACTTAGGCCCACTGGTTGCTGCGCACTATGGGTTGCCTGATCACCCTGATGGGTGGCAACCGCTCAGCCGACGACGTACTTTCCGATGAGGTCCGTCAGGCTGCGCACCCGATCGAAGTCCGCTCCGGAATGATCATCGTGCGGATCCAGCAGGACAGGGTGAAGCCCTGCTGCCCTAGCCGCAGCGATGTCCATCGTCACCGAATCGCCGACGTAGGTGATCTCCTCGCGTCGCAACCCGTCGAAGTACGCGAGCGCGTGGTCGAAGATCAGCGGGTCGGGTTTTGCGACACCGACGACGTGGCTGTCGACCACGACCCGCATCGCCACGTCCCGGCCATCGCCCGCTTGGCAGACACCGCTCCTCGACAACACATCAGCGATCTGTCCGCTGGCGTTCGACACGACGCCCAACGGCACGCCGAGCACGGCCAACTGCCGCAGCGCGTCCAGACTCTCCGGAATCGGCCATCTCCAGAGATACGCGTGACGCGTCTGATGCAGTGACGTGGCCGCATGGGAAAGATCTTCCTCGCCGACACCGACGCTTCGTGCGTAGGAACGGTTGTATTCGTCCCAGAACGCCTCGCCGCTGCCCGCCGCCGACTTGGCTGCCATGCCCGCGTAGTGCGCTCGACGATGCGCCTCCAACGACGGATCACCTCCGTAGTACGCCAGCAACGGACCGAGCACCGTCGGATCGGGAAGTACCAAGACTCCGCCGGCATCGAGGAGGATCGCCTTGATCGATGGTTTCACCCGACCATCATGCCCGTTTCGTCGCCGCGGCCACCGGCACATACCCTTGGCTCGTGCGCAGCGCCCGAGACTTCTTCAAACCACTCGCTGTTGGCGCGCCGATGCCAGCGCGCGAGGTTCCCTTTCGGCCGAGCCGGGTCATCCACTTCTTCCCGCCACACATCGACAAGGTTGTGGCCAAGTTGCCTGAAGTGGTCCCGACAGTCGACATCTTGCTGGGCAACCTCGAAGACGCGATCCCGATGGCCGACAAATCCGCTGCTCGTGCCGGTCTGGTCAACGTGGCTCGTTCGCTCGAGATGGGCGAGACGCAGCTGTGGACCCGGATCAACAGCCTCGATTCCCCGTGGGGTCTCGACGACATCCTCACGCTCGTCGAGGAGGCGGGCGACAAGCTCGATGTGATCATGGTACCCAAGGTCGAGGGCCCGGAAGACATCCACTACGTCGATCGGTTGCTCGCACAACTCGAGGCGAAGGCCAAGTTGGAGCGGCCGATCCTGGTCCACGCCATCCTCGAAACCGCTCGGGGGGTGTCCAACATCGAATCGATCTGTGCAGCATCACCGCGCATGCAGGGTCTCTCACTCGGACCAGCGGACCTCGCCGCCGATCGGCGGATGAAGACGACTCGTGTAGGTGGTGGTCATCCCGATTACATCGTGCGCGCAGACCCGGACCCGAACGACCCCGACGCTCGGCGGCCGACCTACCAGCAGGACCTGTGGCACTACACACTGGCGAGAATGGTCGACGCCTGCGTGACGTTCGGGTTGCTGCCCTTCTACGGCCCCTTCGGCGACATCAAAGACACCGTCGGATGTGAGGACCAGTTCCGAAATGCGTATCTGCTCGGCTGCGTCGGCGCGTGGAGCCTGCACCCCGCGCAGATCGAGATCGCGAAACGAGTCTTCAGCCCGCGACCGGCCGACGTTGCCCAAGCACAACGAGTCATCGACGCGATGGGAGATGGCACCGGCGCCATCATGCTCGACGGCAAGATGGAAGACGACGCCTCGGTCAAGCAGTGCAAGGTGATCGTCGAACTCGCCCACCAGCTGGCAGCACGTGATCCGTCACTCGCTGCCGAGTACGGGTTCAGCGCATGACTGCCCTTCGCCCGCGGCGTTCGGTGTTGTACATGCCGGCGGCCAACGAGCGTGCACTCGAGAAGGCGAAGACCCTCGACGCTGACTCGATCATCTTCGATCTCGAAGACGCCGTCGCCCCAGATTCGAAGGAGTCGGCGCGCAAGGCAGCATGCGTCGCTGCATCGTCCGGCGAATACGGCCGGCGCGAGTTGACGATCCGCTGCAACGGGTTGGACACGCCGTGGGGCGCCGACGATCTAGACGCCATCGCCGCGTCGAACGCTTCCGCTGTCGTCGTTCCCAAGGTCAGTTCGGTCGCGTACCTCGACGACGTAGCACAGCGATTGGCCGAAGCCGGTGCGCCCGGCAGCATCACGGTGTGGGCGATGATCGAAACGCCGACAGCAATCTTCGACGTGCGGGCGATCGCCGCGCATCCAAGCGTCTCGGTCTTGGTGATGGGCACCAACGATCTCGCACGCGAGTTGAGGGCACCCTTGGCCCCCGGACGAACCGCGCTCCTGGCGCATCTGGCTACGGCCGTGCTGGCCGCCCGCGAAGCCGGCAAGGCGATCCTCGACGGCGTGTACAACGACGTCAAGGATGTTCAAGGCTTCGAGCGCGAGTGCCGGCAAGGAGTCGAATTCGGGTTCGATGGGAAGACGTTGATCCATCCCGGGCAGATCGACATTGCCAATCAGGCGTGGGCCCCTTCAGCGGGAGAGATCGACCAGGCCCGCCGAACCATTGCAGCCTTCGATGCTGCGGTCGCGAGCGGCCGTGGGGTGGCGACGGTCGATGGACGGATGATCGAGAACCTCCACGTCGTCAATGCGCAACACGTTTTGGCAAAGGCCGAGGCCATCGCCGCTCTCCACTGAACTCATTGTGCGGGTACAAAGTGCGGTCTGTACGCCCACAGCTGTATCGAATACCATGTGGACATGACCGTGCTCGACACTCATCCGGAGAATGCGTTCGCCAACGATCGCTCCCATGTCTTCCATTCCTGGAGCGCGCAAGGCGCACTGAACCCCCTCGTGGTGGAGGGAGCGCTGGGCAGCTACTTCTGGACCCAGGACGGGACCCGCTACCTCGATTTCTCCAGCCAACTGGTCAACGTCAACATCGGGCACCAGCACCCCAAACTGGTTGCCGCCGTCAAGGAGCAGGTCGATCGGCTCTGCACGGTTGCTCCGTTCCACGCCAACGACGCCCGTAGTGAGGCCGCCCGGCTGATCTGCGAAGCGGCCGCCGAGAAGATCGACGACAGCCAACTCAACATGGTCTTCTTCACCAACGGCGGCGCCGAAGCCACGGAGAACGCGGTGCGCATG
>JANMRB010000243.1:0-11156 GCA_031370825.1 Ilumatobacteraceae bacterium
TCAGCCGAACTGACCGGCAAGCTCGACGAGACGTTGGAGAGCCTCGCCGGCTACCTCGAGCGCGAAGTCGAGACCCGGGCAAAGGTGGTCTCGGCTCTGTCGTACCCCGGCGTCGTCATGGTGATGGCGATGTTCACGGTCGTCGTGTTGGCCGGCTATGTGCTCCCTCAGTTCAAGCCACTGTTCGAAGAGCTCGATGCCAAGTTGCCATTGACCACACGGTCGTTGTTGTTCATCGCGACGCTGTTCAGCACGTTGTGGTACATACCCTTCAGCGTCTTCTGTGCCTTCTCGGGAACGATGTACTGGCTCTTCAAGAGTGACAGCGGACGTCCGGTGAAGGACAGGCTGATCTTGAAGATCCCGGTCATCAAGGGCATCGTCGAATACGCCATCCTCGAGCGGTTCTGCCGAATCCTCGCGGCCATGGTCAAAGCCGGTGTGCCTCTGCCGGACGGGATGAAGACCACGACGGACGCCACAGCCAACATCGTGTACCGCGAACGTTTGGAGATCGCCCAGGTCGAGATGATGGAGGGCGCAGGGTTCTCCAAGCCACTCGCCGCCACCGAGCTCTTCCCAGGCGCCGCCAGGCAGATGTTCAAGGTCGGCGAAGAGACCGGCACGCTCGACCAGCAGCTCGAGGTGGCCAGCATCTACTTCGACCGCGAGTTGGAGAGCCGGATCAAGAAGTTCACGACGATGTTCGAGCCGATCATGATCATCTTCGTCGGCGTCATCGTCGGTTTCGTGGCTGTCGCGCTGGTTCAGGCGATGTACGGCGTGCTGCAAGGCGCGAAGGACGCAGGATGAAATCCCGCGGCGACTCTTGCCATGAACGCGATCGGCGGTACGCCGATGGGGGATTCTCATTGGTCGAGGTGCTCTGCGCGATCGTCTTGATCTCGACCGTGACGGTCGCGATGCTCGTGACCCTCCGCGTGTCGGTCAAAGCCTCCTCGCTCGATCGGGATCACATCAACTCCCACGCCTGGTTGCAGGGAGCGACCGACATCTTGTACGGCGAGGACCGCGCCGACTGCGGAACGGTGGCTGCTCCTCGAGAAGACCTTGTGTGGGCCGAGTACAACGTCATTGTGCAAGGTGCGCCGAAGCCGCTCAACTGGAACGGCACGATCGAAATTGTCCGGCCGATCCTGTTCTGGAACGGCGACCTCTACAGCCCTGTTTGTTACGACGACATGGGCATCAACCTGCAGCTGATCACGCTGCGGGTGAAGGGCCCTGACAACAAGATCGTCGAGTCGATCCAGATCGTGAAGGGATGAGGCGTGTCGATGTTTAGGAGACGACGACGGGCAGCGAACGACAAGGGCTTCACCCTGATCGAGGCGACCATTTCGATATCTATCGTCGGACTGATCTCGGTCGTGTTGGCCAATGTCTTCAGCGTGGTCGTCCACAGCGTCCCGAAGACAGAAGAGCGCGTCGACAACGCCAAGACGCTCCAGGGGCTCGTCACGTGGTTGCCTCAGGACGTCGACTCGACGCCAGCCACCGGCTTCGACGAATCATCCACTGCAGCCACCGGGTGCTCTGACAACCCGGGGGTGAACCTCTTGCGCATGGAATGGACGGAGACGGCCGTCAGCAGCGGAATACCGACCCGGTACATCGCCAGTTACCGACACGTGCTGTCCGATGGGCGCTACCGGATCAAGCGAGTCACCTGTTCGGGTACGGGCGCCGGTCCGTTCAGCAACTCGCAGGTGCGTGCCGTCTCGAGTCCCCTCCCGCCGCTGCCCGCGGGATGGGCGCAAGGCCAGGCCCCGCTCGCGGTCACGATCGTGCGCAGTGGCCCTGACGTCACGCTGGTCACCTTCTCTGTAACGAACCTCGACGGGCAGATCGTCAACGTCGAAGCTGCCCCCAAGAACCCTGCCCAGTCCTTGCCGACGACGAGCGGCGTTGGGTTCCCGACGGTACCGCCGACCACCGCAGCTCCGACGACAACGAGCACGACCATCGCAAGCGGCCCGACTACCACAACCCTGTTCCCGCCTCCGACGACGACCACCACGTTGCCACCGGCGACCACGACAACCCTCCCGCCGCCGTGTGTGGTTACCGGCTCGGCCATCTCGCCTGCCAGCGTGAAGAACACAGACCCCAACGGCAATGGCAACAGTGCCACGGGCGTCGGAGTACTTGCGTCGGCGGTGACAGTCACGGTGACGACGACCGGCTATTGCAACGGTCTCGAGGCCCGAGCCACCACCGGGGCACCGAATGGCGAGCTGTTCCACAACTTCACGGCGACGCCGACCGGCTACAGCGTCACGTTTCCCGGTTACCCGAGCAGTTCTGAGCTATGGGCCGACGGCGATCGCCTGATCAAGTTCTACAGCCCCACCGGAGGCCCATACGGCTCCGTAACCCTGAACGTGAAATGAGGTCCGACATGAGGCATCGAGCAGAGCGCGATCAGGGCATGATCCTGCCGATCGTGCTGATCATCTCCACCGTATCGGCAATGGTCATCATCGCCCTCGCGAACTACGTAACGGTCGACCTGCGATACGGCAAGGTCGTCGAAGAGCGTGCGGATCGTCTGGCAGCCGCCGATGGCGGGTTGCGCTACGGCGTCGAGCAGTTGCGCAACTTCCACGGGCAGCTCGGCGCACTGTGCAACACCGCCGCTGCCACCGGCGGCGGTTATACGCAGCAGTTCCCGCCAGTGATCAACGGCTCGACCACCAAGGTCACCTGCCGCAGGGTGGGCAACCTCATCTCCGACCTCGACGGCTGGGGGGTCGTCGTCACGGGGCAAGGCGTGCCCGCCGGGCAACCCATGTTCACTACCAAGGGCGCTGGACAGTCAGAAAACGTGAAGACCTTCAGTGGACCTGTGTACGTCGCCGACCCGACGCGGATGGCCCTGAGCGCCAGGATGGAGATCGACGACGGTGACCTGTACTACTCGTCCACCGATTGCACAGTGCCTCTCACGATCCCGGCGATCACAAGCGGATATCTCGCCTTCGTTCCGGACTTCTTCAGGGGTGTGGAGTGCGCCGATCTGCCGTGGACCGGTCTGTTCAACGCGCCCAAGGTACTTGTCGCCGGGAACGAGGTGGCTCCCACGCCCCCGACCAACGTTCCTTTGCCGCCTGTGCCCGTCGGTGGGTGCACAGTCTTCTCCCCGGGTAAGTACACGTCGCTCTCACTGGGAAGTGACAACTACTTCAAGGCAGGGGAGTACTACTTCGAAAACGTCGACATGTCCATCCAGAACCAATCCGTGGTCGCCGGGTTCCCGTTCAACGCCGGCGACAGCGCCAAGATCGATCAACCAGCGTGCCGCTTGCAGCAAGATATTGACGCAGCGGCGACCATGGCGCTCCCCGGTGGCAGTGGGGGGGCAACGTTCTACCTCGGTGGGAGCAGCAAGATCCGCATCGAGAACGGTGCCGGGCTTGAGATCTTCCGTCGGCTGATCAATCGGACCTATCTCAGCGTCTTTGCCCTTGGCACCTCCGGGACCGGCTACATCGCTAGCACCCTCGGTTGGAACGACTGGCTCCTCGAGACGAAGTCGGGCAGCAACAACGACGTTGCGGTGCACGGCCTGTTCTGGGCACCGCTAGCGGGCGCCTCGCTGGGGAACATCACCAACGCTGCCAACGGCCAACTCTTGGGTGGACTTGTGGTCGCCAATCTGGACACCCAGGCCTCGGCGTCGGCCTCGGCGTTCTCGATCGGCATCGAAACCAGTCCCCGCGATGCGAAGTTCCTGCTGTCGTCTACCGCAACGTTGTACGGCCATTCGACGACGATCCAAGCAGTGGTGCAGTTCAGACCTACGAGTTCGGACTTGGCGATCAACTCCTGGCGCGTCGTCGACTGATCAGTGTTGCATGAAGATGTCGATGCAGCGCTGACCGACGAAGACGGCGACAACCGTGCCGAGCGCCAAGAAGGGCCCGAACGGCACTGCCGTCTTTCGTCCGGCACGGCCGCCGGCCATCATCGCCACGCCGACGGCCGCGCCCGCCAGGAAACCCATGAACAGACCGACTGCGACAAGCCCGGGGTTGAGCCAGCCGAGGTAGGCGCCCAGAAGTGGCGAAAGACGAACGTCGCCGTCGCCCATCCCGCCTCTGCTCAGCACGTAGACAAGACCCATGAAGGCCAGCGCGCAGGCCGCGCCGAGCGCCATCATCCACAGCCGTCGCGGCTCGTGGCGCACGAGGGCAGCGAGAGCCAACAGCGGCAGCCCGATGGCCGCAGTGACGTAGATGATCTTGCGTGGCAGCCGTTTGGTGCGAAGGTCGATCCAGCTCAGGGCGACCAGGCCGGCGCCCAGCACGCAGTACGCCGGCAATGCCCAATCGAGGCCGAACTTCCAGGCGAACAATCCGAACAGAAGACCTGTCATCAGCTCAAGGATCAGTGGTTCCTTACCGATACCCATATGACAACGGCGGCACTTGCCGCGAAGAGCCAACCACGACACAACCGGAACCAAATCGCGGACACCGAGGCGCAAGCCGCAGTCGCCGCAAGCGGATCCGGGGCTGACGATGGAGGCGCCGCGAGGGACGCGGTCGACCACCACCGTCAGGAACGAACCAAAGAGAAGGCCGTAGAGGGCCGAGAACGCAATCGTCATAAAAAGGAAGTGCCACTCCCGTGAGGGCGGCGGTAACCAGGGAGGATAGCCAGATGTTCAACATTGATCAGACATTGGTCACGCTGCTTCACGCAGCGGTCGCAGCGGGGGCCAGCGACCTGCACCTCTCGGTCGGCCGTCCGCCGACGGTGCGTCGCGACGGCACCTTGGTGCCGTTCGAGGGCGTCGAGCTGCTGACGCCGCGCGACACGGAACGCATCGTGTTCTCACTGCTCGAGGACTTCCAACGCAAAGAGCTCGACGAAGTGCAACAAGTCGACTTCTCGTTCGGCATCGAGGGTCTCGGCCGCTTCCGTGCCAATGCCTTCAAGCAGCGCAACTCATATGCGCTCGCATTGCGCGTCGTTCCCTTCCGTGTGCGCTCGCTGGAGGAGCTCGGAGCACCCCCCATCGCGAACGACCTGCTGGATCGTCCGTACGGTCTCGTGCTCGTCGTGGGACCCACCGGTTCCGGCAAGAGCACCACCCTGGCCGCGATGATCGATCGCATCAACGAGACGAAGCCACTACACATCCTGACGATCGAAGACCCCGTGGAATATCTCCACAACCACAAGATGTCGATGGTCAACCAGCGTGAGGTTGGTACCGACGTGCTGAGCTTCACCGACGGTCTGCGCAGTGCACTTCGTGAAGACCCCGATGTCATCCTTCTCGGCGAGATGCGCGATCTCGACTCGATCGCCATCACCCTGACTCTGGCCGAAACCGGTCACCTGGTGTTCGCCACCTTGCACACCAACGACGCCTCACAGGCCCTCGACCGAATCGTCGACGTGTTCCCGTCGGAGCGCCGCGACCAGATCCAGATCATGCTGGCCGGCTCGCTGCAAGGCGTGATCAGCCAGCGTCTGCTGCCAGCCGAAGGCGGTGGCCGAGTTGCCGCGTACGAGGTGCTGGTGGCCAACGACGCCGTGCGCAACCTGCTGCGCGAGGGCAAGACCCGTCAACTGCGCAACACCATGATCTCCGGCCAGGGCGAAGGCATGCAGACGATCGAGATGGACCTCGCCCGTCTTGTCGCCAGCGGCATCATCAGCTTCGAGACCGCTTCGACTGCCAGCGCGTATCCGAAGGAGATCATGGCCCAGGCGGCCACGCAGCGCTCGCAGTTGCAGGCCCAGGCCACAGTGGCTGCCGGCCAAGCGGCAAGCACTGGTTCCGGCCAGCTCGTCGGCGTCTGATCCACCCAGTAGTCACGCATGCTCGCGGCCAAGCTCCCGTACAAGACCCTGGGCGGCATCGTGCCGTGTCCCGGTGGCTGGCTGATCGTGCCGGCGCGTCTTGCCGGCGTGACGGTCAACGCGGAGGAGCCCGAGGTAGTCGCTTCACTGATCGATGTGCTGGAGTACAAGCCGAAGTTCGATGCGGCGGCCATCTACGCGCCCATCGGGTTCTACGAGCTTCCGGTAGGGCCCTATCGGCCGTGCGACGCCGAGGCACGAGATTTGGTGGGTTGGCCACGAGTGGTCGGGGTGAAACCCATGCCATCGCGCGCTGCGTTGCGGGCCAACACACGCGATGAGGCACTGGCGATCGAACCGTGGCTGACGAACGACGACTTCCGCCGCTTCAAGTGGTGGCGCGAGGCCGAGCGGGAGTTCCAACCGTTCCATCAACGGACCTTCTTTGCCGCTCATCCGGACCTCAGCTACACCAACCTCAACGGCGATATACCAGTCGCCACATCTCCGCATCATCCTGAAGGTGTGCTCGAGCGGATGCAGTTGCTGCGCGAAAAGATGCCCGGCCTCGAAGACATCATCATGCGGACACCGCCGGCGGGTGCCGGACAGCTGCACCTCATGCAGGCCTGCGGGCTCGTGTGGACGGCCAGGCGGGCCTCTGGGCGGGCCATGAGTCGTCTACCGATGGATCCCAACTGGGACGACACCGGCATGCGGATGGAGCTCGTCCGTTAGCTGGCGCAACCAGGTTGGCCCGGCGGACCTACCGATCGGTAACCTCGGCTCATGCAGCACATCGTCGAGGCCGTGGAGCACGGCGCGACGTCCGACGAGATCAACGCGCTGACGCTTCCGACTGCGTATCGGGCCGCCCACGTGTTGAGGGACGAGCAAGACATGTGGGCCGGCGTCGCCTCGGCCGACAAGGATCCGCGACGAAGCCTGCACATCGGCGAGGTGCCCGTGCCGGCCTTGGCTCCCGACGAGGCCTACGTCGCCGTGATGGCCAGCAGCATCAACTTCAACACCGTGTGGAGCAGCATCTTCGAGCCGGTCAGCACGTTCGGCTCGCTGGCCCGCCTGGGCCGGGAGAGCGAGTGGGCCAATCGCCACGACCAGCCCTATCAGGTCGTCGGCAGCGATGCCGCGGGCGTCGTGCTGCGCGTCGGCCCGGCCGTTCGCAACTGGAAAGCGGGCGACCGCGTCACCGTCCACTGCAACCACGTCGACGATCAAGACCAGACCGCCCACGACGACTCGATGATGGCCAGCAACCAGCGGATCTGGGGTTACGAGACCAACTTCGGCGGTCTCGCCGACCTCGCCGTCGTCAAGGCCAACCAGTTGCTTCCCAAGCCCGCTCATCTGACGTGGGAAGAGGCTGCGGTCAACGCTCTGTGCAACTCGACCAGCTATCGAATGCTCGTCTCCCGCAACGGGGCGGCGATGAAGCAAGGCGACGTGGTGCTGATCTGGGGTGCCACCGGTGGCATCGGTTCCTACGCGGCGCAGTACGTGCTCAACGGCGGCGGCATCCCGGTCTGTGTGGTCTCGTCGAGCGACAAGGCCGAGATCCTGCGGTCGATGGGTGTCGAGGCGGTGATCGATCGTCGGGCGGCCGACTATCGCTTCTGGAAGGACGAGCACACCCACGACGAGAGCGAATGGCGCCGCTTCGGCAAAGACATTCGCGACCTCGTCGGGGAGGACCCCGACATCGTCTTCGAACACCCCGGACGCTCGACCTTCGCAGCATCGATGTACGTCGCCAAGCGGGGCGGCACGGTCGTGTCGTGCGCGGCCACCAGCGGATTCATGCTCGAGTTCGACAATCGCCACTTCTGGATGCGTCTGAAGCGTTTGATCGGCAGCCACTTCGCCAACTACAAAGAGGCGTGGGAAGCCAACCGGCTGGTATCGAAAGGGATGATCCACCCGGTTCTGTCGCAGGTGTTCCCTCTGGAGAAGACCGGCGAGGCGGCATTCCAGGTGCACCACAACCTGCACGACGGCAAGATCGGTGTGCTGTGCCTGGCCCCGACGGAAGGCCTCGGCGTGACGGACCCGGAGATGCGCGAACGTCTCGGCGACAAGTTGCACCGCTTCCATCGCTAGGGAGGTGGGTTGTGGTCAAAACGGCAGAAGCCGGGCCCGAAGGCCCGGCTTCTATCGAATCGATCCGAAGTTGGATCAGATCATTGCTGCGGTGCAACCATTCGCGCTGGGGTTAGCGCCGGTAGCAACGACGTTGTTGCCGGTCGCGCCCTGGATATTTAGCGTGCCGTCGGGGTCCAGGACCCAGTTCGATGACTCGGCCCGGATGAAGCCAGCGGCCTTGAGCGTCAGCTCTGCGTTGGTGCCGAACGTCGTGAAGGTGGTGACGGTGGTGTAGCCAGCCGGCACAGCTGCGCCGGTGATCGGGATGGTCACCCCGCCGTATTGTGCGATGTAGGCCTCGTAGGCCGTCTGGAGGGTCTTCGAGTCAGCCTTGCAGGTGCTGGTCTTGCCCTGGTCGGTGATGCCACGAACGGCGAACACCGTGACGGTGGCCAAGATGCCGAGAATGACGATGACGATCAGCAATTCAACGAGGGTGAAACCCTTGTCTTGCTTCTCTTGAACTTCGATGTGGTTTTCCATGATGAGCGTTCCTCCCGCTGTGTAGGTTTTGAATCCACGTTTGTGAACGCCATTGGGTTCCCGCTAGCGCAAATCAATAATCGGAGGATTCGGTACGTCCCTTGAGCAGAATTTCCTCAATCGTTTCTCAAGACCTTCCCGTTCAAGAATCAAGTTGCCACAGCCGATACGTCCTATGTGCGCTCGCGTGGGCGCCCGGGTAGAGAAGAGGAAGGCTGCGATGCGACGCAACGACAAGAGCTGGGCAGAACTCGACGAGATGCTGGAGCCCTTCCTGCCCGAAGAATCTGCCGAAGCTGCGTCGGCCGTTGCGATCGAACTGCGCGCGCGTCTTGTCAAGCTCGAGCAGCAGGTGATGTCCCAGTACTCCTCGATGGCTGCCTATGCGACGATCTCCAAGCAAGACGTCGAAGCAGCGAGGGTCGAGGGCCGTGCAGACCTGGACCGCTCACAGGCCACGCTGATCGGCCTGCTCGAGAAGCTTCGCAACGAGGCCAACACGCGCCTCGACGGCCTGGAGCGGCGTGCCTTCGGAGGCGATCTCACTGCAGACGGAGGATCGCGACTCGGCTGCGTCGAGCAGCAGCTCGCCGAGACGACCACCATCTTGCAGCAGTGCCTCGCCGAGAACCGCGAACTTCGTGCGCAAGTCGCGGAGCTGGTCGGGCAGCGCATGCACGAGGAGGGGTGGCTCGTCAGTAGCGGCTCCTCCGAGACGCTGTCGATGCGCTGAGCTCTATTCCTGAACGAGCTCGATCAGGGTGCCAAAGCTGCCCTTCGGGTGCACGAACGCAACGGTCGTGCCGCGGCTGCCGGGTCTCGGTGTCGCGTCGATCGCGGTCGCGCCGGCGGCAACCATCGCTGCCAACGCGGCAGCGCAATCGCTGACCCGGTATCCGACGTGGTGCAGCCCTTCACCGCGCTTCTCGATCGACTTGGCGATCGGGGAGTCCGGCCTGGTTGCGGCCGTCAGCTGGATGTAGCTGTCTGCCACTTTGATCAAAGCCTCTTCCACACCGTCGCTCTCGACGATCTCACGGTGGTGGACCTCGGCGCCTAGCGCGCGTCGGTAGTAGTCGATCGCTGCGTCGAGGTCGCGGACGGCGATGGCGATGTGGTCGATCTCGGTCAGCAGCATCGAATCAGTGAATCAGATGAAGGGCAGGGCGCGGTGCCGGGGGAGGGCCGGTGGTGCCGACCCACTACCCTTGAACCGTGGCCAATGTACGGAGAAGCGGCTACTGGCGCGCCACGCTTGTTGCGGCAGCGATGATCGTGCTCAGTGCATGCAACCCCAACCGCTTCGTCAGCGGCTGGGTTCCGTACTGGAACGCGCCGCAGGGACGGCTCGGCTTCACGAACGCTGACGCAAGCTCGATGTTCTCCGACATCTCACCGTTCTTCTTCACTGCGTTGCCGGATGGCACAATCGCCAACGTCGGCTCCGACACACAGCTCAAGACGACTGTCGACGCGGCAAAGGCGCGCGGCATCAAGGTCCTACCGTCGATCACGGACGGCAGCGGCAAGTGGATCATGGCCACCGTGATCCTCGCCAACAACGACAGTCGCACGCAGCACGTGCAGAACATCGTCAATCTGGTGATGTCGAACGGCTTCGATGGCATCGATCTCGACTACGAGGGCTTTGCCTTCACAGATGGCACAGCGTCGTGGTCCACCACCACGCCGGTGTGGGTCGCGTTCGTCAACGAACTGGCCGCAGCCCTACACGCCCAGAACAAACTGCTCTCGGTCACCATCCCGCCCACGTGGATCGAGGCTGGCGTCGTTCGCGGTTACCCCGTTTACGCGCCGCAACAGATTGGTGCCGTCGCCGATCGCGTCAAGCTGATGGTGTACGACTGGAGTGTCGGCTCGCCTGGGCCGATCTCTCCGATGACGTGGGTCAACCTGGTGATCGCGTACAACGATCCCATCGTGGCCAACTACAAGTTGCAGCTCGGCGTTCCTTCGTACGGTCGAAACTGGGGCCGTCAGGTCCACGCCGACGAGATCTGTCCGGATGGCGCACTAGCGACTCACAGCATCGAGCTCGACAACATGCAAGGTGTCATCAATGCTCACGGCTCGCCGCCGCTCGTGCGACACAACTCGGGCGAGGTGTACTTCACCTACGACGTCGTCGAGACCGGATACAGCACGACGCCCATTCCGGCTCCGCCGTACTCACCGCCGGCGGGCGGCAGTCCGAAGTTGACCGACCCCGCTCTTGCTGGCGGGCTACGGCCGGCGCTGCGGTTGACGCCGCCAACCGTTCAGCTGTCGTGCACTGTTCGCCACTTTGTCTACTACCCGGATGCGATCACGATCGGCACGCACGCCCAGGCGGCGATCGATGCAGGTTGGGGCGGTGTGGTGCTGTGGGCGTTGGGGTACGAGACACCCGAGGTCTATACGGCGCTGGGCAACACCACGCCGTAAGTTGTTCGGCAGGAGATTCGCGAAAGAGACGCGAGTGTCAGTGGAAGGAGTCAGCGATGGCAGGGTCGTACATCGTCGCCGGAGCGCGCACGCCCATTGGCAAGATGAGCGGAGCGTTGGCGTCGCTCAGCGCCGCCGAATTGGGCGGCATGGCGATCAAGGCTGCCCTCGAGCGTGCCGGCGTAGCGCCCGACGAGGTCGAACACGTGTTGATGGGCCAGGTGTTGATG
>JANMRB010000258.1:0-14569 GCA_031370825.1 Ilumatobacteraceae bacterium
CGGATTCATCGTGATCGTGCTGAGCGGCGGTCTGACGGGAGTCGCGATCGGCGGCTTCACTGCGGCCATGGCCCTGAAGACCGGATCGTCCGAGGCAGTGCAGGGCAGCTTCCCGCTGCTGTTCATCGCCCTGTTCTTCTCAAGCGCCTTCTTCCCGCGTCAGACCATGTCGGGCGCCTACAAGGTGATCGCCGACGTCAATCCGGTGTCGCACGTCGTGGAGGGGGTCCGCGGGCTAGTGATCGACGGCTTCACCGCTCGGCACGTCGCTGCAGCGCTGCTCGTGCCTGCGGCTATCGGAGTCGTCTCGATCTCATTGGCCCTGCGCACCCTGTACTCCCGATTGGCATCTCGATGACGAGCACATCGATCACCACGTCGGCCAACGGGCCGTCAGCCGGTGCAAGCCGGGCACAGGAAGGCGCGCTGCTGCGGTCTGCTCGCGTCCTCGCCCTGCGCGGCCTGCGCAGCATCCGCCGGTTGCCCTCAGCGTTCTTCCCTGCATTGGCGATGCCGATCTTCCAGACCATTGCGTTCAGCGGTACCTTCTTCGCCATCACCAGGATTCCCGGCTTCCCAACTCATCGATCGGTCAACTGGTACCTTCCGCTGGCGTGCACGATGGGCTCCGGCTTCAGTGGTGTTGGCCTGGGCTTCAGCACCGTGCGCGACATCGAGAGTGGCTTCTTCGATCGTCTTCGGATGGCACCGTCCCCGCGCCTTTCACTCATCATCGGTCCGTTGTTCACGGCATGGATCCGCGTGCTGATCGTCATCACCACTGCGTTGATGGTCGGCTTCCTGTGGGGCGCCCGGCTGACGGACGGCCCGCTGGGACTTGTCACCATGTATCTCGCCGGGCTCGGCGTGGCCACTGTTGCTGCCGGGTGGGGTCTTGGTCTGGCGTACCGCTTCGGCGACATGAGGGCGGCGGCGTTGATGCAACTGACGTTGTTCAACGCGATCTTTCTGACCAATGCTCAAGCGCCACTGAACGTCATGACCGGCTGGCTGCATTCGGTCGCCAGGTTGAACCCTTTCACCAACATCTTGCGCATGGCGCGAGAAGGCTGGTTGGGCGACGTCACTTGGCACGACACGTGGGGTGGTCTCGTGGCGATCGTCGGGCTGAGTGCCTTGACGATGACGTTCGCTTACCGCGGATTAGCCAAACTCGCGGATTAGGACTCGACAACGAGCGATTCAATCGTGGATACTGTCATCCATGATCGATCGACAAGCTCTTCGGCGCTTACACGAACAAGAAGAACAACGCTTCATTGCCACGCACCCGCGCTCGGCGGTGTTGGCGAAAGAAGCCGAGGTCAATCTGTTGTGTGGTGTGCCGATGGCTTGGATGACGAGATGGCCTGGCTCCTTCCCGATCTTCTTCGATACCGCGCACGGCGCTCGGTTCACCGATGTCGATGGCATCGAATACATCGATTTCTGCCTCGGCGACACAGGCGCGATGACCGGCCACGGCCTCCAGCAGGTGGCCGATGCTCTGTACGCCCAGGCCCTCCGCGGGATCACCACCATGCTTCCATCGGTCGATGCCGCGTGGGTGGGCGCCGAGCTCGCCAGGCGGTTCGGGCTGCCGGTCTGGCAGATGGCGATGACCGCCACCGACGCCAACAGGTTCGTGCTGCGCTTCGCCCGGCGATTGACCGGGCGGAACAAGGTCGTTGTCTTCGACTGGTGCTATCACGGATCCGTCGACGAGGCCTTGGCAACGCTGGACAGCGATGGCAAGACCGTCTCCCGACCGGGCAACCTCGGCGCCGCGTTCGACCCGGCTGATACGACCGTGGTCGTCCCGTTCAACGACCTCGACGCGTTGGAAGCTGCGCTCGCGACCGGTGAGATCGCTTGCGTGCTCGCCGAGCCGGCGCTGACCAACATCGGGATCGTCATGCCCGAACCCGGCTTCCACGAGGAGTTGCGCCGGCTCACGCGGGCCTACGGCACGCTGCTGGTGATCGACGAGACGCACACGATCTGCGTCGGTCCGGGCGGCGCAACCGCGGCGTGGAGCCTGGAGCCGGACTTCTTCGTCATCGGCAAGACGATCGGTGGGGGCATGCCGGCGGCCGCCTACGGCATGTCGGCCGAGATCGCCGAGCAGTTGGGCCCGATGATCGGGTCGAGCGCTGTCGATGTCAGCGGGATCGGCGGCACACTGACCGGCAACGCGCTAGCCGTTGCGGCAGTGCGCGCGACACTGGCTTCGACTCTTCGCGACGAGGATTTCGCACACATGATCCCACTCGCCACGGCGTGGACCGAGGGAGTGCGGGCCACGATCGAACGGCACGAATTGCCCTGGCACGTCCAACAACTCGGCGCACGCGCCGAGTACTGGTTCTGCCCACCGCCACGCGATGGTGCTGCGGCTGCAGCCGCGGTCGACGACGAGCTCGATGCCTTCATGCATCTCTGGGCGATCAACCGCGGCATCTTGCTGACGCCGTTCCACAACATGGCCCTGATGTCACCGCATCACACGGCTGCCGACGTCGCGGCCCACACCGAGGTGTTCGCCGCGGCCGTGGGAGCATTGCTGTCGTGAACCTCTCGGGTCAGGTAGCGATCGTCACCGGCGCGGGAAGCGCGGACGGGATCGGCTTCGCATGCGCCAGGTCACTCGCCGTCGATGGCGCACACGTTCTGATCGCATCGACCACCGATCGCATCAAGGACCGCGTTGGCGAGCTCGAGGCCGACGGTCTTTCGGCGACCGGGTTCGTCGGTGACCTGATGCTCGACGGTGTCGCCGACGATCTCGCCGCCGCGGCCAGATCGATCGCCGGTCGCATCGACGTCTGCGTCAACAACGCCGGGATGATCGCTCTCGGCATCACGCCGCGGAGTCGAACGGTAGAAGAGGTGAGCGCCGACGATTGGGCCGACAGCTTGCATCGCAATCTGACGACGTGCTTCAACGTCACACGTGCCTGTCTCCCTGCGATGCGCGAGCGCGGCTACGGTCGAATCGTCAACATCGCCTCGACCTCGGGCCCGGTTCAGGCGTTCCTCGGTGATCCTGGCTACCACGCCGCCAAGGCGGGAATGATCGGCTTGACCAGGGCAATTGCGCTGGAGGTCGCTCACGTGGGAATCACCGTCAACGCCGTGTCGCCGGGATGGATAGCCACGGGCGCGCAGTTGATGGGCGAGCACAACGCTGGCAGCTTCACTCCCCTGGGTCGCAGCGGCACGCCCGACGAGGTCGCCGCAGCCGTTCGCTTCCTCGCCGATCCAAGTGCAAGCTTCATCACCGCTCAACAGATAGTCGTGGACGGCGGGAACTCGCTGCCCGAGGATCGCTCATGGCGTCCGTCGCACTGATCACGGGCGCGGCCGGTGGTATCGGCGGCGCAACGGTCGAACGATTCCTGGCCGGCGGTTGGAAGGTCGCCGCCGTCGACATCAACGCCGCAACAACCGACAACGCCCGCGATCTGATCTCGATACCTGCCGACCTGCGCGATGTCGAACAGTGTCGACGGGCGGTCGCCGATGCCGTGCAGTGGGCGGGCCGGCTCGACACCGTGGTCAATGCGGCAGGCGTGTGGACCGAGGGCCCCAGCGCAGAAACGACAGAGCAGGAATGGGACCGGGTCATCGACCTCAACCTCAAGGGCCTCTACTTCGTCTGCTCCGCGGCGATTCCACACCTGGCGTCGACGCGTGGCGGCATCGTCAACCTGTCGTCCGATGCGGGTATCCAAGGCAACGCGGGAGCCGCGGTGTACTGCGCGTCGAAGGGAGGCGTCTCGATCCTCACAAAGGCGCTGGCGTTGGAGCTCGCCCCTCTCGGCGTTCGCGTCAACGCCGTGTGCCCGGGCGACGTCGACTCACCGATGCTGCGCGGACAGGCGGCCGCCAGCACGGACCCGCCCGCGTACCTCGACAAGTTGTTGCGCGGGTATCCGCAAGCAGCTTCAGCGCGCTTCATCGAACCGACAGAGATTGCCGAGCTGATCTGGTTTCTCGCCCAGCAGTCGGCGACCGCGATTACCGGTGCAAACATCTCGATCGACTTCGGCCTGTCGGCAGGGATCACGTGACCATCACCCACCTCGACGACATCGACCGTCGGTTGATCGAATCGCTGCAGCTCGACGGCCGTGCCAGCTACGCGGACCTCGCCGAGCTCGTCAGCCTTTCTCCAGCTGCTACACGGCTACGCGTTCAACGTCTGCTCGACGCCGGGGTCGTGAAGATCGTGGGCGTCACGGATCCGCTCGCACTCGGCTACCCGGTCATGGCCGCCCTCGGTGTGCGCGTCGAACGAAACGTGCGCGAGGTTGCCGACCGCATCGCCGACATCGCCGGCGTGATCTACGTCGTGTTCACGTCGGGCTCGTTCGACTTGTTGGTCGAGGTGTTGTGCGAGGACTCGGCGCGATTGTTGGCCGTGATCGACGACGACATCAGAGCCATCGATGGCGTCCGCAGCGTCGAGAGCTTCACCTACTTCGGCATTCACACCCACCGTTTCGTGTGGGGGGCGCGGTGAATGCACGAGCTGTCGCGGTTGCACTGCTCGCAACCATCGCCGCTTGTGGAACGAGCACTGAAGGAAAGGACCCGGCCGCAGTGCCATCATCGACATCGGGATCGGCTTCAGCGCCGCAGGCCCCCACGACGACCGCTCAGCAGCGGCACAAGCCACGGGTGCTGTTGATCGGGGACTCGACGCTGCTCGCCGTCGAGCGGTACAACGGCTATCGGGCTCTACGCGGCTTCGACTACGTCCTCGACGCCGAGTCCTGCCGCACCCTCGGCATCCCGTCATGTGGCAAGCGACCCCTGCCGCCCAACACTGTCGAAGCAATCGGCAAAGCGGACGGCAGCTTTGACGACGTGGTCATCATGGCCGGCTACGACGAATGGTGGACGTCGTTCCCCGACAGCTTCGACGAGGTCGTTGCCGCTGCGCGGGCGAAGGGTGCGCACCAGATCATCTGGCTGACATACCGGGAAGGGGTGACGTACAAGCTTCTGACGGGCGAGCCTGCGGACGAATCCTTCGTGAAGAACAATCAGACACTGCGGTCGAAGGTCGCCTCGGGCGCGTATCCGGACGTTCGGCTTGCCCACTGGTATCCGCACACGCCGGACGACATCGGCTGGATCTCCAAGGATGGGATTCACCTCACGCGTACTGGCGCCCTGGGTGTGGCCGACTACATCTCCCGCTGGGTTGCGCACACTGAAGGGCTGCCGTGTCCCATGCCGGTCATCCCTGGCGGGACTATCGAAGCCTTCTGTTCGAACCCCGACCCGCAACCGCCGATCGCCGACGTCGTGGCCCTCTACAAGAACTAGCTCAGTCGTCGTCGGGCGGCGACTTCAACCGGAGATAGATCGTGATCAGACCGACGATCACGACGATGATGACCAGCGTGCGGAACAGCCACAGGATCGTGCCGATGATGAAGTGGAACAGGACGAGCACGATGATCGCCACGATCGCGTAACCGACAACCGTCGCCAGCAACGAACGAGCAGCACTTGGTTGTGCGGACATATGGCGAGTATGCCAGCCGCGCGGTCGAATGCGCGCTCGGTCAGTCGCGCGCCAGCAACTGGCGCAAGGCCGATTCGAGACGATCCGCTGCGTCGGGCGTGTACTCCTGGGCCCGCCAGGCGACGTAGCCGTCCGGGCGCACCAACGACGCGCCGGTCGAACCGATCCCGTACGTCGCGCAGAACGATGTCGCGCTGTCGCCGACGGTGCACGAAACCACATCGATGCCGAGGTGCTGTCCGGTTTGCGCCGCCGCCTGCGACCAATCCGCACCCTGCGGACCGGACATCAACACGAATTCACCCATGTACAGGTCCAGCGTCGACAGCGTCTTGCCATTCCGGCTCAGCTCGACGTGGGGAGCACGTGTGCCCGGCAAACCCCGTGATTTGCGCGGGTCGATGTCGAGCGCGCCATCGTCGTCGTAGCCCGCATCGGCGATCACTCCCGACGAGCGGTACCGATTGAACTCGACGTGCATGTCGGGAACCGCCTCGTGCATTCCGTCGGTTCCAAGATCGGGATCGGAGCGAAGGACGTAACGGTTGTAGGCCTGCTCGATCGCCAGAACGCCGGCTGGCTGGCGTTCCTGGTCGTACGTATCGACCAATGCGACGCCGGCCTTGCCCTCCAGCACTAGTGCAATCTTCCAGGCCAGGTTGTGTGCATCTTGAACGCCCGTGTTCCCCCCGAAACCGCCGGTCGGCGGCATGGTGTGCGCTGCATCGCCGGCCAGGAATATGCGACCGTTCTGGAACGTGGTCGCCGCTTCGGCAACAGCACGCCATTTGTCGACATCGAGTATCTCTACTTCCAGCTCGTCATCGCCGACGGCGTCGCGCACGAGTTGCACCGCTATCTCATCTGTTACCGAGTCGGCGACGAAACGTGCACCGGGCGCGTTGATGTCGCCGACGGTGAACACCACGAGGAAGCCCCCGAGGCCGGTCTTCTCCAATCGGAAGAAGCCGCGCACCTTCGGGTTGTGCACGTAGATCACGCCGAGGTTGCGCCCGCGCAACGCTGTCGAGCAGTCGGCCCGGAAGTAGATCGTGATGCTTCGCGACAGCAGTCCGTGGCCCTTCATCTTGATGCCCAGGCTCTCGCGTATCGGGCTTCTGTTGCCGTCGCATGCAACCAGGTACCGCGACCTGATCCGTTGCTCGCTGCCGTCGTTGACGTTGCGCACCGTCGCGGTCACACCGTCGTCGTCCTGCTCGTAGCCGGCGAGTTCGGTCGAGTATTGGAACCGTGCGCCGAACTCGCGGGCCCGCTGCAGGAGAATGGGCTCGAGCACTTGCTGGGGCATGAACAACCGGCGCGCCGGGCTGACGTCTTCGACTCCGCCGTTGATGTTCGGGATGTAGTTGGCGATCTCTCGGCCGGCCAGTGTTTCGACGGCATTCAGCCCGCCATCGGGTTCGTAGAGCTCGAGCGCTGCCGCACGCACACGATCCTCGATCCCGGCCACGCGCATCAACTCGATCGTGCGTAGCTGGAAGTAGCCGGCACGAGGGTGGATTGCGGTGCCGTGATGCTTCTCGACCGACAGCACCTCGACCCCGTGCTGAGCCAGGAACATCGATGTGGCCAGACCGACCAAGCTGCCACCGATCACCAGCACTGGAACAACGATATCTACAGCTGAATCCGGCGTTGACATCGCGACAAAACCCCCCGTTGAAAATGTGAGTTACGTTTTCGTGATTGTGACGAACCACTCAGCGCGTGTCTTTCAAAAAATGGACATCGTTGATCACATGCGCGACACGCCGGGCGAGTTCCCGCTCGACGAGACACACGGGATCGCGCTGTGGCCGAAGCATCGTCTGCTCGCTGACTCCCGCGGTTTGGGTTGGCACGATGTGTACACGTCGTTGGCCACCGAGGCTCCCTGGCAGAAGACGCTTCGCGCCGTGCCTCACTACTGCATTGCGTATTGCACGAACCGTGCAGCGTCTGTCACCCGGGTGATCGACGGGGATCGTCGCACGGACTCGGTGGAGCTGCGGCCACGGCACTTCGGGGTCGTGCCTGCCAATACGACATCGTCGTGGCAGCTCATGGGAGCCCCTGACATCCAACTCGTCTATCTACGACGCGGCATGGTCGACCAGATCGCCGAGGAGCAATTCGGACTGGAGACATCGCGCGTCGACCTCCTGCCGCAGCTCGGCTTCAGCGACGGCCTTCTTGAACAGTTGGTCCTCACGTTGCTCGACACCGCACGCAACGACGCGACCAACCCGTCCGATGGCATCTACGCGGACCATGTGGTGCGGATGATCACCATGCACCTCTTGCGCCACCACTCGACGCGAACGAAGTCGATTCCGACCATCCATCATGTGGCCGACACGAGCAGGGGACGGATGAGCCACGTGCGCGACCTCATCGAGTCAGCGCTTGGCGAGGATCTGGCGCTGGAGCGACTGGCCCGCGAAGCCGGAATTGCTCCTCACGCGTTCTCCGCCGCGTTCGTCAAGGCGTTCGGTGTTCCTCCATATCGCTACGTGATCCTGCGCCGCGTCGAACGGGCCAAGACCTTGCTTCGCAACACCGACCTGCCGATCGCCCGCATCGCATACGAGACCGGCTTTGCCAGCCAGAGCCACCTGGCATCGACGTTCCGGCGCTCCGTCGGTCAATCCCCTGGCGCCTACCGCCGATCACTCCCTCGCTGATCCGGCTGCGTCGCCAGAGGATCGTTGCGCAGAGGATCAGCTCGGCGGATCCACGCATCGGGATCGTCGAGCAACGCAGCAACACTGGGGGGCAACGTCCCCGCGGCGAGATCGGCGATGGTGACGCGCTCCATCACAGAGCGCAGCGCCGCCCGGACAGCGATCCACAGCTCCTTGGTGGCCGCAGCGACACCGGGTGGCCCGAACAGCTCGGGTGACATCCCATGCACGTCGGCCAGCGGGCCATCGATCACGCGGGCGATGTCGGCGACAGTGATCTCGGTCGGCGACACCGCCAGCCAGTAGCCGCCCGAGTAGCCCCTGCCGCTTCGCACCAAGTGCGCACGGCGAAGCTCCGCCAGCAACTGGGCGAGGAACCGCGAGGGGATCGCCTGGCTGGCAGCGATCTCATCCGCCTTGACGGGGCGCCCTGGGGGACTTGCCGCGGCGAGCTCGACCATGGCCCGCAACGCATAGTCGAGGCTGGCGCTGACTCTCATGGACTCGGTCTCACGAGTCCACAGGCAGGCACAGTGTCATTGTGACGGATGCCCTGGCGGGCTGGCTTGACGAACGTTCACCTTTCACAGCATACTGCTGGGAAATATACCCGACTAAGTAGATCAGCTTTATCGGATTGGCCGCCGCCCGGATCGAGAGGACCTCATGCGACCACCCCAAGCCCCCCGTCGAACCCCCAGCGTTGCGCTAATCGCGCTGGTCTCGCTGATCGCCCTGACGGCGTGCAGTTCGGCCAGCGCCGAACCCGCAACGAACCTCTCGCTCGTCGCGTACTCGACGCCGCAAGCGGCGTACGAGAAGATCATCACCGCGTTCAATTCGACCAGTCAGGGCAAGAACGTGAATTTCAGCAAGTCGTTCGGGGCATCAGGTGACCAGAGCCGAGCGGTTGTCAGCGGCCTGGAGGCCGACTTCGTCGCCTTCTCGCTGGAGCCCGACGTCACCAGGGTGGTGAAAGAAGATCTGGTCGCCGCCGACTGGAACAAGGACAAGTACGCGGGCAACGTCACCGACTCGGTCGTCGTCCTGGTCGTCCGCAAGGGCAACCCGAAGAACATCACGGGCTGGGCCGATCTCGCCAAGCCGGGAGTCGAGGTGATCACGGCGAATCCGTTCACCTCGGGTGGTGCGAGGTGGAACGTGATGGCCGCCTATGGACAGGTCATCAAGGGCGGTGGCACCGAGGCCGACGGCATCGCCTACCTCAAGTCGTTGTTCAAGAACGTCCCGGTTCAGGACGACAGCGCCCGCAAGTCGCTGCAGACGTTCACATCGGGCAAGGGCGACGTGTTGCTGGCCTACGAGAACGAAGCGATCTTCGCCCAGCAGAACGGCCAGGCCATCGACTACATCGTGCCGGACTCGACGATCCTGATCGAGAACCCGGTTGCCGTCACCTCGTCGACGAAGCACCCAGAACAGGCCAAAGCGTTCCTCGACTTCGTTCGCACTCCGGACGCGCAGAAGATCTTTGCGGAGAACGGTTACAGGCCAGTGATCGACGGGGTCGACAGCCCGTTCGACTTCCCGACGCCGACCGGACTGTTCAAGATCTCTGATCTGGGTGGATGGACAGACGTGACGAAGAAGTTCTTCGACCCGAAGGGCAGCATCCTGGCCGATGTCGAGGCCGGTATCGGAGTGTCTGTTGGCTGATGCGATTGCGACGGTGAGCCCGCCGCTCTTCGGGAGACGGAGTGGGCTCGGCAGGCTGAACACCGGAACGGCGTTCGGTGTGGGCGTGGCGACGCTCTGGCTCAGCCTGCTTGTCTTCATCCCGCTCGCCGCCGTGATCTGGCGGGGTCAGAAAGATGGGTTCGGATCGTTCTGGGACGCCGCAACAGCGCCTGAGGCCGCCGCTGCGATCCGCTTGACGGTCGCGAGCGCGCTGCTCGTCGCGCTGGTCAATGCGGTGCTGGGCACGTTGATCGCCTGGGTCCTGGTGCGAGACGACTTTCGTGGCAAGCGGGTCGTCGACGCGCTGATAGACCTGCCATTCGCGCTGCCGACCATCGTTGCCGGCTTGGTGCTTCTCACGCTGTACGGAGTCAACAGCCCCGTTGGTCTCGAGCTCGCCTACACCCGCGCCGGTGTCGTGGTCGCACTGCTCTTCGTCACGCTGCCGTTCGTCGTACGAACAGTGCAGCCCGTCCTGCTCGAGCTCGATGTCGAGATGGAGCAGGCAGCGGCCTCGCTCGGAGCCGGAAGGTTGACCACGTTCCGACGAATCGTGCTGCCCAACCTGCTGCCGGCTATCTCGGCCGGCACGGCGCTGGCCTTCGCCCGGGCAATCAGTGAGTTCGGTTCGACGGTCCTCATCTCGGGCAACCTGCCGTTCAAGACCCAAGTCGCGTCGGTCCACATCTTCGGCCAGATCGAGACCGACAACACCGTCGGCGCGGCCGCGGTTGCCACCGTGCTGCTGGTCATTGCGCTCTTCGTCCTGATCGGCCTCGACCTGCTGCAGAGATGGGCGGCGCGACATGCATAGCACCGCAGCCGCGCCACCCGCCGGGATCACTCGGCAAGGCAAGTCCAGATACATCATGCGGATCGTCGGGCTGGGATATCTCACCGTGCTGGTAGGGGTCCCCGTGGGTCTGATCTTCTGGCGCACGTTCGAGCACGGAGTCAGCCCTGTCGTCGATGCGTTGACGGACCCGTCGGTTCTCCACGCGTTCAAGGTGACGGCCATCGTGGCGTTCTGGGCGGTGCTGTTGAACACGGTCTTCGGTGTCGGTGTCGCCATCTTGCTGGTCCGCCATAGGTTTCCGGGTCGACGCCTGCTCAGCGTGCTCATCGATCTACCGATCGCCGTGTCACCCGTCGTCGTCGGCCTTGCCCTTGTCCTGGTGTACGGACGATTCGCTCCGATCGGCGGTTGGCTCGACCATCACGGGATAAGGGTGATCTTCGCCTACCCCGGCATGGTGCTGGCGACGATGTTCGTGTCGCTGCCCCTCGTCGTTCGCGAGGTCGCTCCCGTTCTCGAGGAGATCGGCATCGAGCAGGAGCAGGCCGCATGGACGCTGGGAGCGAACCGCGCCCAGACGTTCCGCCGGGTGACGCTGCCTGCCATTCGGTGGGCGCTCGCCTACGGCGTGGTTCTGACGCTTGCCAGGTCGCTCGGCGAGTACGGAGCGGTCGCAGTGGTGTCGGGTCGATTGATCGACAAGACCCAGACCGCCACGCTGGTGGTCGAGGAACGCTTTCAGAACTTCGACCAGACGACGGCATATGCCGTCTCGGTGACTCTCGCCATCGTCGCCATCCTGATTCTCGTAGTGATAAATGTCCTGCGGCCGAAGGAGCACAGCTGATGGGTATCCGTGCGCACAACGTTGTCAAGCGGTTCGGCGATTTCGTCGCCTTGGACGACGTGTCCATCGACATCCCCACCGGTTCGCTGACTGCGCTTCTCGGGCCGAGCGGCGGGGGCAAGTCGACCTTGCTGCGCATCATCGCCGGCCTGGAACAACCTGACTCCGGCTCGATCGAGATCGCCGGCGAGGACTCCACGTCGCTGCCACCGCAACGGCGCAACGTCGGCTTCGTCTTCCAGCACTATGCGGCGTTCAAGCACATGACGGTGCGCGGCAACGTCGCGTTCGGCCTGGAGATCCGCAAGCGACCAAAGGGCGAGGTCAACGCGCGTGTGGATGAGCTGCTCGCGCTCGTGCACCTCACGCAGTTCGCCGACCGGTACCCATCGCAGCTGTCCGGCGGCCAGCGGCAGCGGATGGCTCTCGCCCGGGCGCTGGCGGTCGAGCCTCAGGTCTTGCTCCTCGACGAACCGTTCGGTGCCCTCGACGCGAAGGTACGCAAAGAGCTGCGCGACTGGCTCCGGCGCCTCCACGACGAGGTCCATGTCACCACCGTGTTCGTCACTCACGATCAAGAAGAGGCGATGGAAGTAGCCGACGAGATCGTCGTCATCAACAACGGCTCGGTGGAACAGATCGGAACTCCCGATCAGCTCTACGACAAGCCGGTCAACGACTTCGTCATGAACTTCCTCGGTCCGGTGACGACGCTCGGCGGTGCTGCAGTTCGACCACACGACATAGAGATCCTCACGCACGACGCCCCCGCGGCAGTTCCCGCCACGGTTGTGCGCCTCGTGCGCCTCGGCTTCGAAGTGCGTGTGGATGCACTTGCCGACGGCCAGGACGTCTGGGTGCAGATCTCGCGTGGCGAGGCGGATCGCCTCGATCTCTGGCCGGGCGACGAGGTCTTTCTTCGCCCGGCCACAATCCGACGCGAGCTCGTTCCAGCAATGACCTGACACTCGACAGTCACGATCGCGAAACCCCGGCGACGACGCGCTCCCATCCGCGTACGCTGCGCACGTGTCTGCTCCAGTCCTACCCTCGGCCGCCCTCGGCATGGTATGGCGACCGATCTCGCTCGACGACATCGACAACTGGCTGGAGCTCGTAGGCGCCATCGACGCGCACGACGACCCCGATCAGCGACCCGACCGCGACGACCTCATCGAGGAGTTGATCAACGGCTCGCACAAGGATCCCGTGCGAGATACGTTGATCGGTCTCGATCGCGATGGCGTCGCCAGAGCGTTCGGACACGTGGAGCTGTTGCCCGGCAAGACGCTGCGCCGCGTCTTCATGTGGGGCGGAGTGCACCCCGACTGGCGGGGGCTGGGCATCGGACGCGAGGTCCTACGCTGGCAGACCGAGAGAGCCCGCGAGGCTCTGGCGGAGCAAGAGATAGGCGATGACCCGGAAATCGCCACGGTGCCGTGGCGGATCATGGTCAACCACGAGGAGAAGCTCGTCGACCGCAGCGCCTTGTGCCAGTCCGCCGGGTACACCGCGATCCGTTGGTTCCACACCATGATCCGGCCACTGCGAGACACGGCTCTGCCGATACCGCTGGTCGCACTACCCGATGGACTGCAGTTGGGGCACTGGACCGAGGAGCTCGACGAGGCGGTGCGCCTCGCCCACAACGAAGCGTTCGCCAGGCACTGGGGCTCGCAACCTCGTGACCAAGAGGGGTGGAAGATCTGGACCACCGGGCACCGCACGTTTCGTCGCGATTGGAGTCGCGTAGTGCTCGACACGACTGAGACCGACGCGACCGGACGACCCGCCGTCGCCGCCTATCTGTCGGCTCATGCATTCGCGCAGAACTGGGTCGCGAAAGGTCTCAAGGAGGGACACGTCGACCTGATCGGTGTGCGCCCGGCGTGGCGTGGCCGCGGGCTGGCGCCGGCGCTGCTGGCGGAGGCGATGCACGCATACGTGGCGTCGGGCATGGACACCGCGGGGCTTTTCGTCGACACGGGCAATGCCAGCGGAGCGCTGAACTTGTACCTCGGCATGGGCTTCCACGTCGAGCACACATCGGTCGCGTGGGCGCTCGAGAGCCCGGGCGCATCTGGCCTGTGATGACCGAACTACGCTGAGGCGGCCCTCGGCGCACGATCGGGGGCCTCGAGGGCAAGGAGATAATGCAAGATGTCCACGTATCGCGCGGGCCTTCCGCAGTTCGACGGTGGCCTCTTTCTGACTGATGCGGGGCTCGAGACGGACCTCATCTTCAACAAGGGGATCCCGATCCGCGAGTTTGCTTCGCACACCTTGCTTGGCGACAGCGTCGGGCGAGAAGCGCTCGCCAACTACTTTCGCGGCTTCCTGACGTTGGCCCGTGATGTCGGTGCCGGCTTCGTGCTCGACACCCAGACCTGGAAAGCCCATCTTCACTGGGCAAACGATCTCGGGGCGAGCGAAGCCGATCTGGCCCGCGCCAACCGTGAAGCAGTTGAGTTCGTAGCCGGCATCCGCGCGGAGTTCACGGCCAACGCCGAGCCCATCGTTCTGAACGGGCTCTTCGGCCCCCGCGGCGATGCCTACGCACCCGACACCGCCCTCGCCGCGAGTGAGGCCGAGGACTATCACTCCACACAGATCGGCTGGTTCGCAGACACCGACGTCGACATGGTGACTGCGCTGACGTTCACCCAATCCGACGAGGCGATCGGCGCGGTCCGAGCTGCCGGGGCGGTTGAGCTTCCGATCGTCGTCTCGTTCACCGTCGAGACGGACGGTTCCTTGCCCACGGGCGAGGCACTTGGTCACGCCATCGAGGCCGTTGACGGGGCGACGAACGGGGCCGCCGCATACTTCATGGTCAACTGCGCTCACCCCAGTCATTTCTCCGGAGTCATCGGTGATGCCGATTGGGCTCGCCGCATCCGCGGGCTGCGCTGCAACGCATCCCGGATGAGCCACGCCGAGCTCGACGAAGCGGAGGTTCTCGACGATGGCGACGTGCATGAACTGGCCAACGAGTACCGCGCCCT
>JANMRB010000051.1:0-7243 GCA_031370825.1 Ilumatobacteraceae bacterium
AAATGGCGCTCCTCCGTCCGTTCGCGCGCCACAATCGGCGCCTCGGTGGTTCTGGCAATTGCGCTCGCCGTCGGAGCGTTTGCGGCAGCAGGACTGTTGCGGCGAGCCCTCGCGTCGGATGCCGAGTCACAGCTGGTCGACAGGGTCGATGAGGTGGATGCACAGATTCATGCGGGGCTGCTGACACGGGTGCTGTTGCCGACAGGCCGCGAGGTCGGACAGGTGCAGGTTGTCGATGCGTCCGGCGGAGTAGTTGCCGTGACTCCAGGTCTGGCGGGCACCACGAGGCTCGATGTGATCGACGCGCCGCCGGTGGGCAAAGAGACGAGAGCGACGATCGACGGCAAGACCATCGCTGCCGTCTCGGGCCAGGACTACCGCATCGTGGCTCGCACCGTGCAGTCCGTGCTCGGTCCGCTGACGATCTACGCAGTCACGTCACTCGATGCTGCCCATCGCGCCCAGCGCTACCTCGTGAACTCCCTGCTGATCGGCCTGCCCTTGCTGGTTGCGCTCGCGGCATGGGTGATCTCGCGCGTCGTGGCGCGCGCTCTCGCGCCGGTCGATGCGATGCGCACCGAAGTCGATCGGATCGAAGCCAACGATCTGTCCGGCCGCGTCAAGGCGAGCAGCAGCGATGACGAGATCGCCAACTTGGGCCTGACCCTGAACCGCATGCTCGACCGGCTCGAAGAAGCATCGAGCCAACAACAGCTGTTCGCGGCGGCAGCCTCACACGAGCTGCGCAGCCCGCTGTCGACCCTGCGAACCGAGCTCGAAGTGGGACTGGCATATCCCGATCGAGCGGAGTGGACGAAGGTGGCAGAGGACTCGTTGATCGAGGTCGCCCGGCTCGAGGAGCTCACCCGAGATCTGCGGGTGCTCACCCGCTCGCGCTCCATGAAGGCATCTGCGGCCGTGCCGATCCAACTGTCCGAGCTGATGGCCGCGGAGGTCGCGCTGAGACGGCCACCTCGTGGTCTCCGCTACCAAACTTCGCTGGTGAAGGCCGAGCTGAGAGCGGATCCGGATGCCGTGGTTCGGGTCGTGCGCAACCTTCTCGACAACGCCGAACGACACGCGACGAGCGAGATTCGAGTCGGGGTGTCGAGCAATGGGACAGGGTCGACGTTGTCGGTCAGCAATGACGGCCCGCCGATCCCCGCCGAGGACCGTGAGCGGATCTTCGAACCCTTCATGCGGCTCGATGAGGCGCGATCGCTCGACATCGGCGGCAGCGGGCTGGGTCTGGCAATTGCTCGTTCGATCATGACTGCGCTCGGCGGTTCGATCGCTGCCACCGCGGTCGAGTCCGGCGCCGAGTTCATCGCGTGGTTTCCTTCTCCGCCAGCTTCCGGATGAGCTTCGGCGCACTCGCTCTCATGGTCGCCGCAGGCCTCGTTGGGCCGGCGCTGGCGTCGCCCAGAAGGTTCGGCCTACCGGTGGTCTTTGGCGAGATTGCTGCGGGTGTCGCGATCGGAACCAGTGGCTTCGACTGGGTGGATCCGAGCGACCCACTGCTCACCGGGTTGGCCGCGATCGGCTTCGCGTTGCTGATGTTCATCGTCGGTACACACGTGCCAGTGCGCGATCGCCACCTGCGATCGGCACTTGCATCCGGAGTCGTCGTTGCCCTCACCGTCGGCGTGCTCGCAGCGGGTGCCGGCGTGCTCCTTGCCTCACGTGTTGGCCTTGACCGCCCCGCGATTCTCGCGCTCATCCTGGCGACGAGCTCAGGTGCAGTCGCTCTGCCGGTGCTTCAAGAGCTCGGGCGGTCGGATCACGTTGTGCTCGTCACGACGGTGTGGATCGCTGTCGCGGATGTGGCCACGGTCCTCGCGCTTCCGATAGTGCTGGCCACGGGCAGCATCGCACGTGTCGTGGCTGGAGGTTTCCTCGTGGTTCTTGCCGCGGCCTTCTTGTACGTCGTGGCCAGAGCGGCAAGAGACAGCTCCTTTGTGCACCGATCGCGGGAGCAGTCGCACAAGCGCGGGTGGGGTCTGGATCTGCGGATCTCATTGCTCGCGTTGTTCGTCTGCGCCTGGCTGGCCAACCGATTCGGTACGTCGATTCTCATCGCGGGGTTCGCCGTCGGTGTCGTTGTCGCCCTCCTTGGCGAACCCCAGCGAGTCGCGCAGCAGCTCGTGGGAATCGGCGAGGGCTTTGCGATTCCGTTGTTCTTCGTGCACCTCGGAACCCAGATCGATCTGGGCGCACTCTTTGCCTCGCCGCGCGCTCTTCTCCTGGGCGGCACTCTGTCGGGCCTGGCCATTGCGATCCACATCATCTCCGGTGGCTTGTGGCGCCTGCCGGTGTCGATGGGACTCCTGGCCTCTGCCCAACTCGGTGTCCCGGCGTCGGTCGTCTCGATCGGTCTCGCCACGCACCAGCTCACCGCCGCGCAGGGCGCGGCGGTGATGGGTTCGTTGCTGGTGACCCTGGCGTTCTGCGCGCTGGGCGCTGCCGTGCTGGTCAGCCATCCGCAGCTGACGGATGTCAGCGCACAGGCACAGGGGCTCTGAGCGTCAGGCCGCGTGCGTCGACAACGTCGCGTCGACGTCGATCGTCTTGCCGTCGCGGAACACCTTGAGATGAACCACCTTTCCGGCGCCGGCGGTGCGGATCACGTCGCCGAGGACTGTGCTGTCGTCGGTGGCCTGACCGTTGATCGACACGAGCACATCGCCAGGCTTCAACCCGGCTGTCGAAGCTGCGGAGTCGCCGGCGACATCGACGATCAGCAGACCGTGATCGATGGCGAGACCGCTGCGCGCGGCGACCGTCTTGTCGATGGCTGTGGTCGTCACACCGAGGTACGCCTTCGCGATTGTCTTACCCTGCTGCAGCTGCTCGACGATCGGTTGGGCCGTGTCGATCGCGATGGCGAATCCGATGTTCTGTGCGTCCTGCGATCCAGCGGAGTTGATGCCGACCACCTTTCCGTCCAGGGTCAGCAGCGGCCCACCGGAGTTGCCCGGGTTTATGGCAGCGTCCGTTTGCACGAGGTGCGTTAGGTGCTCGCCGTCGCTGGTATCGATCGTCCGGTCGAGCGCAGACACGATGCCTTCTGTTGCGGTTGGACCGCCCGTCAGATCGAGCGCGTTTCCTATTGCCACGACAGGTTCGCCGATCCGAAGGTCCGACGATCTGCCGAGCGGCAGCGCGGTGAGCCCGGCCTTGTCGACCTTGATCACCGCAAGGTCATCTGTACGGTCGACGCCCAGGACATTCGCAGCGGCTGTCGAGCCGTCGGCAAACTTGACCTCGATCTTGGTGGCGTCGGCAACGACGTGGGCATTCGTTGCGATCTGCCCATCGCTGCTGATCACGAATCCGGTACCGGCGGCCTGGGCGCCGTTCAACTCGACGCTGATGCTGACGACGCCGGGCAGGGCAGTGCTGATCAAGGCCGAGACGTCTGCCTTGGCAGGCGGACTGGGCGAGGCCGACGTGGTGTTGAAACCACCTGCGGTCGCTGTCGATGGTGATGCGGCCGGTTGTGTTGATGACCTGCCGGCGATGGCACCTCCAACGGTGCCGCCGGCGATTGTCACGACGGCTAGGGCCGCCAAGGCCAACCGGCGTGATGTTCTTCGCCCGCCATCTGAGACGCGAGGCGGGGGATCGATGTCGACAACGGGTGTTAGTTCGGCCGGAGCCGGCCAGCCGTGGCTTTCGTGGGCAGTGTTCGTTTCGTCTGAGGTGAACATGAGAGATCTCGCCTTTCCGAGGGGTACGCACTCAGGATGACGAAATTCGGTTGATGGCGTCCTGAAGCAAGCTGAAGCTCGCTTCAGAGTCCCTCGCCATCACCGGACACCGCTACTTGGCGGCGGACTTCAACCGTTGGCGTGCGCCGACGGACTCGGCAACCGGAACGAGCCGGCTGGCCTTTCCAAGACCCCTGGGCGGCACGTTGCCGTAGATCGCTTCGTACTCCCCGTCGCGCACTAGGTAGGTCTCGTGCCAGATGCCAGTACGGCCGTCTTTGCCGACCCGCTTCCAATAGTTGCGCCACACCGCCAGGTGCGGGTCGTCTTGGTCCTTGGCGAACGCTTCGAGTTGTGCGAACGATCGCCAGTACTGCACGTTGGCGAAACCCAACATCTGGTATCCGAGAAACCCCTTCTCGGGATGCTCGGTGAGATATTTGAGCATGTGATTCATTCCTCTGCGGCCGCCGAGATCGGTCAGCGCTTTGAACGCCTGCCATTTCGAGTTGATCCGAGCACCGATGATGAACACCACGAAGTCGCCCTCGATCTCGGCGGTCCACCGTCCTTGTTTGATATCGGCCATCGCGTCCTCCTTTGTCACCGAAATCATCGCGCAACCGACGATGCCCCCGGGCCGGGGTCGGTCGAATAGCGTCCGATCCGCATGAGCGACGGGTTGGGAAAAGTGTTGGCAGAAGGAGTGCGCGAACGGGGCGCCGATGTCGTGTTCGGCTTTCCAGGCGGGGGACCCAACCTCGAGGTCGTCGGTGCGGTTCTCGACGCCGGACTTCGGTTCGTACTCACCCATGGCGAAACAACGGCCTGCATGATGGCCGCCACCTATGGCGTGCTGGCCGGAAGGCCGGGCATGGCCATTGCCACCAGAGGCCCGGGTGCGGCATGCGCTGTGAATGGCGCCGCGCAGGCGACGCTTGATCGTTTCCCATTGCTGGTCGTGACCGATTGTGTTCCCAGTGCGCGCCGCAGGGAGTTCGCGCACCAGCGGTTCGACCAGCAGCAGATGTTCGCGCCGGTGACGAAGTGGTCGGGCCGTTTGGCTTCCACGGCCAACGCGCCCCATGCTGTTCGTGTCGCGCTGGACCTGGCCGGGTCGCGCCCGGCCGGCGCGGTTCATCTGGACTACGACCCGACCGGTGACGAGATGGTTGCGCCGTCGCCGATGCCCCCGTCGGACTCTGCCGGCGACTTGGTGGTTCTCGCTGCACAGATGGTCGGCGGCGCCGCGAAGCCTGTAGCGATAGTCGGAGTCGAGGCAAACACGTCGGCAGCTTCGGTCCTCGCCGCGGTCGAGCGTCTCGGTTGCCCGGTGTTGACGACGTATCAGGCCCTCGGGGTGATTCCGGAGGGCCATCCTCAACAGGCCGGTCTCTTCACCAGCGGTGCGATCGAGGCATCGCTTCTGTTCGAGGCCGACCTGATCCTGACGATCGGTTTCGATCAGGTCGAGCCGATGCCCACCTCATGGCGCTACGAAGTGCCGGTGGTCGCCATCTCCGAGCGCCCGGCCTGCGCGACTCTTGCGCCGATCTCGATCGAGGTGATCGGCCCACTCGCGACCATGCTCGACCGAGTCATCCTCACCAAGTGCAGTGGATGGAGCCCGGACTCGGGCGCACAGGCGCTCGCCGATGCCCGTGCGGTGCTGGCCGCCACCACGACCGGCTCGTTCGGCCCACTCGAACTGGCTGCCGCGGTCGTTGCGGCAGCGCCCGCGCGGGCGATCGCAACCGTCGACGCGGGGGCCCACTTCCTCGCCATCATGCCTTTCTGGCCGGCCGTCGCGCCGCTGCAACTGCTGATCTCGAACGGGCTGGCAACCATGGGCTTTGCGTTGCCCGCAGCTATAGCCGCGGCGCTGGCGAGACCCGGCCGGCCAGTGGTCTGCATGGTCGGCGACGGTGGTTTGGCAATGACGTTGGCTGAGCTCGAAACACTGGCGCGATTGCAACTGCCGGTGACAGTCGTCGTGTTCGACGACGCCGCGCTGAGCCTGATCGAGGTCAAGCAGAAGCCCGGACAAGGCGGCAGCGCTGCCGTTCGATTCGCGCCGGTCGATTACGCACAGGTCGCTTCGGCGATGGGGCTCGACTCCGTTGTCGTGACGACAGCGGCAGAGGCTGGCGCCGTCATGACGGGCGGTTGGGACAGGCCCCGCCTGATCGACGCCCGCATCGACCCATCGTCGTACGCATCGTTGATAGCTGCGACCCGCGGCTGAACCTCCGAGAGGACCCGATTCGATACCCACACATATACTCGCCGGCGGGCGACCACAAATGATGGGGGTAAGACGTTGAGCATCAAAGTTGCCAAGTTCCGCGATGTTTCCGCCGGTACGCAGCCAGGTCAGTTCGCCGTCGGTGATCGCACCACGATCACATCGCTCGCCGATCTCGGGCCGTCGTTCAAGAAGCTGATGGACGACCCCGTGACACAGGTGCTCGGCATCGTCGGCCCGGGCGGCCGGGCCAACCTCACGCCGATGTGGTTCGACTACGACGGAGACACGATCCTCATCAACTGCGCAGCGCATCGCACCAAGACCGGATGGATACGTCAGAGCCCACGGCTCACCAGCCTGTTGGTCAACCCGGCGAATCCCTACCACTGGGTCAGCATCAAGCACACTGTTGCGCGCGAGGTCTCCGAGGACGACCCCGTCGAAGGACCGCGCGTCACCGCACACCTCGACAAGATCTGGACGAAGTACACGCAACAACCCGGTCCGTACGGTCTGCGCGATCCATCGATCAACGAGCGTCGTGTGCTGTTCGAGTGCGCGGTTGATCAGATCGCCACCTTCGGTCAGCCCTGATCCCAGCGTGGACATCGCCGTCGTCGGAGGATCACTCGGCGGCTTGACAGCTGCGTGCCTTCTGGGCGATGCCGGGCACCATGTCGTGGTCTACGAGCGCTCACCCGCCGAGCTAGAAGAGCGCGGTGCCGGCATCGGTTTGCTTCCGGCGACCTACCGCTACCTCGTCGAGCGAGGCGTCTCGCTGGATGCGATCGCGGTCCCGACGGGCCACATCCGGTACCTCGGCCACGACGGCTCCGTGGTGCACGAAGACCGGCATGAGTACCTGTTCAGCTCGTGGAACACGGTGTACCGCCAGCTGCTGGGGTGCTTCGATCGATCCGCCTACCGACTGGCCCACGAACTGGTCGGCATCGAGCTGGAGCCATTGTCACTCCGGTTCTCGAACGGCGAGGTCGCTCGTCCGGAGCTTGCTGTGTTCGCAGATGGCGTCGGCTCGACTGCGCGCGGTGCGCTCTTGCCGGACGTGCATCCGCAGTATTCGGGCTATGTCGCCTGGCGCGGTGTCGTCCCCGAGACAGAGCTCAGCGCGGCGACCCGATCGGCTCTCGACGATGCCATCACGTACTACGTGTACGCCAACAGCCACATACTCATCTATCCGATTCCGGGTCGCGATGGATCGGTGCGGCCAGGGGAACGCCTCATCAACATCGTCTGGTACCGCAACTACCTTCCAGGTGATGAT
>JANMRB010000057.1:0-19358 GCA_031370825.1 Ilumatobacteraceae bacterium
TCCCTCAGTCTTCCCAATCACGTCGAGACATGGCCATCATTTCAGTCAACGGTTCAACCAGCTATCGATTGGTAGAGCATAAACCTCCTGGTCATGCTGCCTTCTTGGCGCCCCCGGTAGGATTCGAACCTACGACACACGATTTAGGAAACCGATGCTCAGGACAGGTGTTCGACTAGGTCAGGCACGGTGGCAGCGACCGATTGGCTACCCTCTTCCCAAAGCCTTCCCACGAACACGGGTCACTGCCGGTCTCTGACGGCGAGATGACCGGCGGTAATGACTGATGGGTCGACCGATGCAGATGGTCAAGGTCTACGGGGTTCAGGACCGCCGTTCCACAGTCCAAGCGAAGCTGCCCTGGGTGGTGCGCTACACGATCGACGGTCGGCATCGCAGCAAGTCATTCCGCACCCGGGCCGAGGCCGAGCGCTACCGAGGTCCGCTGTTACAGGCTGTCCACGCCGGCGAGCGGTTCGACGTGGCGACCGGTGAGCCGGAGTCGTGGCAGACGCCGCTGCGCGATGTTCGCGTCCACGAGTGGTCGCGGCGCTGGCTCGCCGAACAATGGCAGGAGTGGCAACCGCGCACGCGGGCATCGGCAACCGAGGCCCTCGCGAGGTTCATCACGCTCGCCGTCGAGCACGGGGCGAAGACCCCGGAGGGCCTTCGCGTCTACCTCTACTCCGCGCTGTCACCCGAGTCCGAAGGCGGCCGCGATGCTCACCACGAGAAGTGGATGGCGAAGAACTGCATTCCGCTGGGAGAACTCGATCGAGAGCGCATCGCCGACATCGATCGAAAGCTCGGCCTCAAACTCGACGGATCGCAACTCGCGGCGAACACAGCCAACCGGATCCGCATCATCGCTCGAGCCTCGGTTCCATCGGCGATCGAGGCCGGCGCGATTGCCGCGGACGTGTGGCCACAACGATCCAAGACGCGAGCACGACGAAAGGTCGCCCGCACCCGACGGAGCGTCGACGTCCGAGCGCTACCAAGCCCGGCGGCGATGGCCGAGGCGATCGAGGCGATCGTCACTCAGCACCCCGGCAGCGAGACGTACAAGGTGATGACGGCGGTTGCCAACTACGCGGGCTTGCGCCCATCGGAGGTGGTGATGCTTCGAGTCCGATCAGCCGAGTTGCCGACCGAAGGCTGGGGACGTCTCGAGGTCACCGAAGCTGACATCTCCTTCGACGAGCCCGGCGAACCCAAGACCGGGCCGCGCAGCGTGCCGATCCCGCCGGTGCTCGTCGCGATCCTGCGCGAATGGGTCGAACAGAACGACCTCAAATCTCCCGATCTTCTGCTCTTCCGAACTCGCAACAACACCCGGCCGAGCGGATCGAACTGGGCACGCGCGTGGCATCGCGTCCTCGAGTCGGTTGGCCAGAAGCCAATGCGGATCTACGACTGCCGACACGCCGCCGCAACCACATGGCTGCGCGCCGGAATGCCCCTAGGCGAAACAGCGCGACGACTCGGCCACAGCGTCAAGACACTCGTGTCCACCTACGTCGGCGCCCTCGACGACGAAGAACAAATCGGCAACCAACGAATCGACTCAATCCTTGGATAGCGATGATGAACGACGGATACCAGCGCCATCGCACCGTGAACGACCGTTGCCGCTGAGACCGTCGGGTTATGAGAGAACACATCCGAACGATTGTGGCGTACCAGATAGAAGGCTATTCACCTGGTCAGGCGTCGTTTCCAACTGACCGCTGTTCCCCTCCACTCCCCGCTGTTAACCGATGACTTGGTACATGGATGGGACATCGACCCAGCGCAACGCCAGCCACGCACAGCGGCCTCGAGACCAGCGCCGACGCTTGATGCGTCGCCCAACTCGTGTCTCAGCGCACCACAGTTACAAGTGAGCCGAAAGCCGCTCATATCGCCGGCTCTGGGCGTGGATATACGGGTGCTCGACGGCCGTTTGGCCGACGCCGGCTGAACGTTATGCGCTGCGAGACCCGGCCGGCGGCCGCTGTCGAGTTCGACAATCGCGCGTGCCACTCTCGGGTGGATCTTCCGGATTCCATTTCGAACCGGGGACTGTCAGACGCTCCCTTGTCAAGCGGCGGTTTGAAGGTGCCGGCCGAGGCGTTGTTGTTCGTCGTTCCACATGTGGCGGATGACTCGGTTGGCGAGGTGTCGTTTGTGGGCGCGGCGTGCTTCGCGCCGGGTCTTGCCTTCGCTGACTTTGCGGTCGATGTAGAGGCGGGCCTCGTCGATGTCGCGTTGTTGGGTGACGCTGGCGATGTAGAGCACGCTGTTGATCCTGCGGTTGCCGCCGAAGTCGAGGCGATGTTTGACGGGCTCGCCGGCGCCTTCGCCGGATGACAGCGCGACTGCGCCGGTGCTGCACCAGCGAGCGAACTTGGACTCGCGAGCGAATTGGTTCGGGTCGCCGACTTCGACGATGAGTGTCGCGGCTGCGATCGGTCCGATGCCTGGTTCGTCGCGCAGTGTGGTGCCGTGCTCATCGAGGAGCTCGTCGAGATCGCGTTCGAGTTGGCGGATCTCGCGGCGGGCTTGGCGGTCGCGGTCGATGAACGCGGTCAGCCACGACAACCGGTAGGCGCCGGCCAACGTCGACACGGTGGTGGTGTCGAGATAGTCGAGGCGACGAAGCCGGGACTCGATCTTGCCGGTCGCGTCGAGTTGATCGCGGATCTCGGTCGGGAGCTTGGCGATCTGGTCCTGGACGTGATGAAGGGCCAGCGTGCGGACATCGACGAGCATCCGCCGGTGCTCGAGCACTGCTTCGATTTTGGCGACGAAGGGGTCGTAGACCTCCAGCGCTTGCACCGGTCCGAGGCTCGGCTCGGCGAGCAATGCCCGCGCAACAGCAACGGAGTCGACGATGTCGGTCTTGTCCAACCGGCGTGCTCGACGTTGCGAGCAGGCCGTTGTGGCGGGACCTCACGGGCATCGAAACGAGCGGCGACGAGCGCGATAGCGATGTGTGCACCCCGGCTCGCCGATCCCTCGACACCGACCTGGTCGACGCCGTGTGTTGTCAGCAGCTCGATCGCTTCGACGTAGCCGGCAGCACTGTTGGGGAACGTGGCGTGGGTGAGCTCCCACCGTTGGCGGTGACGATGCCGACCGTGAAGCTGTCTTGGTGCGGGTCGATTCCCGCGACTGGTGATGTCATCATGGTTGTCTCCTGCTGGTTGATAGTCGCTTCCGGTGGGTCCGGGAACGGCAGGAGCGCTTCGTCAGATCCGAGTCGGGTTGAACAGGCTCCCTTCAAGACAGGAGCGCACCTGCCGGTCCCACGCTCGGCACGACAGGTCTGACAACAGGCACACGGCCAAAATTTTGTGGAGTCAATACCGAGCGCAGGAACCGGACCGTAACTCTCTGGCTGAGAGCTCCGGTGGACTCACGATGACACTCGGAAGTCCTGTGTAACCGAGTCTGGGTCGGTCATTGGTTGGTGGGGAACAGTCGGTCTTCGAACATGATGGCGAAGGCGTTGAGTGCTGGCTTCCAGCGCACCGCCCATCGTTGCTTGCCTCGTCCGGTGGGGTCAAGGGATCTGATCACCAGGTAGAGGCATTTGATCGCTGCTTGCTCGCTGGGGAAATGCCCGCGTGCCCTGACGGCACGGTGGAATCTGGCGTTGAGCGACTCGATCGCGTTGGTCGAAAAGATCACTTTGCGGACCTCGACAGGGAAGGCCAGGAACGGCACGAACTCGGCCCACGCCGATTCCCACATGCGGATGATCCCGGGATACTTGTCACCCCAGATCGCAGTGAACTCGGTGAAGCGTTCACGGGCGGCTGCTTCGCTGGGGGCGGTGTAGATCGGTCGCATTGCTTTGACGATCGCTTCCCAGTCGTGTCGTCCAGCGAGGCGGAAGGTGTGCCGGATCAGGTGCAGCACACATGATTGAACGATCGCCAGCGGCCAGGTTGCTGAGATCGAATCGGGCAGGCCTTTCAACCCGTCACAGCAGACGATGCAGACATCGCCCGCGTCTACCGCAAGCTCGGCATGACCTCGCGTACCGAGCTCGGGGCGCGAATGAGCCGGGTGTGAACCCCCACGGCCCTTGACTGCGGACACCCCCGATCAACTCGCGTGCCACCGAATCGTGAGACGCTACAGTGCGGCCGTGGCTCACTCGGTCGGCGCACATCCATGCCGTTCGCATCGAGTTCATGCCCGTCTGCTCCGGCCCCTGTGGTTGGTGCTCGCTCTCGTGCCGGCCTGCGCAACCGATCCCGGCGACGACGATAAGAGCGCCAGCAGCAACGACGCGGCCGTCGCCAGCACGAGCGAACCGGTCGGCGAACCCACCGAGCGGGAGCAATACTTGGCCTGGATCGCCGAGTGGTCGGAGGAGGCTAGCGGGTTCACCGGCACCTACTTCGGCGTTACCAAGGAACTCTCAAACGTGAGCGGCGAGCTGACGATCGAGGCCATCCACGAGGTGGGCCGGAAATTCGAAACCGCGGCGAGCGAACTGGCGGCGGGTCTTGAGCGCGCCGGATCGCTGGACTCGACGATGGCGGCGGCAACCTACGACGACGCGCTGACCTGGGCGACCGACCAAGTCCTCGAGTTCTCGAGCTCGATGCGGACGTGCGCAGCGGCCGCGTGCGCGACCGGCATGGACGACGTACTGACCTCTGGTCGCGTTCTCAGCGACCTCGCCATCAAGACGGCCGGGGTCCGGCTGGAGGAGTCGGGGGTCACCCGGACGGTGAGGATCGCCGACGCCGTTTTCACCGCCGAGGCCCTCGATGGGAAACCGCTGACTGACGTCATCGTGCCGGCCACCGACCTCTGCAAACCGTCCTTCGAGGGAGGCGACGCGCTCGACGCACTGGAGCAACCGGTGGCATCCGAGGGCGCCGCTGTGCTATTGCAAAGTCAGGTCACATTCCAGTCGCTGCAGCAGTGGGACACGCCCGCCCCGGCTTTCCAGTACTTCGAAACTCTCGACGTCCGGGCGGCCACGTGCCCGCTCGAGGAACTCGATCTTGGCGGAGGGTCGATCAAGCAGTGGAGTTCTGAGCTCGCACCGCTGGACCTCTCGGTGCACGCGGTGTCCTGGCGCAGCGTCAGACATCAAGGCGACCAGACGTTCTACGGCCTAGGCGTCGGCGCGCTGGTCGACGACACGGTCGTAACGATCCTCCTCATCGGCGCCGAATCGCCGGCCGCGAACGATGGCAAAGCACTCCTACGACTGGCGGTGGAGCGGTTGGGGGTGGATCCGGAGCGGATCTCGGGGACCGGCTGACGGTGGCTCGCCTTCCCGTTCGAGCGATCGAGGTAGGGCTGCTGCTCGCCGCCGTGCTCGGTGCCGGGTGCGGCGACGACCCACCGATCGCCGGGGAGCGCGTCACCAGTGGACGCGGTGCACTGAGTACAGTCCTGCCGGAGGGCTGGAAGGTCGGCTACAGCTTCCGACTCACCGACCCGGCCGGCGAGGGCATCAGCGTCGACGACGCCACCGGTCCCCGGCTGATCGTCTACGCCAGCGTCACCGCGCTGGCCGACTTCGTCGGCGACGATCCAACCAATCGGTCTGTTTACACGTTCCGGCACCTACAGGCGATGCTTGGCCAACTCGACGCCTTCGACCTCGGGGAGGGCTGCACCCGCGAGGCGATCACCCCGATCGAGGGTGCCGACTTCTACGGCCAGCTGCGCGTGATGACCGATTGCCAGGGGGGTCTGGCCAGCGAGGTGCGCGGCATTCTCATCGACGCCCGACGGACGACCGTGCTGTGGGTGACCGTCGGCGACGGTGACCCGGGTCGAGCACGGAGAATCGCCCAACTCGTGCTCGATCATGTCGAGATCGACCCGGCGGCAGTGCCTCGGAAGGTGGCGGTGACCACCACTTTTACCGACTGACTGCCGCACGCCGGGATCGAGTGGCCAACAACCAAAGCATCGTCGCCGCGAACGCCGGCACGGCGACGAATTCGGCGCCTAGCGCAGCATCCTGCGCGGCAACCGGGTTTCCTAAGTAGCCGCGCAGGACTCCGATAGTAAGGGCCAAGGTCGACAGTGCGACCACGTTGAGCACTCGCACTTCACGATCCGGCCTCGACCGGTTGAGTCCTTCGGCATCGAACAGGAACAGGTAGCCGAAGGGCAGCACGAAGGCCGCGGCGTTGCCGACCGCGCTCGACAGGGCGGCGCTGACGAGCGGTCCCGACTGGACGACGATCGTTGTGGCCAGCCCGATCAGCACCACCGGGATGATCCCCGTGGATATCAGGTCGCGACTCGCGGCGATGCTGACAAGCAGCAGCGCCGTGGTGATCGCCACGTCGAGTGTGTCTATACCCACCCACCCGACGTGTTGCCCGTACATCGACTCGGTCGGCATCGACAGTCCCCACGAGAACCACGGATAGCGCACGAGGTCGGCGACGAGCGCGGGAACCCGTAACCCACCCCACACAGCGACGGCGAGGAGGAACGCCGTCGCGCGGTCACGCCGGTGCTGCCACCACCGCCAGCTCCCGACGACCGCCGCCACGCCGACGACGACGATCGGCCCCCACGGCTGGACCGTCTCCACCCACAGGGCACCGTCGGCCGGCCACCCGCCGAGGTCGACGACTGCCAGCTGGACCAGAGCCTGGTAGACGAGTTCGGCCAGCGACAGCCCGCCGATCACCAGGACGGTGACGCCGACGAGATTGCCGTGATCCCGGGGACCCGGGCAGCCGCGCCGGAGCCACTCGACCATCGCCACGGCCACGGCCGCGGCGATCAGCCACGACAACCACCCGTCGCTCAGCACGGAGTCCCACGCCTCTAGCGATCCGCCCAGCCAGCCCGGCAACCATCCGGCGAGTCCGGTGACAAGCCAAGTCAGCTTGACACCGAGCAGAACGGCGACCAACGACCATGCGCCCCATCGCCATTGGATCGAGCGGACGGATCGGGCGTAGACCACTGCACCGGCCGTCGCGCCGTCACTGACGGCCCGAGTCGCCTCGACCACCTGCCACAGCGTGATTGCCAGGCCGGCGCCGGCGACGCTGATGCCCCACATCACCAGCCCGGCGGCGAGAGGAATGCCGACCGACAGGCGTTCGGGAAACCGGTGATCGACGGAGCCGCTGAACGTGGCGGCGGAAAGACGAATCGCGACCCAATAGACAGCCAGCGTCAGCAACGGCGCCACGGCGAGCGCCACAGATGGGCGGCGGTCAGGGCGGGTAGCCAAAGCGATGCCGGTGACGGCGGCAACGACGCCGGCCACGAGCAGGGCGGCCCCGACTGCGCCGACCAGTGGTGGGGTATGGTCGTAGATCAAAGCCGCCAGCCCGACGAGGCGGACGGCCATGACGAGGGGCATCACGCCGGTGAACGCGGCGAGAAGTGCGAGCAACAGGCGACGCCGACCGGTGGCGAGCTCGACGAGATGGACGAGGATTACCTGCGTCATCAGGAGACCTGCCAGGAGGGCGAGAACAACCGGCGCCGAGAAGGCGTGCGTCATCACCGCTAACGGTTTCACCACACTCGGCGAATCGTGCCCGATCACCGCGCTAAAGACCAGGACAACAGCGAGACCGACGCAAACCACGCCGGCGGTGAGCACCAGCCGACGCCCAGCAGCGGTCAGCCCAGCCGTTGTGAAGCGCCGTTCGTGAACCAGTTCGGCTCCGCCGGTACGGCGCCAGGCCCGCGCCAAAGCAATGCCGCGACGGCGCCACCACGGCACGCGGGACGCCGATCGGCACCCCGTCGGCAACTGCCCGTCGTCCATCTCGTGTCAACCCCTCCGGCGGCAACGCCCCACCGCGACCAACGATGAATAGTCACCGGACGAGCGGCGACGTTAGCCGGTGCGGCGGGCGGTGTGGCACAGTGGCGGTTGCAGTTGTCCTACCATCTGTACTACTAGTAAGGTCAGGGCTGTTCGTCAGAAGCGTTCGATCTCAGCTTGCCTACGGACTCGCTCTCGCCCGGGCGTCCCTCAGGAACCGACGATCGTGGTCGTCTGGGATGGCCGGTGAGCTGGGCGTTCTTGTCCTGACGGGGGTTGTCGTGTCGGCATAGTTACAGGGGGGGGCTTCGAGGAAGGCGAGAAGGCTGTCGGCTGGTTTGAACCTGCCGGGTGGGTTGGTGGCGGGCGTTGTGCGATCGAGAGCGCGTTGTTTGATGGTCAGGTCGGCGTGAAGGTGGGTGTGGGTGGATCGGATGTCGGCGTGGCCGAGCCAGATTGCGATGACGGCGGTGTCGACGCCGGCTTGCAGCAGGGTCATCGCGGCTGTGGCGCAGCACGTTGGGGGTGGACCTGGTTGGCTCGCAGCGACGGGCATCTTGCGGCGGCGGTGGTGGCGTGTTTGCGGCCAGAGAATCTGCAGACGGCTGAGCAAGCGGCGGATCATTTGACGACGACGGCTGCTGCAGCCTTGACGCTACGAGCCTTGGCCCCGTCGTTGAAGTTGATCGTGTCGCCCTTGATGCTCGTCACTTTGTCACAGGCGATGTCTTCGTGCCGTCCTTGCGTTGCACGACGATGGCGCGCCCGGCGATCTGCTCACGCACTGCGTCGAGGTCGAGGCTGGCGAGATCAACTGGTGTGACCTTGCTGCTACTGGCTCGCCCTGCGAGGACTGATTGCGTGTGTGGGCGGACGGGGGTGCTGTAGGCCCGCCGTGCCGCACCTCGTGAACCGAAACCCAATGCGTCGGCCACGGAGCGCCACGAGTTCTGTGCATCGTCACGCAAGGCAGCGATCGCATCGGAGGTGAATGTGTACTTGGAGGTTTCTTTCTTGGTTGCCATACGGCTCAGTATTCAGAACCGGCTCGGAGATGTTCAGGAGAAATCAGGACTCTCGATCTACCAGCAGAGACTCGAACCGAATACGGGCAAGGTGCCCTTTGCATTCGTCATCGGCGTACCCGACGATGCGCCGCGAGTCCTTGAACGGCAAGGTGTTCGAATCGATGCCGATGCCCAAGCGCAGCTCGATGTGTGGGTGTACGAGTACAACAACGAACGACGCCATCAAGGCATCGGTGACGTGGTGCCCTGGGAACGGTTCCGGCTCGCCCGTCGTGACGGGGTTGAACCGGTCGTGCGAGCCGACGAGCCGGTGACCACCCTCGGGTTGGTCAGGCCGGCAAGATCAGCTTCGCCAGCGAGCTCTACCCAGTCGTGGTGCGGCTCGCCGGTGAGATCATCGAGGTGTCCGTCGCCGGTTGACCTGCAAGCCCCCAGGGTGCTAGGTTGGCGCAGGCGTTCTGAGCGGGACGTCGAGAGTGGGGCGTCTGGATGTCTGATAGAACGTCGCGTGTTTACGCCTTCCTCGTAACGAGTTCTCTAGCGTTGTCAGCGTTTGCGCTGACAACGACGGCGTCGCCGGTCGCTGCGGTGCCACCGGCAGATCAAGTGGTTCCTGTTGTGCCGCTGCGGCTGTTGGATACCCGTAGCGGGGTCGGCGCGCCTGCAGCCAAGGTGGTGCCGGGCGGTACGGTCGAGCTCACCGTCACCGGTGGCACGACCGGAGTGCCCGCCGATGCTGCTGCGGTGGCCTTGAACGTCACCGTCACCGAAGCAGACGGTAACGGCTTCGTCACGGTCTGGCCGTGCGGCTCGGATCGTCCGCTTGCCTCCAACCTCAACGTGACCACCGGCGGAACCATCCCCAACCTGATCATCGCCAAAGTCGGCACCGCCGGAAAGGTGTGCCTCTTCACCCAGCCCGGAGCCAACCTCATCGCCGACCTCAACGGCTTCTGGGGTGAGGTGTTACCAGCGGGCCAACCGCCGACGATCCAGGGGCCCGACATCGTGCAGTCCGGGTCGGCGGCGCCTTCCGGCACAGCCACAGTGACGGGCCTGCCGGTAGCCGGTGCCGGAATCACCCCGGGCCCTGAGGTCATCACACTCGGTTCTGCGCAAGCCATTGCTCCGCCGACGGCCGAGGAAGCCGCGTCTGCGCCGGCGGCTGCAGACGCCACGTTCCCCATGCCCACCATGCCGAACTCGGCCTCATCGTCGAAGCGCACCGAGATGCTGCTGAACGAGCCGACGTATCCGATCGGTTCATCGGGTTACGCGACAACCGTCAACAAGGCCATCGGGCGAGTGGTGATGTGGACCTACTCGGCAACCGCCGGGTGGCAGCGAGCCTCCAGTTGCTCCGGAACGGTGGTCGGTCCCAACATGGTGCTGACCGCCGCTCATTGCCTGAAGTCCACGTGGAACTACTACTCGTTCATACCCGGGCTGTACGGCGACTCGAAGCCCGGCGGCGAGTGGTTCGCTCCTTCCAACCGCGCCTACGCGCACCAGGCGTTTTTCGATCTCCAAGCGGCGAACGACCCTGCCAAGGTGGTGCTTGACTACGCGTTCATCAAGTTCGACCCGCAGTACAACAACAACTTCAACCTCTCGGACTACACCGGAGAGTTCCAGATCCTGATGCAGTCCAACCTCGCCGGTATGGACCTGTACAACGTCGGATATCCAGTGGAGGGGTTCTACAGCTTGGTAAACGGCGGGTGGTGCAACCTTCGAGGCATCTGGTGCTTCCCCTACAAGTGCCAGTCCACTGGCACGGGCCAAGCGGATTTCGGTGGAGGCTGGCAGATGATCGGTTTCGGCTGTGACGGCAATGGCGGCATATCGGGTTCAGGAGTGTTCAGTCTGATCAGCGGCACATGGTATGTCGTTTCGGTCAATGACTACGGCGGAGACATCAGGGATCAGTACGGACAGATCTGTCCCGTCAGCCAGCGTTCGGTGTGCAGTTGGTACATGCGCAACTCGTGGGGTCCAGAATTTCGACAAGGCTGGCTCGACGTCCTCTGGCAGGGCGTCAACAACGCCTAGATCCCACAGCTGTGACCTGAGTCGGGACCATCGGCCCGAGGAGCGTTGATCCGCGCGACTCGTCCCAGGTAGGGGTAGCTCTGGGCGGCGGTGATCATGGTGTCCATGCTCAAGCCACGTCAGCCAGCGCCGCACTCCTCGAGAAGAGATTCCCCCGCACTCCGTCGCCGCTGACTATGTAGGTGACGCCGCTGGCACTCTCGTTTCCTTACTTCCTTTCGGTTCCGGGAGCGCCAGCGGCTTAATCGGCGGAACAGGTCACGGGCGACCGTATGTGGCGTTGATCGCCTGCAAGAGGTCATGAGAATTGAAACATGATCTCAACTTGCGATTAAACCTGAGGTGGGTTCAGGTCCAGACGGCGGGTTGAACGGTGATTATCGTTGGCGTGGGTCCGGGAACTGACTTGTCCGAAGTGCCGGTGTTCAGGGTTCAGGCCGCGGCCGACGGTGTTGTCGGCGACAGCGCGGTAGAGGTGCTCGACCAAGTCGACAGCGGTGAAGTAGCGGACCTTGTAGCCGGCGGTGACAGCGGCACGTCCGAGGCCGATCAGGTAGTGGCTTTGCCGGTGCCGGCCGGCCCGACGATGCACAAGTTGACGGCTTGGTGGATCCACTCGAGCGTCATCAGGTAGTCGTGGCTGGCGCGGCTGATCGAGGACTCGGTGAGGTTGAACTCGTCGAGCGTCTTGTGGACCGGGAACCGTGCAACGCTCATCCGGTTGCGGGTGTTCGACGCGTCCCTGGCGGTGATTTCGGCCTCGACGAGGTTGCGCAGGATCTCTTCTGGCGCCCAGCGTTGCGCCTTGGCGGTGGCCAGCACCTCGGGGGCTTGGCGGCGGATCGTGGACAGCTTCAATCGTTTCAGACCGGCCTCCAAGTCGGCATCGAGTGGGATCGGTGCGCGGCTCATCCGAGGTTCTCGATCCGATACGCGTCGAGCGAACGGACCTCGCTGGAGGGCAGACTGATCACGACGCGGTCACCGGCGTCTGCCGGTTCTTGTGCGGCGGGTCCGATGGCCAGGATCGAGCGGACATCACCAGCGCGGAAGCGACCGAACCGGGTTGCTCGCGTGATTGCTTTTGACGGCGTCAGGGCCGTGCGCGGGGAGGAGATCGGCGACGATCTCGATGATCTCTTTACTCATCGTCGCCACACCCGCGGCTGCGCCTTGACGGATGAACACCTCGGCCGGCTCGCCCAGGGCAAGGAACTCGCGCTCGGCACCGGAACGGGCGCGTGGCCCACGTGATGCAGGTTTGCGTGGTGTCGGGTAGTGCTCGTCCAACACCGACGCCTCACCGGCTGCGAGCTGCACGTGCTCGGCGGCGACGTCACCATCAGGCCCGTAGATGCGAACCCGCCCGTCGTGGGTGACGACTTCGACGCGTCGGCCGACGAGGCGGAATGGGGCCGCGTAACGCACCGGCGCGACCCGCACCGTCGACAGCTTGTCGACCTTGCGGATCTCGACCCGGCCAATGCGCGGGCGCAGCATCGGCAACCCCCGCAACACGTCGCGCTCAACGGTCAGCCGCTGTGCGGGAACGGCACAGATCTCGGAATGCTCGACGGCGTTGACCTCGACGCACCACGCCGCAGCGGCCTGGTTCAACACGTCGAGGTCGTCGCTGTCGGGCAGCACCAGATCCGACTTCGCGTAACCAACCAGGTTCTCGACGATGCCTTTCGACTCCGGGTCGGCCGGATGGCAGAAATCCGGGCTGAACCGGTACTGCGTCGCGAACTTCACATAGTCGACGGTCGGAATCACGACGTTGGTCACGGTCCCGGCTTTGAGACAGCCCATTAGGTGGTGGTGCTTGCATTTGTTGATTGCTGATGCGATTGTGTGGGCATGTACTTGCGGTCGACGCAGCGGAAGAACCGTGATGGGTCGGTGGTCCGTTACGTGCAGCTGGCGCACAACCGGCGTGTGGATGGCGTGACTCAGGCCGAGGTGTTGTTGAACCTCGGCCGCGAAGACCAGTTAGACCACATCTAGCTGGCGAGCGACAACATGGCCGTCGTACCAGCACAACGTCAACCATTTGATCTCGCCGCGAATAGCAGACTGACAAAGGTTCGTATAGTGACGGCGGTATGGACGCGCCAGAACGCCAGCGGATGGGTGGGGATCGCTTCGGACACGATGATCTGCGATCTCGTGCACAGAACCGGTAGCTAATTGTTGTCACGGATCGTCACACAAAGTACGGCTACGGTTGTGTTCTGGCGGGTCAATGGGTGGCCGTGGGTGGGACAGGTCTGATGTGCGAGGCGCACGACGGGTTGGCCGGCCGCTTTCGCCATTTTCGAGATCGGACATCGGTATGCCGGAAGAGTCGTTGCAGACGTTGCGTGACACGGTCGCTTTGCACCCGGACGACAAGCTCGCGCGGCTATGTCTCGTCACCGCCCTGCTTGGCGCAGGAATCATCGTTGAAGCGTTCGGTCACCTCGCCGTCGTATATCAGGCTGGCGTTCAGGACAGAACGATCGCCCTACAGCTTCAGGCCGCTTTATGCGAGATCGCTGAAGGCCTAGGGCACCTCCACGTCCTGGATCCGCCCGACCCGCCCGCGAGCGCAGCGGACGACGGTCCCGTTACCGGAGACGCGGTCCCAACGGATCCCGAGCCTACCCGAGAACGCGCTCGGGTCGCCGATGGACAAGAGGGCGGTGGGATCGACCTCGAATTCGTACGACCGCCGGTCACACTCGCCGACGTCGCCGGGCTCGAGGAGGTCAAGCAGCATATCAACACCAAGTTGCTCGCCCCGCTACGCAACAAGGAACTTGCCCAACGGTACGGGCGCACACCATCAGGAGGTCTCCTCATGTGGGGTCCTCCCGGCTGCGGGAAGACGTTCATAGCCCGAGCGCTCGCCGGGACACTCGACGTCGACTTCTCCGCCGTCGGCATGGATGAGATTCTCGACATGTGGATTGGGAGCAGCGAGAAGAACCTGGCGACCCTGTTCGAGGCAGCGCGCCGCCGAGCACCATGTGTGTTGTTCTTCGATGAGACAGACGCCGTTGGTGGGCGTCGCTCCCGCATGGGTGTGAACGTGACGATGCGCACGGTTGTGAGCCAACTGCTCACCGAGCTCGACGGAGCGGTTCGTGACAACAGCGGAGTGTTCACCATCGGCGCAACGAACCTCCCGTGGGACATCGACCCGGCGCTGCGCAGGCCCGGACGGTTCGACAAGACGCTGTTCGTCCCGCCACCTGACAAAGCGGCACGCATCGCCGTCCTCGCCAGTCGCCTTGCGGTGGCGCCACTGGGCGACGACCTGGACCTAGCCCGCATCGCAGACATGTCGGCCGGTCGCTCTGCGGCCGACGTCGGATACATCGTTGAGACCGCACTCGACGGCGCGTTCAACAAGGCGATCGCGACCACTACGGACGCAGTTGTCGATCAGCGCGCTCTCGAGATTGCGGCATCGACAACATCTTCGTCGATCACCGATTGGGTCCGATTCGCAACCACCGCCGCTGAAGCTTCGGATGACGCCGAAATGTACGGGCCGTTCTTCAGATGGCTGGATCACAGGAACGGCTGAACGGTGACCGAGCGGATCCGCATGGCGTCGTTGGAGAAGGCGTACGAATCTGTCAACGCTCTCCTCACAGCCCGGAGGCCGGACGAAGCGCTCGAAGTTGTTGGTGACCTCGCTGCTGAGTCACCCGACAGTTTCGACGTGTACTTTCTCGCCGGCCTGTGCCACATCTCGGCTGGGCGACTGTTCGAGGCAACTGAAGCCTCGCGGCGGGCGACGTCACTGAACCCGGACCATGTCGGTTGCGCAATCCTCGTCGTTCGTTGCGCGCTGTCCGGTCCTGGTGCTGACCTCGAAACCGCATGGATTCGCGCGGAGCACCTGCGGATGATGGCACCGGGACTCGTGCAAGCCAGGTACTGGATCGCATTGACCGCGGCGCGTACCAGGCGTGTCGAGATCGCACTCGCTGAGGTTGCCGAGGTCGGACGCCTTGATCCGGGTGGCAACTGGCCGCTGTACGCCGCCGCTGAGGTTGATCTGGCGTTGTCGGCCCGATCCAATTGGAGTCACTGTCGGGCGAAGGTCGCCGAGGATGCTGTGCGAAAACTGTTGGCACGCGATCCCCAAGATGTGTGGGCCCATGAGCTCAGGGCACGGACGGCACCGTATGTGCTGTCTTCGACGTTGCGTCGACGGGTCGCCGAAGTGCGTTTGGGCTACACCCGGGATGCAGCCCACGCAGGCTTGCTGCCAAAACCTGGCCAACTTCGGCAGCTGACTTGGGAGGCGGCCCGGCCGGCGGGACTCGCGTTGATTTGGGCTCTCATCGCGTTTTTCGGCGCTGCGCTGCTGAACTCTCTCGGTTTGGTGGCTACGACCATCACGCTCACCTGCATCGGTCTCTTGTTGGTTGTGTCCAGTTGGCGGCGCACACGACGGGTCTTGAGAACGCTCCCGACGATGACCAGGAAACGATTTGCCGGGCCGATCACCAAAACCATGTTGGTGGCGGCGGCGGTCCTGGGATTGTCAGGTGGAGGGGCGCTAGCGATCCTGTCACCGTTCACACTGGAACGAGCTGAGAGTTTGAACTTCGGGAGGCGAGATGGCCACACCGAGACGATCATCACCTACTCGCCGCCCCAGACGTTCCCGACGTTCCCGACGTTCCCGAGCATCCCGGTGCCCGGTGTGCCTGGCGTACCGACCAACATCCCGAACATCCCGGTTCCGAGCATCCCGCCGATTCCTGACATCCGTGTCGTCCAAGTGGGCGGCGACATCGATGAGGAACTGGCGTGGGACCTGATGCATTACTGGATGTACGCAGCGAGCTCTTCTGTGATTGTCGCGGCAAGCCTTGCGGTCCGGGCGTTGACGTTGCGACGCTCGATCGCCTGAGCTTGCGATTAAACCTGGGGTGGCTGGTCAGGCAGCCTTTTGATGGCTGGGTAGCGGGTTCTTGGGGGTCCCGGCTTCCGCAGTTGGCGGGCGGACGGGGTGCCGGTTTCGGGTGTGTGAGCTGGTGTGGCTCGCCGTTTGGTCCGCAGGCCGCGTGCGTCCACGCGCGGTCGAGCCCGGTCTTGGCGCGTCGTGCCTGGTCAGGTGGGGTGGAGGTGGGTGATTCGGGGTGGTGCAGCCATGCCGCAGGCGTCAACAATGCCTTGTTGGACCTCGGTGAGCGGGGTGGTCTGGACGACGGTCCCGGCGGTGCTGCGGAGGGTGACGGCGTGCATGCGACCGAGCTCGATCGCGATTTTGCGCCAAGTGAGGCCGGTGCGTCGTTCGACGACACGGATCAACAGCGGGGCGAGCCAGCAGAGCAGCACGTGAGCGCGGATGCGTGGTTCGATGCGTTGGTAGACGGGTCGTAGATCGAGGGTCGACTTGAGGTCACGGAACCCTCGCTCGGCTTCCAACAGGTTCTTGTAGCCGAGCGCGACATCTTCGGCGGACAGGTCCGGGTCCGAGGTGGACAGCAGGTACTTGCCGTCGAGTCGTTCCTCGGCGGCGATCTTGGCGCTGTCGATCACCAGCCGACCGGACGGGGTCTGGCGCAGCAGCGGCCGAGTGAGACATGATCGCGGAGCGCGCATTCGGTGAGACGGTGCGCGTCGTCACCGCCCTTGCGGCCCTTGCCCTTACGGGCGTCGCGTTCACGACCGACACGGATCCGGTCCAGTTCGGTCTCGATTCGGGCCAGCGCGGCTTCGCGTTGGGCTTGGTCGTGTTCGGCTTCAAACGGTTGTGGCACACGATCCACCGCTTCCCGGTGTCGTCGTTGACGCGGACTTCCTTGACGCGCAGGTTGTCACGCACGCTCTGGTAGCGCGGACGGCGCGATGAGAGCAGCGCCCACACCTTGCGCGGCGCGGGCAACGATCTCGAGAGTCGGAGTGTTCGCCAGCCCCGCTGCGAGCGAGGCGACGGTCAGAATCCAGAACCCCGCGGTGAAGATTCGTCGGGCGCCGAAGATGTCCGACAGCTTCCCGCCGACCAGCAGGAGGCCACCGAAGCCCAGCGACTGCTGCATGTCGGGAAGGGCGACCCCGATGATCGAGGTGTCCATGATGATGAGGAACTGGGCCGCCGCGAGGACGGCCAGCGCTCGCCAGCGAGTTGGTGACGGTGTGTAGGTCGACACGGTGACTCCTTGTGATGTCACGGAGACGGGTGTCTCCGATCAGGTCACGCTGCACCGCGGGTCTGTCACGAACCTGCAGAAGCGCTGTTGCGTCTGCCGGAGGGGTGACAGCTCAGCGTCGATCGTCGGACACTCGACCGGAGGCGACACCGAGACGCTCGAGCAGGGCACGATGGCTCATCCGCCACTGCGTCGTTGCTGTGGTGGGTGAGGACCGGTACCGGGGGTGTCTGAGGTGTGAATCGTTGAGTTGTGCGGGTGTGTGGCCGCGTGGGGGTATGGGGCGGTAGCCCCCGTTCGGGGCGAAAGCCCCGATGGTGATGGTCGTTGTTAGGCGGCGGGTTCGAGGGTGACTTTGTGTCCCATGGCTTCGAGTTGGGCGATGAGGCGCCGCTCTCGGGCTGGGCTGTTTCGTCGTTTGTCGAAGTAGTCGCCGCCGAGATCGGTGTAGGTCTCGCCGGTCGAGAGCAGATGCCAGCAGATCACCAGGATCGAGTGCCCGACTGCGACAGCGGCGCGGCTGGGCCCGCGTTGGCCGCGGATGCGATGGTATTGCGCGGACAGGTAGGTGTTCTTCGATCGGCCGGCGGCTTGGCCGGCTTCGACGAGCGCGATCCGCAGCCATTTGTCACCGTGTCGGGTGCGCCCCGATCCGCGTTTGCCGGCGGACTCGTTGTTGCCCGGGCACATGCCAGCCCACGAGGCGAGATGGCCGGCGGTCGGGAAGCGGGACATGTCGGTGCCGATCTCGGCCAGGATCACTTGCGCTGTCCGGTAGGACACGCCGGGGATCCCGACCAGCAAAGCCACCGCCGCTTCATGAGGGTGCTGCAACTCGACGATCCTGTCGGTCAGCTCGGCGATCGTCGCGTCGGCCTGGTCGACACGGGCCAGCATCGCCCGGCACAACAACGCGTGATGCTCGTTGAACCGGCCCGCGAGCGCATCTTGGAGTTCGGGGATCTTGGACCGCATCCGGCCTTTGGCCATCTCCGCCAGCACCGCCGGGTCGCGTTGACCGGCGATCAGAGCGTCGATCATCTCCCGCCCCGACTTCGTCAACACGCTCGATGCCACCGACGACAACTTGACCCCGGCGTCTTCCAACACCTTGTGCAACCGTTGGGTCTCACGGCCGCGTTCTTCGATCACCGACTTGCGGTAGCGGGTCAGATCGCGCTGCTCACGCGTGGCCCGCTCCGGAACGAAACTCGGGCGGACCAGACCGTGCTCGATCAACTGCGCACCCCACTGCGCGTCAGCGACATCGGTTTTGCGGCCAGGCACGTTACGCATATGGCGGGCGTTGATCACCCACACTGTGCCGACCGCATCCTCAAGGACCCAGTGGACAGGTTTCCAATACACCCCGGTGGCCTCCATCCCCACCAAGGTGACCTGCCGCTCGATCAGCCAGTCGGCCAGCAACAACAGTTGCGACGTCGTCGTGCGGAACTCGCTGACTTCCTCCCGGCGGCCACCCGCCCCATCAGGCATGCGGGCGCACGCCATCACCGTGTCACGATGCACGTCCAAGAACGCACACCGCTCGACAACTACCTTCATCACCACTCCTTCCCATTGATCAGCCGAAGTGACAGTCGGATGGGGACCTCGGATCAAAGAAACTGAGGTGCGTGCTCGAAGCAACAAAACGGAGCGCCTGAGACCCCCACGTCAAGCTAACGACGGGCTCCGAGCGCCATAGAAACACGACGTCTGCCCGACCGTCACCACCCAGATTCTCATCCAACGAGAGCGGCACCGCCAGGGGCCATCAGAGCTAATGTCGTGAGCGTGATTCTCGACGCCGATCAACTCGCCACCTTCCACAACGACGGCGTGATCGCGATCCCCGATCTGTTCTCGCGAGATGAGGTCGACGCCATCATGGCACGGCTACCGAAGCTGTTCGCCGAACGCTGCCCGGAGAACTTCCGCGAGCGTTCCAGCGATGTCGTGCGCACGGCGATGGGTCTGCACCTCCGCGACCCGTTGTTCGCGCGACTGGTTCGCGACCCGCGCTTCGTGATCGCCGCTCAACAGATCCTTGGCGACGACGAGCTCTATGTGATGCAGGTCAAGGTCAACGCCAAGGAAGCGTTCACCGGCGAGCAGTGGCAATGGCACTACGACTTCGCCACACATCACCGAGAAGACGGTGTGCCCGAGCCACTGGCGCTGAACCTGCACATCTTCCTCGACGAGGTAACCGAGTTCAACGGACCACTGATCTTCATCCCGCAGTCTCATCTCGACGGTCCGGTAGCGACCGCGCTCGACACCGCGACAACGAGCTATCCGTTGTGGACCGTCGCTCCGGAAGTCGTGCGACCGCTCGCCGCTCGCGGC
>JANMRB010000038.1:0-2251 GCA_031370825.1 Ilumatobacteraceae bacterium
CCGACATCTACCGCGATCGCCAGCTGGTCGGCGAGAAGCTCCAGTTGGCGGCCGAACATTTGCCGAAGGGCGTCGCTCCGGCGATGGGGCCGGTCTCCTCGATCATGGGCGAGATCATGCTGCTGGGGCTGGAGAGCACCACCGGCGAAACCTCGCCGATGGAGATGCGTACGCTCGCAGACTGGGTGGTGCGCCAGAGGTTGCTGACCATCCCGGGCGTGTCGCAGGTGATCCCGATTGGTGGTGGGGTCAAGCAGTACCAGGTGCGCGTCAGCCCGCAGCGCCTCGCGGCGCTCGGGTTGTCCCTCAAGCAGGTCGAGCAGGCCGTGGGAGCGAGCAACGAGAATACGACCGGAGGCTACCTCGAGGCGCAGTCGCAGGAATACCTGATCCGCAATCTTGGTCGCCTGCGGAATCCCGAGCAGCTCCTGAGCACAGTCGTCGCAACCCACGACGGCGTGCCCGTGCTGCTGAAAGAAGTCGGGGGCGTCGGCGTCGGCACACTGGTCAAGCGTGGGGATGGCAGCGTGAATGGCAAGCCGGCGGTGATCCTCTCGATCCAGAAGCAGCCGGGCGCCAGCACCATCGATCTGACGCGGCGGATCGAAGCCGCACTGGTGGAGCTCCGGCCGTCCTTACCCAAGGACGTGCAGATGCGTCCGCTGTTCAAGCAGGCCAACTTCATCGAGGCCGCGATCCACAATGTCGAGGACGCCCTGCGCGATGGAGCCATTCTCGTGCTGATCGTGCTGTTCCTCTTCCTGCTCAACTTCCGTACGACGGCGATCACGCTGACCGCCATTCCGCTCTCCTTCGTGACCGCCGCGATCGTGTTCCATCTTTTCAACATCTCGATCAACACCATGACCCTCGGCGGTCTGGCAATCGCCATCGGCGAGCTGGTCGACGATGCGATCGTCAACGTCGAGAACGTCTTCAGACGATTGCGAGAGAATCGCCACGCGCTGGAACCCCGGCCAGCCATCGAGGTCGTCTACCGGGCGTCATCGGAAGTGCGGAACTCGATCGTTTACGCCACGATTCTCGTGGTTCTGGTGTTCATGCCCCTCTTTGCCCTGAGCGGCATCGAGGGGCGGTTGTTCGCGCCACTTGGTGTGGCCTATATCGTGTCCATCATGGCCTCATTCGTCGTGTCGCTGACCGTCTCGCCGGTCCTCTGCCTCTATCTCCTGCCGAAGGCGAAGATTCTGGCCGAGGAGAAGGACTCGTTCGTCGTGAGGCACCTCAAAAACTGGGACCGGAAGTTGCTCAACTTCACGCTCCCTCGCCCGGGGATAGTGATCGGCGGAGCGGTTGTTCTGGTCCTCGGGGCGGCGGCCCTGGTCCCGTTGATGGGTCGCGAGTTTCTGCCGCCGTTCAATGAAGGGACAGCCACCGTCAATGTCGTCGCCGCTCCGGGCACGTCACTGGGTGAGTCGAATCGAATCGGCACGATCGCGGAGCAGCAACTGCTGAGCGTGCCCGAGGTCATCTCGACCGGCCGCCGCACCGGGCGTGCCGAACTCGATGAGCACGCCGAAGGCGTCCACTATACGGAGATCGACGTCGACTTCCGGCGCTCGAAGCGGACCCGTGACGAGATTCTAGGCGATGTCCGGAACAAGCTCGGCCAGATCCCTGGGGTGTTCGTCAACATCGGCCAGCCGATCTCTCACCGGCTCGATCATCTGCTTTCCGGTGTTCGGGCCCAGATCGCGGTCAAGCTGTTCGGAAACGATCTCGACCTGCTGCGGGCCAGGGCTGCGGAGATCCAGGCCGCCATGGCCACGGTGCCCGGCGTTGTCGACCTCCAGACCGAGAAACAGGTGCTGGTGCCGCAGATCCGCATCGAAGGTGACCGCGTGGCCCTCGCGCGCTACGGCCTCAATGTCGGCGACCTCAATGAAGCTCTGGAAACCGCGCTCAGCGGTCGCGTTGTTTCGCAGGTTCTCGAGGGTCAGCGGACGTTCGACCTGCTGGTCCGTTTCGACGATCCATCGCGAAGCAGTCTGGAAGCCATCCGTGGCGCCCTCATCGACACACCTTCCGGTGCCAAGGTGCCGCTTTCGGCTGTGGCGCTGGTGGAAGAATCACACGGACCCAACGTCATCCAGCACGAGAACGTCCAGCGACGCATCGTGGTCTCGGCCAACGTCAGCGGGCGCGATCTTGGGCGCGTCGTCCAGGACCTTCAAGGACGCGTGGCTGCTCAGGTGAAGCTGCCGACCGGTTACTTCGTCACCTATGGCGG
>JANMRB010000044.1:0-3605 GCA_031370825.1 Ilumatobacteraceae bacterium
TCGTGTCCATCGCTGCGCCGATCTTCGACCGCGCCGGCGCGTGTGTCGCGGCGGTGTCCGTTGCCGGTCCACTCATCCGGATGCCGGAGGAACGCCACGATCAACTCGTGCGGATGGTGGTGAGGACAGCGGCCGAGATCTCCAAAGCGCTGGTCAGCGACCCGGCATCGATCCACTGACGATCGAGACGCCATCGAGTGACGTCGACGGCATCAGGCACAACCTTCTCGGCTCGCCGTCGACCAACGATTCGCACGTGCCGCACAGCCCGGACTCGCAACCGCGGCGTGGCCTGTCGTACTTCGCCAGGAAACGAATCGCGAACAGTGCCGACACGTCGGACCATGTGGCGAACGAGAACTGCCGATCGTCGATCTCGAAGGAGACCTCTCGTTCGAAGGCCTTGCTCACGCGCTCAGGGTACGCGCCCGTGGCCGATCGGCCATCGACATGTGTCCCATACGTCGGAACGAGGGCTTGGCGGCGGCGAGCGCCGTGGATGATGATGCACGACGATGAGCCTCAGCGCTTCCGACGTCGACCACTATGGCGATGAGCTGTATTCCGCACTCGTTGATCAGCGGACCGTGCCGAACCTGCGTGACCGTGCGCCGGGTATCGACATCACCGATGCATATCGAATCCAGTCGCGGATGGTCCAACGACGGCTCGATGCCGGCGAATCGATCGTCGGCAGGAAGGTCGGCGCAACGAGCGCCGTGGTGCGCGCGATGCTCGGCCTCGACGAGCCTGATTTTGGGCAGTTGTTGGACGGCATGGTCTACCACCACGGAGACACCATCAAGCTCGATTCGTTGATCCAGCCACGCGCCGAAGGCGAGATCGCGTTCGTGTTGAAGCGCGACCTCACCGGACCGGGACTGACAGCGGTTGACGTGTTGCGAGCAACAGAGTACGTAGTCCCCTGTTTCGAGATCGTTGACTCGCGGATCGACAACTGGGACATCAAGGAGGTCGACACGGTCTCCGACAACGCCTCGTGCGGGGTGTACGTCCTAGGGACCGAGCCGAAGGATCCGCTCGAGGTCGACCTGGCGCTGGTCGGAATGACGCTCGAAGTGCGCAAACCGGGCGAGACGGTCGGCGAGCTGTTCGCGACCGGGGCGGGTGCGGCCGTGAAGGGCTCTCCTGTCAACTCGCTGATCTGGCTGGCCAACACCCTTGGGGAGCTCGGCATCACCTGCCGAGCCGGCGAGGTGATCCTCACCGGCTCGTTGACCGCGATGGCATGGGTCAAAGAACCGCAAACCATCACGTGCGAGTTCGGTGGCCTCGGCGGCTGCAGCGTGACGTTCGAGTAGGGAGCATTTGTCATGGCACTTTCCGAATCGGTCATCTCCGACCTGGCAGGCGTTGTTGACGACGCACAACGTCGCGCCGCAGAGATCGTCAAGCTCACAGAATCGCAGCCGGGCATGGACGTGGCCGATGGCTATGCGGTGCAGGCGGAGCTGGCCCGCCGTTGGCAGGCGGAGGGAAGGCGTCTCACCGGTTACAAAGGCGGCCTGACCTCGAAGGCGAAGATGGCGCAGATGGGGCTGGAAACCCCTGTCTTCGGCGTGCTGATGGGCGACACATGCGTGCCCGACGGCGATGTCGTCGACATGACGCAGTTGATCCACCCGAAGGTCGAGGCGGAGATCGCGTTCGTGACGTCCCATGAGCTGTCGGGTGACGTCTCGATCGACGAGGTGCTTGCGTCCACCGAGTTCGTGATGCCGGCAATCGAGGTCATCGATTCGCGTTTCAAGGACTTCAAGTTCGACATCCAGAGCGTGATCGCCGACAACACTTCGGCAGCGCGCTACGTGGTCGGTGGCTCGCCCCGGCGCCCCGGCGGACTGGACTTGCGACTGCTTGGCGTTGTGATGGAACGCAACGGCGAGGTCGTCGGCACTGCCGCCGGCGCAGCGGTGATGGGCCACCCCGCGGCATCGGTCGTCGCACTCGTCAAGTGGTTGGCCGACGGCGGGCAAGCGCTTCCGGCGGGCAGCCTCGTCATGACCGGAGGTGTCACCGAAGCCGTGGCCGTGCACGCCGGCGATCACGTGACAGCGCGGGTGCAGCACCTTGGGTCGGTTGGCGTTCGTTTCAGTTGACGGAGATCAATCGAGGAAGTGCCGCATGCGCTGCTCGGTCAGCCGAAGCGTTTCGAGGTCGCCCAGATAGGCGTTGTATGCGATGTGAACCACGCCGATGTGCAAAGCGCAGCAACGGAATCGCGCGTCGAAGTTCGGTGGGTCGAGCCCCATGTCGCCGTAGTGGTCCAAGGCTGTCGACAAGATGTCGCTCTGATCGATCGCGGCATGCCACGGCGACCAGAACACGACTGTTGCGAGCTCGTACACGAAGTCGCCGTAGATCGAGCACCCCCAGTCGAACACCGACGTCACGCGACCATCGGCTGCCAGCGCGTTGCCGTTGAGCAGATCGTTGTGAATGAGGCTGCGCGGACCCGGGAACGCAGTCGCGAGCTCGAGCATGCGTTCGTAGCCGCGCATGAACATCTCATCGCCGCCCGGTGAATCGATCAGACCTCGCTTCCAGCCGCGAGTCCGGGAGTCGGGCGGATCTTCGATGACATCCGCGAGGAAGTCCGCCCACGTGGCATGCGGCGCGTTGCCTTCGTGGTCCCAGCTTCCATAACCGGTGGTCGCGGTGATGTCTGCCCTGCGCAGCGCATCGAGCGTTGCCAGGACAGAGGGCATGGTGATCGCCCACTCTGATGCATCGAGCTGCTCCAACGGCGTGCCGCGTGCGCGGGTCGACAGGCAGTACCAGGCGCCGAATGCTTCATCGATCTCGATGACCTGTGGGATCGGAAGATCAGGCGACGCGAATCGTGCAGCGAGCCTGTCGCGCTCGAAGTCCTCGATGTGGCGCCCGAACCGAACGACGAGCTCGGCACCGTTGTGGCTGAAGCCGAAGCAGCGCGACCAGGCTCCTTCGCCGATGTGCTCGACGCTGTCGCCGTCGATGCCGAATCGCTGGATCAGGAAAGCCCGCGCGTCGGCGAGCTGCACCTCTGACGGTGGTTCGGGCACTGGGCGATGCTAGGGCGGCGGCCGCGGCTCGGCGTTGTGCATTCGGACGATGCTGAAGTTGAACTCTCCGCCGATGGCGGCGTCGTGAAGTGGCCACAACGACGGCACAACACGTAGCTCGATGCCGGAATCGGCGTGGGCCTGTAGCAGATCACCGACGGGTACGACGTCGATCGGACTGACCGCACTGTGCGAGATCCACTGACCATCCGCGGGCTCCCACGGCTCGAAGTCGACTCCGCCGAACTCGTAGCGGAAGACCTGTGCGCCGCGCATGCGTTCCAGCCACCCGGATTCGATGGCATGCAACCGAAGGGCCGACGTTGTGAATCGGGCCCGGAACTCGACTGGGGCACGTTCGTCGCGCGGCCAGATCGCGACCCGTGGGCACTCGCGCGGAAACCAGTACAGCGGCGCGTGCACTGCGTCGATCGCCCACACCGCAGGCGCATGAGTCGGATTGGTTCGCGGCACATGAGGCTCGAACCTGGTGAGATGCGGATCCTCGCTGAAGTGGTAGAGCACGGTGGGTTTCATGGG
>JANMRB010000046.1:0-20700 GCA_031370825.1 Ilumatobacteraceae bacterium
AGCTCAGCGGTGTTGACTAGTCCCACTGGTGTTGCCCTGTGATGCCCAATTCTGCTCCGTTGTGGCACGGATATGGCACGACGGGGTCTCCGAAACTCAGGATATGTACGCGACAAATCGAAAAGTAGTACGCGGTGACTCTCGCCGATCCTGATGGGAGCAACTCACACTTCAGGTTGATCTACCCATAATGTGAGTGTATGGTGGAAGCCATGGCCGAGCCCACTGCCGCATTGCTGCCGATGTTCAGGTCGAAGCATCAGATGCAGATCCTCGCGGAGGTGTTCTGGGACGCGGGTAGCTCGACGGGTGCTGAACTGGCGCGGCGCACGGGTATTCCCCAACAGACGGTGGCTCGTGAGGTGGCCCGCCTCGAGCAGGCGGGTGTGTTGGTGACCGAGCAAGTGGGAACGGCCAAGACCATCCGCCCGGCCCCGGAGCTGCCCTATGGACTGGTCTTGCGTCAGTTGCTGGCCTACGCCGGCGGAGTGATCCCGATGCTGGCGAGCGCGTTCGGCGACAACCCGGCAATCGGGGAGGTGTTCATCTTTGGGTCGTGGGCAGCCCGCTATCGCGGCGAACCCGGTGCACCGCCCAACGATGTCGATGTGGCAGTGGTCTCCGATTCGCTCACCCGCTTCGATCTCGCCGAGGCGCGACTCGACCTGGAGAACGAGTCGAAGCTGTCGATCAACCTGTTCGTCTTTGAGACGCACAACGAACGCGTGCACGAGCTGCGCGCAGCTGGCGTTCCAGTGTTCGCGCGGGTGCCGGCGTGAGAGCCGGACGCCCAGCGAGCCTCGAGGAACTCCGGCGTGATCGCATGCACCAGGTCGCTGGCAACGCGAGCGATCGCGCTCAGGCGGCACGAGCCACGTTTGCTCAGGCACGCGACTTCCGTCGCGCTGCGGTCGGCAACCTGACCGAAGGTCTGGTCCTCCCGGCGGTCTCGGCGTTGCACGAATCGGCCCGACTGGCCGTGACCGCGTTGGCCGCGCAGGATGGCTATCGGTTCTCAAACACCGCAGGGGCGCACGAGGTTGTCGTCGACTACGCGTTCGCGATCAAGCTCGTCGACCGCACGCAGTACGCACAACTCGACCAGCTGCGCGACCTACGTCATCAGGTCAACTACCCGGAAGACCTCATCTCGCCGTCGCAGCGGGAGATCGAGCAGTACAGCGAGCTGGTCGACACACTCCTCGCTCTGACCGAGAAGAAGCTTCCGACGCGCCGAGTGCCACCACCGCCGAAGTAGCGCACAACTCGCAGCGCTCGCCATATTCGGCGCCGTGACCGCTCGATGATCGCATTGGCGGCCCGTCGACGCGCCGCGGTGAGCGCGACTGCTTCGCGCTCACCTTCATCCACAGGCGGGTGTTCATGTCCGTTGACGTGGGGTGCGTCACGAAATTGCCCTTCGGCGGGCATGTTGCAGTGTGAGGGGCATTTTCGATTTTCGAACTCGCAGAACCACGGTCGGGGCACTTTGGTGCGCCCGGGTGGTTGTCGCCTCTGTAGGGGGTGTGAAGTTTGTCGCCGGGCCCCAATTCTGGTCATCGGCTCCCCGTACTTTGCCGACGACCTGTGACGACGTGAGTTCTCAAGAGGCGTGGCCGCGGTGAGTCCGATGCTCGAGCCCGCTGTTGCTGTCCCGCCGGACTTCCTCACGTTGGACGAGGCCGCGGCGGTGTTGCGGGTAGGGCGGAGCACGGCGTATCGGGAGGTGGGGTTCGAGTCCTCCACCCTCCGCTCACGGAAGGTTGCCAGAGTCGGTAATGGGCCCGCTTGCTAAGCGGAGACGGCGATAGCCACACAGGTTCGATTCCTGTACCTTCCGCCAAGCACGCCGAACGGGCATTCGGCGCTACCTGACTCCAGCCGTAGCTGGGTGGGTATGTGGTCGTTCGGTACTGTGATGACGAGCTGTGCGAGAAGGGGTCGAGTTGGTCAGGCGATTGGACCGAACGGGCTGCCGATCTGGTTGATGTCGATTGCGAGGTGGCCGAGGTGTGCGAGCGCGAGGTCGGTGGCTTGTGTCTCGAGCGAGGTGACAGCCCATTCCAACGGAAGGATCGTGGCTAGTAGGCGGCCACGGTCGGCGAGCGCGACCGCCGCCGCCCACTGTCGCACCAGCCCGCCGGCGAGCTTCTCGCCCCACACTGACAGCAGACATCCGAGATCGACGGCGGGATCGCCGAGCCCGGAAACTCCGAAGTCCAAGACGCCGGTAAGTTGACCGGATTCGGGATCATGGAGCACGTGATACGGAGCGAGATCACCGTGGATCACACTCGGGGTGTGTTCGAAGGACATGCTCTCAACAGCGGCGAAGGTCTCCTCGAACCAGGCGCGCTGGTGACGCCACATCAACGGGACGACGCACGCCTCGGCACGCACGCGCAGTTGTCGCAACTGGTCCACCGATGTTGTCGCCGGGCTCGTCGCAAGATCCGGAACATCTGCGGCTGCGAGCTCCGACAAGAACCGCCCAACATCGTCGAGAAGTCGTTCGAGCGCCACCGGCGAGAGCGATTCGACGGCTGCGCGGCTGGAGACCGAGCCGAGCAGCATCCGATGCAGACTGAACCTCTGGTCGATGTGTACCGGAACGGGTACGGGCACTGTCACCTGCCCAGCCAGTCGAGTCAAGAGCGCAGTTTCATCGCGAAGCGACACTGCTGCGGCCTCATCGCGGGGAAAACGAGCCACAAGTTGCTCATCGAGAACAACCACGATGTGCTGCATGCCGTCCGTCACGAGTCGCGCCTTGCGTACGTCTCGCACGGCGCCCGTGGCGAGCACGGTTGCGACCAGATCGTCGATGGAAGCCTGACTTGCAGATCCTCGCCCGTCGGCGTCTGAACGCTCGGTCATCGGACCAGGTTGACCGACACGCACGCAATTGTCGAGCATCAGGGGTCATCGAGTTCTTGCGTGGGGCGTCGCGGCTTCTCGCACAGCAAGGGCGCGCTCGAGGCCGCCCAGATCTGCCGTTAGGTAACTCGCCCCTTTCTGCGCTCCGTGGAGTCTTGCGCTGGCGTGTCGTACCAGGGCACACTTCCCCACGGGCTGCGACCCATGGCGACGATCATAATTCGTTGTGGCACGGAAGTGGCACGATATGGCACGACGACCGATTTCGGAACTCACGCTCGGACACCGAAAGTGCTCTGAGCTGGTCTTTCTATGGAGCGGGTGACGGGAATCGAACCCGCGTTCTCAGCTTGGGAAGCTGATGTTCTGCCTCTGAACTACACCCGCGAAGGTGGCACAGAGGTTAGCGTCGGGCCGTGATCCTTTCCGACCGGACGCTGCGCCAACAGATCGCCGAAGGTCGCATCATCATCGAGCCCTTCGACGACAATTCCGTGCAGCCATCGTCCATCGATGTGCGGATCAGCAACCTGTTCCGGGTCTTCCGCAACTTCACCGAAAGGGTCATCGACGTGAAGCACGACATGGCCACCCTGACCGAGCCGATCGAGATCGCGCCGGAAGGTGTCTTCATGTTGCATCCGGGTGAATTCGTGCTCGGCAGCACACTCGAACGCATCGGAGTACCCGACGACTTGGTCGGTCGCATCGAGGGCAAGTCCAGCCTTGGTCGGCTCGGCCTGATCATCCACTCGACCGCCGGTTTCATCGACGCCGGCTTCGACGGCCACATCACGCTGGAGCTCACCAACATCGCCACGTTGCCGATCACGCTCTACCCGGGCATGAAGATCGGCCAGGTCAGTTTCATGCAGATGACCACGCCTGCCGACAAGCCGTACGGCAGCGGCGCCCGAGGCTCGAAGTACCAGGGCCAACGCGGTCCGACGCCCAGCCGGTACTTCGAGAACTTCGAGCGCTGACACTTCGATGGGTGACTGAGTTCAGACGAACCAGCCGGTCAGATCGACGACGTGGTACGCGGGAGAGGTGGCGAATGTGCACACGTCGGCCCCACTGGCCGCGAACGTTGGAGTGATCGACTGATTGGCCACGATGTCTCCGGCGACGAAGTTGAGCGTCGATGATTTGTACGGAGTGGCGTACGCGGGCTCGACGCATGGGCCGATCTCGGCCCAGCCGCTGGTGCGCGGGAAGACGGCGATCATCGACACCATCAGCGCACTCACGTCGGAGGGCACCTGTGTAGTCGCGACGGGAGCATTCGACGGCAAGGTTGTTGCTGAGTTGTGGGTGTCCATCGCGACGCGCCCGAACACCGAGCCGACGCCGCTACGCGTGTCGACCAGCCGGGTCGGCGCGACAGCCTCGTAACGCAGACCGTCCTCGGCGCCGTCGTATGTCCCTTGCAGATCGATGACGATGTGCGCACGAGTGCTGCTGTGCACGCAGACCTGTCCACCGGTGGAGCCGATCTGCACGAGATTGGCCACCACCTGTCCAGCGATGTAGTTGATGTTCGACACGACGGGCAGCGTCGCCTGGCATGGAAAGACGGTGACGAAACCAGCGGTCACCGGGTCGGTCACGGTCACGTTCATCGCCACGGCCGCCGCGTCCGCCGGAACTGGGATCGCCCGCGTCTCGCCGGTGCGCCAGATCCCACCGGCGCGTCGCGAGTCGTAGATCCGCGTCGGCGCCATCGGATGGAACAACAACGCGGTTGTTGCCTCGGAGTAGCTACCGGTGACGTCGACGAGCACATCGGTCTGCACCATGCTGAACACGCAGATGGATGTGTCCGCGGCCAGCGTGACAACGGCGTGCGTTGCTCGTGCGAGGCCGCCGAGATAGTTGAGGTTCGACGTCGTCGGCATCGGCTCGTCACACGACCATGCTGTGAGGTACCCCGCAGCGGACGGATCTACCGCGGCAAGGTCGATCACTGCCGCGCGGGCACCGTCGCCAACCATCCCCGCCACCCCCACGCGCAACACATGGCCCTGCGCCAGCGGCTGACCCTTGCGCGTGTCGATGGCACGGACGGGCGGGCTCGCCGGCACGAAGCCCAACGGCTCGGTCGTCGCCTCGAGTTCGGGTGAGGGCAACTCGGGTGGCGCAGTCAACTCGAACAGGCGCGGCTGGTACAACGTCGGACTGTCGAACGCCAACGGATCCATCAGCCACGCGTTGTTCGACAGCGCGACCACCAAGTTGCCGGTGGCGGACCGCCACGGCAGAAGGTGCGCGCCGTAGGTGTTGGTGCGTCCGTCGACCGTTCGGGTCGGCACGGTCACTGTGTGCCAGGTGGTCCACGGACCTTGGGGTGCTGCGGCCACATCGACTCGCACGGCCGTGCCATCCCAGTCGTCGGCTTTCACCACCGAGATCCACATCCCGTCGACCAACCGCGGTTGCATCGGGTTGGCAGTCCCGTCGGCCGAGATGCTGATCGCGACGGCGCGGGCGCGGTTGGCAACCCATTCCGCACCGTTCCAGTAGGTCGGCTGCTGGTCGAACCTCCCCAGTGGCACACGAGCGAGGAACACCTGCGAAGGCGGCGGAGACGTCGGGTCGGGCCGGTTGAACTGATCGTATGACCACCCGAACAAGTAGCTGAACGACCCGTCCGACTCGACCGCCGAGCCATACACGACGTCACCGGCAGAAGCAGGCGCGGGACCGAAGGAAATGAGGTCAAACGTCGCCGCGTCGAATCGAGCCAACCACACTGACACCGGGTGAGCGGACACTGCGGCACCGGTGCCGAGATCGTTGGCCATCTCGACGTAGAAGACCGCGAGCCGCCCGGACTGATCGAGCCCGCCACTCATCGGCCAGAACCAATGGCTGCACGTCGCTGTCAGCTCGCCCCCTACATATGAGGCGTCGGCCACGGCGCAATGGGCACCCTCCGCGACCGGACCATGAAGCGTGGTGAAGCAGTTCCCTTCCTGCACGATCAGCGCGTTGTGTGCGAATCCGGTCGGTGATCGCAGTGACTGCGTGCGAGCACCAGGTGCTGCCGAGATGAACGCGTCCTGCACCGTCCACACGTTGCGTCCATCGGGAAGGGCGATCACCCTCGGAGTGTCGAAGGCGACGATGTCGGCGACCTCGTTCGCGATGAAGTTGTTGAGCGTCGCCGTGTCCGTGCCCGCCGCGCAGTGTGTGCTGGTTTCAGCGTGGGCAACAGGAGATGAGGGCGCGGCCAGACCGGCAGTGAAAATTGCAACGGTCAGCAAACCTGCTGTACGGCCGCCCATCGAGCAAGGATAAGTGAAAGAGCGGGAGAGCGGCCCTCAGGTGGGGGTGCCGAGCGGTGAGACCTGGGTTGCCAGCTTGCGCTCGCCGGCTTCGATGGCCTCGAGCAGGTGGATCGAGATGTCGGCGACCCTGACTTCGGTCTCTTCCACGCCGGCGGCTTTCACACCATCGTCGAGCATGATGTAGCAGAACGGGCAGGCTGTGGCGACCCGGGAGGCACCGGTGGAGATGGCCTCACGCGCTCTTTCGTCGTTGACCTTCGTACCGATCGATTCCTCCATCCACATCCGTGCTCCACCGGCGCCGCAGCACATGCCCTTGGTGCCATTGCGCGGCATCTCGACGACCTCGATGCCCTTGATCGAGGCGACGACGTTGCGCGGTGCCAGGTACACGTCGTTGTGGCGGCCGAGATAGCACGAGTCGTGGTACGTGATCCGCTCCTCGAGGGTGGCCTGGGAGACATCGAGCGCGCCCGACTCGATCAGCGATTCGAGCAGTTGCGAGTGGTGGATGACCTCGTAGTTCCCGCCGAGTTGGGGGTACTCGTTCTTCAACGTGTTGAAGCAATGCGGGCATTGGGTGATGATCTTGCGCACGCCCATTCCATTGAGCATCTCGACGTTTGGCATGGCCAGCATCTGGAACAGGTACTCGTTGCCGCTGCGCCGCGCCGGGTCCCCAGTGCACATCTCGCTGGGCCCGAGGATGGCGACGTCGATGCCGGCCCGCCGCAAGAGCTTGGCCATGGCCTGGGTGACCTTGCGGTTCTTGTCGTCGAAGGATCCGGCGCACCCGACCCAGTAGAGGTATTCGGCGGTGATCTGCTCGCCCGGATCGATGACGGTGACTCCGTCGAGGTTCTTGGCCCAATCGCCACGCTCGCCCTGGTTCATGCCCCATGGGTTGCCCTGGTTCTCCATCGCCCGGTAGGCGTTGCCGAGCTCGGGCGGGAACTTGCTCTCCATCAGTGACAGGTACCGACGCATGTCGAGGATCTTGTCGAGGATCTCGATGTTGACCGGGCAGATCTCGTCGCATGCCCTGCAACTGGTGCACGCCCACAGTTCCTCGGCGGTGATGCGCTCGAACACCGAATTCGACGAGATGGTGATCTCGGGGTCGGTTCCCAGCGGCGGGCTGACGTGGCCGTGCGGTGACGTTGCGGCCATCACCTCGCCGACCTTCAGCACGATCTCGCGCGGGTCGAGTGGTTTGCCGGTGGCATGCGCCGGGCACACGCTGGTGCAGCGTCCGCACATCGTGCAGGCGTCGGTGTCGAGCAACTGCTTCCACGTGAAATCCTCGACGACCGACGCGCCGAAGGTCTCCAGCGAGGTCTCGGCGAGGTTGGGCATCGGCCTCATCGCGCCCTTGGGGCGCTCGCGGTCGCGCAGGTACATATTGAGCGGCGACGTGAACATGTGCCGCAGCATCGTGATTGGCAACAGCGCCAGGAAGATGATGAAGCCGACGACGTGCAATGACCACATGATCTGATGCCAGCGAGTCAACGTGTCGGGCGCCAACCCGTCGAACAACTGACTCAACGGGTAGCCGACGAAGCTCCACTTCTCGTAGCTGGGTTGCTGGACCTCTGCGATGCGAAGGGCCTCGGCGAAGAATCCCGACGCACCGATGACGAAGAACGTGCCGAGGATTGCCGCGTACTCCGGCTTGGTCTTGATGCGGATTCGGTATGGACGCTGCACGTAGCGCCGCACGATCGCCCAGACGATGCCGACCATGAACACAACGCCGGCCAGATCACCGAACAACGAGTAGGCAAGGTAGGCCTTGCCATGGAGGAACTTGGCGCTCTCCGGCATCTGGTGATCGACCTCGAGCACCGTCGTCACACCGAGCAGGCCGAGGAACCCGAAGTAGATCATCGAGTGCATCAGCCCTGCAGCGGAATCGCGTAGAAGCGTGCGCATGTACACACCCGAGCGGAAGTCGGCGAGCCGTCGGCCGATGTTCTTGGTCGTGGTTCGTCGACGGTCCGGCGCGCCGCGCTCCCAGTTGCGAACCCGATCCGCGAAGACGATGGCTCCCCAGACGAGCATCACCGGGATCACGGTGTAGAACGCGACCTGCAGGGCACCTGGGATCCCACCGAACACCTCGCGTGACGGGGACTTCTTGTCGTGCCAATTGGTGATCTGCGGCAGGATCCCCGAAACCAGAGTGAACAGGCCGATGAAGCAGCCGATGCCGACGACGATCTGGTGAGGTCTGATCCGTTTGGCGGTGTTTTCGGAGGCAGGCGGCGAGTGTTCCGAGTGCGTAGTCATGGCAGGTCAGACCCTAGTTGCACCGTGTTGGGGTTTGGGAATGATGGTCCGGGGTAGGCTGTGACTGCAATACATAGCGGGATCGGACATCAATCTGCGAGCGAAGTGGCTCGCGAGGAGGACAGATGAACGACGAACTCAAGCAGTACAGCGGGCACCCGGTGATCGACCGTCACGGTACTGAAGTAGGAACGATCACCGACGTCGTATATGACGAAGTGACCGAGGAGCCGACATGGGGCGTTGTGGCTCCAGGTGGCTTGCACGCCAAGCACTACATCCCGCTGTCACCTCCGGTCTACCTCGACACCGGTGGCGCTGTTGTGGTGCCATATGACAAGACCGACGTGCTGAATGCACCGAAGGTCCATCGCAACCACGTTGTGACACCGGTGCTGCGTCGCGAGTTGGAGCACCACTACTCGCTGGTCGACTGAACCTCTTGATCGCGGCATCGCCGCCCTCCGCGTAGTCGCGGACAACAATGGGCGGCGATGACCCGGTCGAGGCTTCTCGCGTGGTTGGCCGCCGTGCTGATCGCCGGCTCTGTTGTCGCCGGTTGGATCGCCGTCGGCCGCGTCGCGTCTGCGACAAAACGCGGCTTGTCGCAGACCGAAGTATCACTCGCGTCAGCGCGCGACCTGGCGGCTGATACAGCTGAGTCCGCCGGCGAGCTGCAACGCCTCGTTGCCCTGATCGGCGAAGGACTCGGCAAAACAGCCGACGCGTTGGCTGCCACGCGGCAGGTGAGCACGAGCGTGCGCGGGCTTCTCGACGTGGCGTCCTTCATCGGCAGCGTCGACAACCTGACCGAGAGCCTGAAGACTGCCGAGGTGACGATCGCCAGGGTCGAGATCGATCTGGCTGAAGCCTCCGGCGCGGTCGACGAGGCCGCGCCCGTCCTTGAAAAAACCGTCGCCTCGTTGCAGAAGATCCCGACCGACCTGGATCAGTCGATCGCAGCGGTTCGATCCAGTGCGTCCCGCGTCGGCCAACAGGTGTGGTTGTGGCGACTTGCCGTTTCAGCCGGCGGCGCGGCGTTGCTGGTGATGTTGGCGTTGATCGGCGACGTGCGACGTGCCGTCAGGACACATACGGGCGGAGCTCAGCCGTAGTACTGGCGATCGAGGTCGCGGATCCGGCCTGCAAGGGAAGCCATGAGTTTGTGGGCCATGGCTGGTACGTCGTCGAGAACCGCCGTGAAGTGCCTCTGGCTGAGCAGCAGCAGGGTGCAGTCCGTTTCGCAGATCACTGTCGCTGTGCGCGGGCCGTGATCGAGAAGCGACAGTTCCCCGACGACCGTGCCTGGCCCGAGGGACGCGACCTTCTTGCCATTGCGCTTCACCGTCACCGAGCCCTCCAGCACGACGAAGGCTTCTCGACCGGTCTGACCCTGATCGACTATCAACGAGCCGGCGGGCATGACGACTTCGTCGCCTGCCTTGGCGATCTTCTCGAGGTCCTTCTGCGAGCACGCAGAGAACAACGAAACTTTGCGAAGGTGGTCGAGGTACGCCTTTTTGCTAGCCATGGGGGCAGAGTGTAGACACCAAGCGTGCGCAGCTCGTACTGAGCTTCAAGAGCTGCGTTCAGCCGCCGGCCTGGGCCGCGACTTTGGCTGCTGCCGCGGCCACCGCGTCGGGGTCGCCGAGGTACGCCGCTGAGGTCACTTGCAACCCGTCGGCGAACTCGTATTGCCGCGGTGCTCCGGTTGGGATGTTGAGCTCGGCGATGTCGTCGGCCGATACATCCTCGAGATGCATGACCAAGGCGCGCAGTGAGTTGCCGTGCGCCGTGATCAACACGTTCTGTCCGGCGAGCAGTTGCGGCGCGACGACATCGTGCCAATAGGGCAACACCCGAGCAACGACATCCTTCAGGCATTCGGTGCTGGGCAACACGTCGGGTGGCAGCAGCCGGTAGCGCGGGTCGTTGATCGGATGCTCGGGGCTGTCCCTTTCGACCGGTGGCGGCGGCACGTCGTAGCTACGTCGCCACAACTTTGTCTGCTCGGCGCCGTGCAGATCGGTGGTCTCTTTCTTGTCGAGACCCTGCAGCGCGCCGTAATGGCGTTCATTCAGTCGCCAATGACGCTGAACGGGCAACCAGACCTGGCCCATCACCTCAAGCGCCAGGTGGCACGTGACCACGGCCCGGGCCAGCACCGAGGTATGGGCCACGTCGAACCACAGACCGGCATCGGCCATCGTCTGCCCGGCGGCTGAGCCCTCGGCGATGCCCTTCTCGTTGAGCGGCACGTCGTGCCAGCCCGTGAACAGGTTGAGTTGGTTCCACGTGCTTTCGCCGTGACGGAGGATGACGAGGGTGCCGACCACCGGACCATGGTAGGTGGGGATAACCCCCGGGCGAAGACGCCGGGCCACCGGATTCCGACGGGCGGCTGCCTGCCTCACAGTGGCGAACATGATCGAACGACTCGCTTCCGCCTCTGTCAACCACCGCTACCGCACCATCCTCGTCTGGCTCGCCGCGCTCATCGGCGTGATCGTCCTCGGCGGAATGGTGACGTCGAGCGCCGACATCAACGACCGTCTCGATGGCTCCGACTCCCAGCGCGCCTACGACTTGGCCGCTGCCCACATGCCGTCCGTCACGGGCCTCACCACCGCCGTGGTCTTCAAGACCGACAACCTTGCAAGCACAGCGGCTGTTGTCGACGAGATCCGCGCATTGCCGCGCATCGATCACGTCGACAGTCCCATCGACCATCCCGAACAGGTCGGACCGGGAGGCATCTCCTTTGCCGCAGTGTCGTTCATGAGGAACGGCCCACCAACGATGGAGGACACCGCGGCGGCGATGGAGAAGATCGCTGCCGCGCACCAGTCCTCCGATCTGCAGATCGCCCTTGGCGGTGACCCGTTCGTCAGCGGCGGCGTGCCTGGAACCGAGGGCATCGGACTGGCCGCGGCCGTCGTGATCCTGTTGATCGCATTCGGATCGGTCGTGGCGATGGGCCTGCCGATCGTCAGCGCCCTGATGGGCATCGGCTTGTCATTGAGCGCGATACCGCTGGTGTCCGCCGTCCTGCCGACAGCGGACTTCACCAAGCTCGGGCTGGCGACATCCGACACCGAGCATCGCCGGGTGCTTGCCGTGCTGCAATATCTCCAACACGGCTGAAAGAACAGGCAACACGGCTGAAAGCGATCGTCACCTGATCCGGCGGCCGGTCTCGGCGCACGAGTAGCCACCCAACGATTCGACCTCGGCCTGGAAGTCGGGCCGTCGGAGAAGCGTCCACAGCGGAGCCAGCAGTTCGTCGTCGACGGCAGTCGCACGCAAGACCAGGTCGTACGGCTCGCGGGCGACGGGGATGAAATCGAGCCCGAAAGCCCGAGCGGCGGCCAGGATGCCCATGCCGATGTCGGCGCGCCCAGCGGCCACGGCGGCGGCGACCGCGAGGTGTGTGTGCTCCTCGCGCGAATAGCCGGAGATCTGGGCGGGGTCGATGCCACGACGGCCGAGCTTGTGATCCAACAGGACTCGAGTGCCGGCGCCACGTTGCCGATTGACGTACCGCAGCCCAGGGCGAGTCAGATCATCGATTCCTGACACACCTTCAGGATTGCCGCTCGCAACGATCAAGCCCTGGTCGCGGTGCACGAGGCGTACCACAGCGATCTCCGGACCGTCACCGAACAGCCGGTCGACGTAGGGAACGGTGTACTCCCCGGTGTCGGGATCGAGCAGGTGTGATCCGGCGAGGTGACAGAGCCCGTCTCGTAGGGCGACCAGACCGCCGAGCGATCCGACGTTGGAGGAGGCCAGTGTGATCAGCGGGTCCGCTGAGCGCAGTGCAGACGCAGCCACGTCGAGGATGAGGTCGTGGGAGCCGATCGCGACGATCGTGCGACTGATCTCACCGAGGCCGCGCAGCAGTTGAACCTGGACCTGCTCACCGGCGTGGTGGCCCTCGACTCCTGCCGGCACGACCAGCAATCCGTCGGCGCGTACCAACGACGTCAACACGCCGGCGCCACGAGGCAGAGGGGTGGCGATGATGTCGTTGCCGACGCGACCCAGCCGAACCCGAACCCAGTCGTCGGATCCGATCGCGGATGGGAGCTTGCGGGCAAGTCGCGCAGTGGTCGAAGGTCGTTCCCGTGGCGCGGCGCCCTCCAACGCAGCCAGCATCGGAGCGGCGAAGATGTCGAAGGTAAGAGCCGCGGACACCGGATAACCGGGAGCGCCGAGAACCGGTGTGGCCACCACACCCGCGACGGTTCCGAGAACGACGGGATGGCCGGGTCGCACCGCGACCCCGTGCACTGCCAGTGCCCCGGCCGAGGCGACGACCCGCGCGGTGTAGTCGTCGCGTCCGGCGCTGGAACCGGCGATCAGAATAACCAGGTCGGCGGTGACGGCGGCCTCGCGCAGTGCCGCGGTGATGAGTTCCGGGTCGTCGCCGACGATCTCCGTGACGTGTGCGTCGCACCCGATCTCGCGAGCTTGAGCAGCGAGCATCAAGGAGTTGGTGTCGACGATCTCTCCCGGCGCGAGGTCGGTACCCACCGGGCGGATCTCATCGCCGGTCGGGACGATCACCACCGCGGGTCGCCGGCGAACCATCAGTTCGGTTACCCCTGCCGATGCGCATGCGGCGACGTCGACCGGCCGCAGCCGGTGCCCGACTGGTAGCAGCAGTTCGGTAGCGGTGACGTCTTCGCCGATCGTGCGGACGTGCTGGTAGGGCGGAACCGCAGCGCGCAACTCGGCCTGTCCCTCCACAGTGCGATGCACGTGCTCGCGCATCTCGACGGCGTCGTAACCCGCGGGAAGTGGGTCGCCAGTGTCGACGACTTCGAACTGGTCGGCAGTCAGCAGCACCGGCGCCGTTTCGCCGGCCCCGATCGTGTCACTGGCCCGGACCGCTATCCCATCCATCGCCGCGGAGTCGAACGCGGGTGACGAGCGCAGTGCCCACACCGGTTCGGCCGTGACCCGGCCCACCGCTTCGCCAACGGGCACGCGCACTGCAGGTACTCGTTGCGGGCAACCCGCCACGATGCACGCCGCGTGCCATGCCTGCAAGGCCTGGGCGGCCGGGACGTCGGAGATGAAGGCACTTCCCGGGGTTGAAGGGCGGTGCGTCATCGGTACAGGATGACCTCGACCTCGGTGCCGCCGTCGAGGCCAGTGGCCGGTTCGGGAACCACGATGTAGCCGTCTGCTCTCGTGAGCACAGACAGCAGAGCGGATGGCCCGAACAGTGGCGCAGCGACGCCTTCGTGCATCGTGACCTGGACGATGTCGAGTCTGCCCGCCGCGGAAGGTAGATCGCGGGACAGCCGAGCGCGCGTGCTCGGCTCGGGTGGCGGTGCCTCGCATCCGGCTAGCCGAAACACGACGGGCGTTCCAATCAGCCGAAAGACCACGAGCGCGGACAGCGGGTTCCCGGGTAGCCCGATCACGGGAACGCCGTCGCACTCCGCCAGCAGCGTCGGCTTGCCCGGTTTGATGGCGAGCCCATGGCACCAAATGGTGCCGAGCGCAGCCACTGCGCCGGCGGTCTCATCGCGGGCACCGACCGACGACCCCGCCGAGATCACCACCAGGTCGGCGCAGCCCAGAACCTCGCGCACCGCATGTTCCAGCGCGTCCCGGTCGTCGGACACGATCCCAGCAGTGAACGGATCACCGCCTGCTTCGTGGACGAGACCGGCCAGGGCCGAGGCAGTGGCGTCGCGCACCTGGCCTGCGGCCAGCTTGGCCGTCGACGGCGGTACCACCTCATCGCCCGTCGAGATGATCGCAACCCTGGGTCGCACGTGTACGTGGACCGTGGTCACGCCGGCCGCGGCGAGCAACCCGAGCTCCGACGCGCGCAAGGGTCGTCCCGCACTCACCAACACGCCGCCGGCAGCGACGTCTTCGTCGGCTCGCACCAGTCCGGCCCCAGGGGCAACCGGTCGCGTCACCTCGATCGTGCCCTCCATCGTCTCAGCGGTGTACTCGACCATCACCACCGAGTCCGCGCCATCGGGGATCACTGCGCCGGTCGGGATGGCCACGCACGTGCCGGGAGAGACCGCCACGCCGGGAGCGGCACCCATCCGCACCGCGCCGGCGAGACGGAGGTAGGACGGCAGTCCTTCGGACGCCCCGTAGGTGTCGGCCGCCTGCACCGCGAAGCCATCGACTGTTGCCCGCGGAAAGCCGGGTAGCGGTTCGGTGGCCGTGGCATCGACGGCAAGTACCCGTCCCAGCGATTCTCCAAGCGGCACGGACTCGATCGTCGTACGCCGCGCAGGGCGGAACCCGGCCAGCGCCGCGGACACGGTGATAGCGGTGAAGAACTCCCGCCCGCTCACGATGTGGGCTTGGTCGACTGCGCCTGTTCTGCCGCCACGGCACCTCCCTTGTTGAACCCGAGCACGCTGACGACGGGTCCGAGAGCCACCTGCCCGAGGCCGCAGATCGATGTCTTGCGCATGACCTCCTCGAGCTCCAGGATCCGAGCGCGTGTCTCATCGTCGATCGTGGACGATCCATCGTCGACGATGACTTGCAGCAGTTCGTGGGCCTTCGTTGACCCGACGCGGCATGGGACGCACTTCCCGCACGACTCGTCGCGGAAGAACCGCAACACGTTGGTGGACGCCGCCAGCAGGTTGGTGCCTTCGGCCATCACCACCACCGCGCCGGAGCCGAGCATCGTGCCGGCCTTGGCGGCGCTGTCGAAGTCGAGGCGCAGATCGAGCTGGTCGGGCCCGATCATGTTCGACGAGGCCCCGCCCGGTTGCACGGCGCCGACAGCTGCACCGCCGGTAACGCCGCCCGCGAGCTCGATCAGTTCGCGGACCGTGGTGCCCATCGGAACGACGTAGACATCGGGATGCTCGACATGGCCCGACACCGCGAAGAACTTCCATCCGACCGACTCGCCGAGGCCCTGGTCGGCCCACCAGTGAGCGCCGCGCTGCACGATCACTGGCACGTCGGCAAACGTCTCGACGGAGTTGATCAGTGTGGGGCGGCCGTACAGGCCGTAGCTGCCGGGGAACGGCGGTTTGTTGCGTGGCTCGCCGCGGTGGCCCTCCATGCATTCGAGGAGGGCAGTTTCCTCTCCGAGGATGTACCCACCGGGAGAGACGAACACGTCGACGTCGAGCCGTCGCCCGCTGCCGCACGCGTCGGCGCCGATGATCCCTGCGGCGCGCATGGCATCGATCTCGCCGCGCAGCACGTGCTCCTCCGGGCCGTACTCATGCCGGATGAAGACCCAGCCCTGCTCGGCACCGACCACCGCCATGCCGAGTAGCAATCCCTCCAACACGAGGTGAGGTTGGGTGGCCAGGATCTGGCGATCCTTGAAGGTACCGGGCTCGGATTCGTCCGCGTTGCAGATTGCGTACTTGACGGTTCCGGGCTGGGTGCTGCGCACGACGGCCCACTTCTGGCCGGTCGGGAAGCCGGCGCCGCCCATCCCGCGGAGGCCCGAGTCCTTGAGCGTGGCGATGATGTCGTCAGGGTCGAGATCGCCGGCGAGGAACGTCCGCAATGAGGTGTATCGCTCTTCGATTCCCGATCCGGTTGGGTACGGGTCGTTGGGCCACGGCTCGGAGCGCATCTTCGCCGTGGCCGCGCCGACACGACCTACACGAGCGCCCTCGACGAGCTGCGCCACCTCGGCCACCCCGGCGGGCCGCTCGTTGACAGCGGCCGCTGGCGCGATGTCGCAGCGGCCGAGGCAGGACACTTCGTGGAGATCGACGTCGGCATCGTCTCGGAAGCGCTGGCTCAGCTCGGCGATGCGCGCATCGCCGTCACGCAGGAAGCACGAGAGGTCGTGGCAGACCTTCACCGTGACCTTGGTCGGCGGCTCAGTTCGAAAGTGGGGGTAGAACGAGATCAGGCCTTGGATCTCGTACAGCGGCCGGCGGGCATCGCGGGCCAGTTGCTCCAGCTCCTCACGAGGCAGCCACCCGCGCTGAGACTGGATCACGTTGAGCGCAGGGATCAGCGACGGGCCGGGGAACTTCCCTGCCCTCGCCTCGACTCCCGGTACCCGGCGGGCTCGGATGTCGACCGGTTGGTCGGTCAACTCGGTCATGCAGGCGTGCTGTCGGTCGAGGTCGTTCGCGCCGAGGAATCGCGGTGCAACTGCTCCACCTGGACGGCGCAGAACTTGAACTCGGGGATCTTCCCGACGGGATCGATCTCGTCAATCGTCAGGAGGTTTGCCGCGGCCTCTCTGAAGTGGAACGGGATGAAGCAGTTGCCGAGTTGCTCGCGATGGCTGACGCGCAGCACGAGCTCGATCGACCCACGTCGCGATCGTGCCCGCACCATCTCACCATGTGCCAGCCCGCGGTCGGCGGCGTCCTTCGGATGCATGTACACCTCGGCCCGCGGGGCGATGGCGTCGAGTGCATACGAGCGGCGCGTCATCGATCCCGTGTGCCAGTGTTCGAGCAGTCTGCCGGTGTTGAGGACCAGCGGGTACTCGAAGTCGGGCAGCTCCTTCGGTGGCAACCATTGTGCAGGTACCAGGTGGGCGAGACCATCATCGGTGTTGAACCTCTCGTTGAACATCACGATCGTGCCGTCCGAATGCTCGGGGTCGGCATTGGGGTAGAGCTTCCCCGACATGCCGAGGTTCTCGTACGACAGGTTCTTGTACGACGGCATGAGGGCAACCATCTCGTCGAAGATCTCATTGGGCGTTTGATAGTTCCATTGCAGGCCGACACGCTGGGCGATGTCTTGCACGATCTGCCAGTCGGCGCGCGCTTGCCCGGGCGGGTCCATCACCTTGCGGCCGAGCTGAACCCGGCGGTCGGTGTTGGTGTAGGTGCCGTCCTTCTCCAGGTACGAGGTGGCCGGGAGGATCACGTCCGCGAACTCGGCTGTCTCGGTCAGGAAGATGTCTTGCACCACCAGGAAGTCGAGGGCCGACAGCGCCTTGCGTACCTTGTTGATGTTGGGATCGGACAGGAACGGGTTCTCCCCGAGCATGTACATCCCGCGAACGCCGTCGGGCTTCAGGACGGACGAGATGATCTCGGTGACGGTGAGGCCGCGCTTCGGGTTGAGTGGTGTGCCCCAAGCCTGCTCGAAGTATCGCTGTGTTGCCTCCCGATCTACGCCTTGGTAGTCGGGGTAGAACATCGGGATCAGTCCCGCGTCCGAAGCGCCTTGGACGTTGTTCTGCCCGCGCAGGGGGTGCAGGCCGGTGCCCGGCCGACCGACGTTGCCGGTGATCGAGCACAACGCGATGAGGCAGCGGGCGTTGTCCGTGCCAGTGGTGTGCTGGGAGATTCCCATGCCCCAGTACACGACAGCGGCACCGGCCTCGCCCCAGGTTCTGGCGACCTTGCGGATCATGTCGGCATCGACACCCGTGATCTGCGCGGCGCGCTCGGGGGAGTAGTCGGCGACGGTCCGCGCCAGTTCGTCGTAGTTCGACGTGCGGTCGGCGATGAACTCGCGGTCGATCAAGCCGAGCCGGATGATCTCGTGCATGATCGAGTTGTAGAAAGCCACGTCGGTCCCAGGCTTGAGCTGCACGAAGATGTCGGCATGCTCAGCGACCGTCGAGGCCCGGGGGTCCACGTAGATGATCTTCGTGCCGCGTCGGCGGGCCTGCTTGAAGAACGAGCTGGCAACCGGGTGGTTTGCCGTCGGGTTGGAACCGGTGATGATGACCACGTCGGCATTGGCGACGTCGCCGTATGTCGTGGACACTGCTCCCGAGCCGACCCCCTCGAACAGCGCGGCGACCGACGAGGCGTGACACAACCTGGTGCAGTGGTCGACGTTGTTGGTGCCGAAGGCCGTGCGGAGGAGCTTCTGGAAGAGGTAGGCCTCTTCGTTGGAGCACTTCGCCGAGCCGAACCCGGCGATTGCACCGGAACCACGCGCGGCGTGGATCTCTTCGAGCCGGCTGGCGATCAGTTCCAGCGCCTCGTCCCACGTGGCCTCGCGAAAGTGGGGCAGGACCTCGTCGTAGTCGATCAGGCCGCCTGGCTTGCGGCCGCGGTCCTTTCCGGGTCGCTCGTCTTTTCGGCCGCCGCTGCGTGTACCGCGCTTGCCGTCTCGACCGCGGTCGTTGTGCGTCCCGCCGTGTCCGTCGCCGATCACGTCGGCGGAGAGTGGGCCCTTCGGATAGGACGAGGGAATCCGGATGAGCGGGACCGTCAACCGCTGCGGAGAGGCGGAGTAGTCCCATCCGTACCGACCCTTGACGCACAGCCTGCTCTGCGACCCGGGCTGATCGCGGCCCTCGGCGAAGGAGATCGCACCGATTTCGCGATCGACGTAGTACGTCAGGGCGCAACCGACTCCGCAATAGGGGCAAACGCTGTGCACCGCGTCGAGCTCATCGCGCGGACGGATCGCAACGCCGCGGATCGCCTTGTTGGTCAGCGCGCCAGTGGGGCAGGCCTGCACGCATTCGCCGCACGTGACGCACGAGCTGGCGCCCATGGGGTCGTCGAGATCGAACGCGATCTTCGTGGCGTAGCCCTTGCCCGACCGACCGATGACGTCGTTGCCCTGGATGTCATCGCACGCCCGTACGCAGCGATCACACAGGATGCACGCGTCGTGGTTGACGTCGATCACCGGGTTGGACGAGTCGGTGCCGCGTCCTGAACCGCGCGGCAGATCGGTGGTCTCGCGGGTGACGCCGAAACCGTCGGCCAGGCTCAGCAACATGTTGTCGGCGGTGGTGGTCTGCTTGGGATCTTCATCGCGCGGGGGTTGGTCGGAGATCAGGAGCTCGGTCAGGACGGCGCGGGCGCGCTCCACCTGCGGCGTGGAGGTCTTGACCACCATGGCGTCTTCGCATGGGCGTACACAGGCGGCGACGAAGGCCCGTCCGCCAGCGTCGACGACACACATCCGGCACACGCCTACCGGGTCGTACCGCTCGTTGTGGCACAGCACCGGGATGTCGACGCCGACCTGCTTGGCTGCGTCGTAGATCGTGGTTCCCTCGACAGCAGTCACCGACTGTCCGTCGATCTCGAGGGTGACGGTCCGCACGGCCGTTGTCATCTGCTGCACCGATGCGATGGTAGCTGAGCCTTCTCGCTCACGGCTCTAGCAGCAGATCGGCCAAGTCTTCCGGTTCGGCGCAGCCCGATGCGTCCAATCCACGAGCGACGTAGTAGCCGTCCACCATCGTCTGAAGCCGAGACGCACTCAGCGCGGCGACCCGGCCCGAACCCATCTCCAGCGGAGTCTCCAACATTCGCGCCGGCAATCGATCGTCGGCGGTGGTAGCTCCTTCGCGTTGGTTGAACACCCGCTTGGCCATCACGATTCGCTGAGCCGTCGCGTGCAGCTCACTGGCGTCGATGTCCCAACCGGTGACAGCGGCGAGCAGCGCCGCCCACTCGGTGAAGGGATCCGTGAACACGCCGCGCAGGAACTTGCAGAGGATCATCGAGTCCATGACCGCAGCGCGGTCCTCGGTGCCAATAGCTGCTGCTACATGTTCTTCGCCACCGTCGAGGCGGTCGAGCACGCCCGACAGATCCGCTTCGTACGCGCCGGACCGATTGTGGTCCGCGCCCCTGGCGTTGACCGCCATGCCCAACGCCATTGCCTGCAGAGTTCGGGGCTCGTAACCGGGCAGCTCCAATCCCTTGACCTGCGGGGCGAAGTCGATCGAGTTGGATCCGACCACGCCAGCGGCATGACGGGAACCTTGCGCCAGCAGCTCGCCGAGACCGGGCTCTCGGCAGCCTATGGCGTCGAGCGCTCGCAGGACGGCCGCACCGTCGCCGAAGCGCAGCCACGGCGCGTCGATCAAACCGCGCTCGGCACATTCCATCGCCCAGGCGATCGTGCCGCCCGCCGAGATGGTGTCGATGCCGAGCTCATCGCACCGGGCACTGGCGGCGAACACGTCATCGGGATCCGACACACCGCACAGCGGACCGAGTGCGAACACGTTCTCGTACTCCATCCGTTGGGTGCCGCCGCCTTTGCGGGAGTAGATGTGCTCGCACCCGATCGAGCACGACGCGCAGCTGTTGCGGGCGACCTCGCGCATCTCCTGGAGCTCCTCGGCGGCCAGCCGGGGCGCGCCCTCGAACGTGGCTGAGGTGAAGTTGCGCGTCGGCAGAGTCGATACAGCGTTGAACGCGAGGAGGTTGGCAAGGGTCCCGAGCTCGCGGTACTTCTTCGTCGCCGGACCAAAGCTTCGCGCCCGCAGGTCCTTCGCCGCGGCCAGCACGGCGGGTGCATCGGCGACGCCCACTCGCGT
>JANMRB010000068.1:0-9329 GCA_031370825.1 Ilumatobacteraceae bacterium
CGGCACGGCGGGACTGGGCGACGCTGCCACCGATGCGGGTGGCTGGAGCGCGACCGATCAGCCTCACGGCACCGACGCGGGCCTTCACGCAGGGCTTGGCGACCCGCCAGGTTCTCGTACGAACACCTCGCTTGGAACTGGTGCGCCAGATCGACGCCCCGAGTGGTTCGTTTCGTGGGGTGCTGGCTCCTGCAGCTGCGGACCATGACCGCGGCGGTGCGCCGGAGTTGCAAGAGTCATCTCCGTTGCCCGCGGCCGAACACCGTCACGTCGGCCCGGCGGCCGGCGAGCAAACCGGTCTCGGCGGTCCGTCGCCGATCGAGCAACTACTGGCCATCGGAGAACCGAAGGGGCACACGCCAGCCCTGCCGCCCGGCGACGGGATCGAAGCTGCACAGACTGAGCCGTTCGACCTCCCGACGGTACCCGGCGATCCCCCGACAGGCAGGCGGGCCGGGCTCGCCGACTCCCGTCGCCGAGGGCTGGGGCCCGCGTATCACGGACCCTTACCCGAGGCGATGCGCGCCGAGCGGGAGCGCGGTAGCGGACAGGGAGCGCCAGAGGTTTCCACCGAAGCAGTACCCGACAACGTGCGGGCCACGATGCGCGACGTGCTGGGTGTCGACATCGGCGATCGCTTGGTGCATCGCGGACCGGCGGTTTCAGCCGAGGCGGAGGCAATGGGTGCTCGAGCGTTCACGCGCGACGAGCAGGTCTTCATCCACGATGATGTCGGGCCGCTCGACGAGACGAAGGGCCGAGCCACCCTGGCCCATGAGTTGACCCACGCGGCTCAGCAGATCGTGCACGGCGCTCTGCACGACGAAGCCAGCGAGGCGGGTCGCGCCTTGGAAGCGCACGCGCAACGAGTCGAGCAGTACGTCCGCGGTGACGGTGGCGCTATCAAGCCGACACCCGACCTCCTGCACGCCCACCCGCAGCACGCCAACCCATCAGCAGACGGCGACCTCACCTCCTCGACGCGCCAGATGATGCGCGAGATGATCGACACCGGTCTGGCTCGCTCGGACGGCGACGGTGGAATCGTGTTCACGATGCCTCCGTCGTCGATGACGGCATCGGGCGGCGCACAACGTCTCGCCGGTGACACACCCACGGTGCATGCGGCGAGCCCGCAAAACTTCAATCCGCTTGCCTCGTTCGGCAATACGCTCGGCCAAGGCTTGGCGAACGACATGTTGGGCGTCGCGGGATCCATGTTTGGGTTCAGCGACGAGTTCATGGGCACAGCGCGTCACGACCTCGCCGCGGGTGATCGCCAGTTCCGACGCGACCAGACCGTTCATGCCTACACCGAACTGCGCATGGAACACCTCCGCCACGTCGAACTGACACAGATCAACGAAGCCGAGTCCTTCCTCGACATTCCTCGCTCGACGACGCTCGACGATGACTCGGTGCACGCGATCGAGCAACGCGTGACCGACGAGGTCAACGAACGGATGAACCTGCTGGACGCACAGACAGCTCGCGCCCTCGAGCAACTCAACCAACGACGCACCGGGCAACAGCCTGCCGTGCTCGATGTTCCGGACGAGAACTTCAATACAGCGCTGACCGCGTTGTTCGACGATCCGGCGACCGACGTTCTGCCGACCGAGGACGCGATGTTGACCACGTTGATGCGACCATCAGCGGCTCGCGGTGCTCGTCCCGGCGGCGCTCGTCCCGGCGGGGCGACACATCCCGGTGGGGCCACACCGACCCCTCGGCCTGCCGGCGGGGCCGCGACTGGGACCGGCTCGCCGTCGGGCGGTCCGACCGATGCCACGACGGCCACCGACACGGATCATCCAACTGGTCACACTCCCGAATCGCCGGGCGCGCACGGTGCAACGGACACGCACGGTGCAACGGACACGCACGGTCGGACTGCTGGGACTGCAGCACGAACGGGCGGCGGCGCAGCCCACCCCGATCAGCCGTGGCGGACGGGCGGCACGATGCGTGAACGATTCGCCGGACTGGGCACCGCATTGGTCGGCGACATCGCCCACGAAGAGGTCGGGATATTCGGTTCGATGCTCGGCTTCGACAGCGGGTTCGAGCGGGGTCTGCACGAAGACATCGCCGGCGCGGGCGCCCACGGGGACGCAGCCCATCCAGACGCAGCCCATCCAGGAGTGGCGCATCCCGATGCCGCACATCCCGGTGCTGCGCACACCTCGCAGGCAGCTCACGAGACCGTCGAGAACATCGTCGGCGACCCGTATGCGCTCGACGAACTGGCAACCAGGCTCTACCCCACCATCCGCAGCAGATTGCGCCAGGAACTGCTGATCGACCGCGAGCGAGCGGGCCTGCTCGCCGATTTCCGCTAGGAGGAAACAATGCCCATTGCCGACGACATACCACTGGCACTAGCCAACCGATTCACCGTCAAGGTCGACGCCCCCGGCGAGATCGACCTGGGCAGCTGGGCCAAAGTCGACGGGCTCGACGTCACATTCGACGTCGTCGAGTACCGAGCCGGCGACGCCTGGAACTCGCGGTGGTACTGCCCGGGCGCAACGAAGTACTCGACCGTGAAGCTCAGTCGTGCCGTGACCGCAGACACCGAGAAGGTGAAGAAGTGGTTGAGCGACACAGCGAAGAGCCACAAGCCCGGGCTGATGGTGATCGAACTGAAAGACAGCGCCGACAAGCCGGTCTTCACGTGGGAGATGCGCAGCGCGATGCCCTCGAAGTGGTCAGTCAGCGGCTTCGACGCCGGCACCAGCAAGATCGCCACAGAGCAGCTCGAGATCGTGCACCTCGGCTTCCTCGACGACGACATCGCCTGACTGAAAGCTCGACGCGATGCCTCTCACCGACTCGACCCAATATGGGCTCGTCATGCGCTTCGACGTCGTCGTCGACGGCGTCGATCTCGGCGCGTGGTCATCGTGCGACGGCTTGAAGGTCGACTTCGGTCTGAAGGAGATCAAGGTCGGCGGCAACAACGACTGCAAGGTGTACCTCCCCGACCGGGTCTTCTATCCGCGCCTCGTGCTGAAGCGAGCGATGAACGCCCGTGACTCGGGCAAGGTCATGACGTGGCTGCGTTCGATGATCGATGCCACTGAGGGCGGCACGGCAACGATCACGTTGCGGGACAGTCACAACCAGACGGTGTCGGAGTGGACGTTCGCCAGTGCTCGACCCGCCCTCTGGCAAGGCCCGACGCTCACCTCCACGGGCAAAGACGTGGCGATCGAGGTCCTCGAGCTGGTTCACGAAGGGTTCCTCTAGGAGACGCCATGAAAGCGAAGCTGATCAACGAGAAACTGCCGTTCGAGATGGTGGAGTTCGACTTCAACCCTGAGTCGTTGAAGTACAACCGCGGAAGTCGGACGACGACGCGACCCAACGCGTCGCCTGCGGGCGTCGGCTCGACCCCCTCGATCCTCCTCAAGGCGCCACCGAAGTCCTTGCAGGGATCCGGTTGGCTCGTTGGCGACGACGTCCATGATCGCGCCGGGCAGCTCTACGACTGGATGGACCCAGGTGGCGGCCTGATCGGACAGTTGATCGGTGCTGCCATCGGCGCGTTGACCGGTGGGCGCATCAACCTCGCCGCCAAGCCCCCGGCGCTGATCTTCCAGTGGGGAACTCAGATCATGCGCTGCACGCTGACCACCGTAACGGTGAACTTCGAGCGCTTCTCATCCTCGGGAACGCCCGATCGGGCGGGCATCGCGTTCACGGTGACCGAGGAGTTCAACATCTTCGGGATGTTGCCCACCAACCCGACATCGGGGGGCATGCCCGGTCGGCAACGCCACATCGTCAGCGCTAGCGAGAACGTGCAGTCCATCAGCATGGCCGCATACGGAACGCCAGGGGTGTGGCGAGGCGTGGCAGACGCCAACGGCATCGACGACCCGTTCAGAGTCAAGCCCGGCGACACCGTGTATCTCCCGAACGCCAACGAAATCATCGGGAAGAGGTGAGCTGAAGTGTCGTTGCTCCCGGATCTGACCGATCTCTCGGCGACCGTTGTCCCGACGGTGTCGATCAACTCGATCGACCTGCTTCCCACCGTCGCGCCGAAGTTGAAGCGAACCGTCGTCGATACCCGGCTGCACCTGCCCGACATGTTCGAACTGACCTTCGAGGATTCCGACAACTCCGTGATCGAGCAAACGATGGTTCGCATCGGCAGCCTGGTCGAGATCTACGGGGGTGCGTCGGGCACGCCGAAGGCCGACTGCCTGATCAAGGGCGAGGTCACGTCGATCGAAGGTGAGTACCACGGCCTGACGATCCACACGATCATCCGCGGCTATGAGAAGTCGCATCGCCTGCAGCGATCCAGCCGCACGCGAACCTTCGTCGACATGAAGGACTCGGACATCGCGTCCAAGATCGCACGCGAGGCCGGGTTCACAAAAACCGACATCACCAGCACGAAGACCACACATCGGCACGTGTCGCAGATCAGTCAGACCGACTGGGATTTCCTCCGTGGCCGCGCCCAGGAGATCGGCTTCGAAATCGGGGTCTCGCAGGGCAAGTTCTTCTTCCGCGAAGCATCGAGTGCAAAACCGAGCAGCGGTGGCATCGGTGGGGCGATCGCCGGGGCTGTGTCCAGCCTTGCCGGTGGTGGACCGCCAACGCTGACGTTCCAGCAGAACCTGCAGTCGTTCCGACCGCGACGCAGCGCGGCCAACATTCCGTCGGATGTCGAGATACGCGTCTACGACTACGAGAAGGCCGAGGTCGTCGTCGGTTCGTCGCCGCTGAAGACCGGAACCGCAAAGCTCGACGACGATCCAGATCCGAAGGCACTTGCCGGTTCGTTCATGGGCCTGCCGTTCCCCATCCCGACGCTTCCGAGCATCCCGGGACTGCCGAGCCTCGGGTTGATGCCGAGCATGACGGCGAGGGTCATCACCAACCGCCCGCTCGATTGGGGCTCACCGACGAGCACAGCGGTCGACGAGATGGCCAAGGGTGTCGCTGAGCACCTGGCCAGCACGATCCTCGAAGCCGAGGGCACGTGCTACGGAAACCCCGGCGTGCAAGCCGGCAAGAAGGTCGTGATCGGCGGAGTAGCCGAAGAGTTCACCGGTGAGTGGATCGTGACTGCGGCACGCCATCACTTCGAATCCGAGATCGGCGGGTACTCGACGTACTTCGAGGTCAGCGGTCGCCACGATCGCACCCTCTTGGGGCTGACGTCGCTCGGCAGCGCCAGCGTTCGCCCATCGACGATCAACGGCAACGTGATCGGCGTGGTGACCAACAACAGCGATCCGAAGAAGTGGGGGCGCGTCAAGCTCGGCTTCCCGTGGCTCGCACCGTTCTACGAGACCGATTGGGCGCGGGTGGTGCAAGTCGGCATGGGCAAGCAATGGGGCAACCTGTTCCTGCCGGAGGTCGGTGATGAGGTGCTCGTCGGCTTCGAGTTCGGCGATACCCGCCGGCCCTACGTGATCGGCGGCCTCATCAACGGCAAGTCGTCGCACCCGTTGCTGAAGACTGCAGTCAAGGCTGCGGGGCTGTCCGGACAGGTGGTCAAGCGCGGCATCGTGTCGCGCATCGGCAATCAGCTCACCTTCGAGGACGAGATCCCCTCACCACTGACACCGAACCCGCCGACCAAGGGCACGATCCTGCTCGGCGACGCCGATCACAAGATGGAGATCTTCTTCGACATCGTCAACGGCGAGCTCAAGATCGTCTGCGACGGCGGGAAGTTGAAACCGATCGGCAAGATCTCGATCGAGCAGAAGTCGCAAGGTGGCGAGATCACGGTGAAGAGCGCCGGCAACGTGACCATCGAGGCCGCTGCGCCGGGGAAGCTGACATTGAAAGGTGGCACCGGAATCGTGCTCGACGGCGGCACTGCGAACGTCGAGATCAAGGGCACCGCCGGCGTGAAGATCAACGGTGGCGCCGGCTTGGTGGAGTTGTCCGGCTCGATGGTGAAGTTGAACTAGGGAGACACCGATGCCAGTGGATCACGATTTCGTCGGTACGGGTTGGGCGTTCCCCCCGCAACTCACGGCCTCCGGAGGCATCGCCATGGTCCGCCGCGAGCGCGAGTTGGAGGACTCGATGCGCATCATCTTGCTGACGTACCCCGGTGAGCGCCCGATGCGCCCCGAGTTCGGCAGCCGCGTCAAGGACTTCGTCTTCCGCAGTGTCGACGAGGAGATGACCACCGCGCTGGCCTTCGAGGTCAAGAGTGCACTCCAACGGTGGGAGCCGCGGGTCGACGTGGTCAAAGTCGTCGCCACACCCGACGTCGACAGCCACGAGCTGGTCTTCATCGACATCCAATACGCAGTCAAGGGCACGAACGACCGCCGCAACCTGGTTTTCCCGTACTACACGATCCCCGAAGATGGGAGTGACTACTGATGGCACTGCCCGCACCAGATCTCGACGATCGACGCTTCCAGCAGTTGGTCGACGATGCCAAGCGAATGGTCATGGCGCGTTGCCCGACATGGACCGACCACAACGTGTCGGACCCGGGCGTCACACTCATCGAGACGTTCGCATACATGACCGACGTGTTGTTGTACCGGCTCAACCGCGTACCCGACCGCCTGTACCTCAAGTTCCTCGAATTGATCGGGCTGCAACTGTTCCCGGCGACCTCGGCTCGCACCGGAGTGACGTTCTACCTGTCGTCTCCGGCGCAGGCCACGCTCACGTTGCCACGCGGCACGCGCGTCGCCACGTTGCGCACCGAGACCGAGGATCCTGTGGTGTTCACAACCGTCGAAGACCTGCCAATCGTGGCCTGCTCGCTCCAGTCAGTGCTGACTGCACCCACGTTGACCGACAATCGCGAGGATCGAACGGAACAGCTCCGTTTGCGTGTCCCGTTCACAGCGTTCAACAACCCACCAGAGCCGGGTGACGCGTTCTTGGTCGGGCTCACCGAAGCAGTCCCGCGATGCGCAGTCCGGTTGCAGTTCCAGTGCACCATCGAGGGCGTCGGTGTGGACCCCGACGATCCGCCGTTGCAGTGGGAGGCCTACGACGGTACGACCTGGCATGCGTGTGAGGTCAGCGAAGACGAAACCGGCGGGCTGAACCGCGATGGCTCCATCATCGTGCACGTGCCACGGCAACATTCGGCGACGCTGATCGACGGTCAACGCGCTGGGTGGCTGCGCGCCCGGATGGTTGCCGCCGCCGAGGGTCAGCCCTCGTACAGTGCATCACCAATGATCCATGGTCTGGTGGCCGACACGATCGGCGGTACAGCCGACGCGGCACACGCCGACGTGATCGAGCACGAGACGTTGGGAGTGTCGGAGGGCGTGTCGGGCGAAACCTTCAAGACCGCCTACGCGCCTGTGCTGCCCGCGGGCGACTCGCTACGTCTCATGGTGACCTCCGACGAGGGCACGACCGAATGGCAGCAGACCGAGCACTTCGCCGACAGTTCAGCCACCGACAACCACTTCATGCTCGACGCAGTGCACGGTGTGATCTCGTTCGGCCCTGGTGTGCGTGAGGCAGACGGCTCAATACGGCAGTACGGTGCCGTCGCGCCAAAGGGTGCCATCGTCCAGCTCGAGGCGTACGCCACAGGCGGTGGACGTATTGGCAACGTCGGAGTCGGATCGATTCGCACGTTGAAGTCGTCGATCCCGTTCATCGCCGGCGTCGAGAACCGCGGACCCGCGACCGGAGGTGTCGACGGCGAGGATCTCGAGTCGGCCAAGACCCGCGGACCCATCCTCCTTCGCACGCGCAACCGTGCTGTCACCGCAGAAGATTTCGAGCAACTCACCCGCGCCGCCGCGCCCGAGGTTGCGCGAGTCAAGTGCCTGCCCGCAGGCGACGGCGCCGATGCCGGCTGCGTGCGCATCCTCGTCGTGCCCGCTGCTCCGATCATCGATGGACAAATCTCGTTCGAGCATCTCGTGCCGACCGAGGAGACGATGGCACGCATCCTCAACGCGCTCGACGGTGCCAGGCTCGTGGGCACCCGCGTGATCATCGAGCCGCCGGTGTACCAGGGCGTCACGGTTGTCGCCCAGGTGAAGGCGAAGCCGAAGACCAGCATCGTGCGCGTTCGCGAAGAAGCATCCTCCGTGCTGCATCGCTACTTCAACCCACTCGTCGGCGGTCCCGATGGACGCGGTTGGCCCTGGGGTCGACCGATCCAATCGGGCGAGGCCTACACAGCGCTGCAGGAGATCCGCGGCGTCGACTTCGTCGAGGAGATCCGCCTCTTCGGTGCCAACCCGGTGACCGGCGAACGCGGGCAGGCCACGACGCGACTGGAGCTCGCTTCGAGCGCGATCGCCTTCTCCTACGAACATCAGATCAGAGTGGTCGAGCCGTGAGAGGTACCGTCCACGGTCTGCGTTCACCCGTTCCGATCGCCGGGCTGCTCCCGGGGATCTACCAGGACGACGAGTTCACCCGGCAGTTCACCGGTGGGATGGATGATGTGTTGGCGCCGGTGTTCACCACGCTCGATTGCCTCGACACCTACGTCGATCCATGGCTGGCCCCGGAAGATTTTCTCGAGTGGCTGGCGGGTTGGGTCGGTGTCGTCATCGACGAGGGTTGGCCACTGGATCGGAGCCGGGCCTTCATTGCCAACATCGCCGAGCTGTATCGGTGGCGTGGGACCATCCGCGGGCTCACCGCGGAACTGTCGATCTATACAGGTGGCGATGTCGAGATTGCCGAGAGCGGAGGTGCCGCGTGGTCGCTGTCACCGGGGACCGATCCGCCCGGCGACGACCAGCCGCGCATGGCCGTTCGGGTAAGCGTCGACGACCCATCCACGATCAGCGCGGCCACAGTTGATCGAATGGTGGCTGCAGCCAAGCCTGCACACGTCGTGCATGTTGTCGAGATCGCCAAGCGCCGTAAGGGCAAAGCAAAAGGCGGAGAGGATCCTTCATGATCATCTGCAAGCAATGCGGTTTCAAGAACGCCGACGCCGACTCGTTCTGTGGCGCGTGCGGCAGCTTCTTGGAATGGACAGGTGAGAAGCAGGCAGCGCCTGCACCCGTTGTCGAGGATCCGGAGGACCCCCAACAGAAGCGCAGCCTGTACGAACGCATCCAGAAGGTGATCTACGCGGACGTCGGTGAGGCCAAGCCGGTCGAGACCCCTGCAGGTCCCGGTGGCCCGCCAGGAGCCGGCGGACCCCCAGGCGCAGGCGGACCTCCACGGCCCGCCGGACCCCCAGGGGCAGGCGGACCTCCCGGCGCAGGCGGACCACCACGACCCGCCGGACCCCCAGGCGCAGGCGGACCTCCAGGCGCAGGCGGACCTCCAGGCGCAGGCGGACCACCACCCCGACCCGGCGGACCACCACCACGACCCGGCGGACCACCACC
>JANMRB010000076.1:0-16190 GCA_031370825.1 Ilumatobacteraceae bacterium
CAACACGTCATCGCAGCGACCCGGAAGCGGGCCATTGAGCGACAGCACCACGGACTGGTCGCCGGTGGCGCTGGGTGTGCGGGTGTAGTACTGGTAGAGGATGTAGTGGACCGCGCCGTTGGCGTTGACGGCCTCGAGGGCAGCACCGGCCGAGCAGATGTCGTCCTTCGAGTTCGGAAGGCCGACCAGGACGGGCCAAGGGTTGTCGTTGAGCTTCGAGCCAGGCCTCACGGAGTCGGCGTCTTGAACGCCACATGATTGGGTGATCGACGGACCGTCGATCTGGTAGGTCTGGGCGATCACACCGGCGGAGACCACGCCCGCACTGAGGACGTACCCGCCTGGCAACGTTCCGTCCTGGATGTCGTTCCAGTCGAAGCCCGCAGCGTTGGCTTTGTTTCCGTCGATCTCCATGCGCGTCGTCAGCGAGCCAAGGGTCACCGCCTGGGCAATGCCAGGGGTGATCAGACCCAATGCCGACAACACCATGGCCAAAGCCACCAGCAGTGTCGTGTGTTTACGACCATCGTTCTGCCGTGCGTGATTCGCGTTCATTTTGAAGTTGCTCCTGTGTCTGTCCGTGGTGCCCGCCTGGGACTCATCACAAGATACGGCGCCACTCCTCGTGGTCCTATGGGCCATTTGATCCATTGTGGTTGGTTCGAATAAAGCCTGCTACATCGCTTTTGGGTGCTCGTACGAGCACGATCCGTGAACTGTCAAGTCTCGAGTAAGACTTCATGGTTCGGGTTCTTGACACGCTCTTGAGGTTGTACGACATGTTTCGAGAGGGCTGCGGCCGCGCTCGCCCGGAGATTACGACCACAGCCACGCTCGACCCTCGTGACTAACGTTGCGTCTCGAGGATCGACGATTCGCGACAGGAGCTTTCTCATGGCGCACACCCCGCTTCTCTCGGCGCTGCAGCGCGCCGTCGGCAACATTGCCGAGGACGAGATCAACGCCCAGTCACAGTCTGCCGATCGGGCGTTTTCGACGAGTCGCCGAACGTTCCTCGGTGGTGCTCTGGCGACGGGCGCTGCGGTCGCGTGGGGTTTGGGAGACAGCCTGCCGGCCGCCGCTGCCAATGCTCCGCGAATCGTGGTGGTCGGCGGTGGACTCGCTGGTCTCAGCTGTGCGTACCAGCTGAAGTCAGCCGGGTACTCGGCTCAGATCTACGAGGCGTCGGATCGCATCGGCGGACGCTGTTGGTCGATCAATGGTTTCTTCAACGGCGGTCAGGTCGCCGAGCACGGTGGCGAGTTGATCGATCAGGGACACACCGCCGTTCGGCAACTCGCCCAGTCGCTGGGCCTCAGACTGGACAACTTGTTGAGCTCCGAGCAGAACGGCACGGCGCCGCGGTTCTACTTCGACGGCGCGCCCTACAGCTACACCGACGCGACCAACGACCTCAAAGCCATCTGGCAAAAGATCAAGAGCGATGTGCAGGCCGCGAGCTACCCCACCTTGTACACGTTGTCGACTCCGCGGGGCCGGGAGCTCGACCACATGTCCATCGTCGATTGGATCAACGAGAGCGTTCCGGGTGGCATGTCATCGAGGCTCGGGCAGTTGCTTGCCATCGCGTACAACATCGAGTACGGCGCCGAGCCGCAGATTCAGAGCTCGCTGAACCTGCTGTATCTTCTCGGCTACTCGGGGCAGGGCCAGCTGCGCATCTTCGGCCCCTCGAACGAGAAGTATCACGTCGTCGGTGGCAACGATCGGATCGCCCAACGGCTTGCCGACGCGCTCGCGGGACAGATCAACCGCGGTTCGTCCCTTGCCGGCATCAGCCGCCGTGCCGATGGAGCGTTCACGCTCGTGTTCACCCAGGGCAGCAAGAGCGTGTCGGTGATCGTCGATCATGTCGTGCTGGCGCTCCCGTTCTCCATACTGCGCAACCTCGACATCACCAACGCCGGGTTCTCGCCGGTGAAGCTGCGCGCGATCCAGGAGCTGGGCATGGGTACGAACTCGAAGCTGAACGTGCAATTCACGGAACGCATCTGGCGTGCACAGGGGATGAACGGTGATTCGTATTCGGACACGGGCTACCAGAGCACGTGGGAGGTGACGCGGGCCCAGCCCGGCGTCCCTGGCATTCTCGTCGACTACACGGGCGGCGACATCGGTGCAAGCTTCGGCACCGGTAGCCCTGTGCAACGTGCGAAGGCCTTCACCGCCCAGATCGAACCCCTCATACCGGGAATCTCGGCAGCCTTCAACGGCAAGGCCTACGTCGACTACTGGCAGGCAAATCCGTACACCAAGGGCTCGTACTCCTATTAGAAGGTGGGGCAGTACACCGCGTTCGCAGGTGCCGAGCGCGAGCGCTCCGGCAACTGCCACTTTGCCGGTGAGCACACCTCGATCGACTTCCAGGGCTACCTCAACGGTGCGGTGGATTCCGGATACACAGCAGCCGCAGAGATCCTCGCCGATCTCAAGTAGACGGGCGATAGTTGGATCGCTTGGGCACAATGATTCGGTAGCCGTCGTTGTCCGCACCAGCTAGCGTTACCGCCCAGTGCCCAATAGCTCGTTGGGCCAGAAAGCAATCTGGAGAGTACAGGCAATGGCTACCGGCACCGTGAAGTTCTTTAACGCTCAAAAGGGCTACGGCTTCATTTCACGAGAGGGCGGTGCCGACGTGTTCGTGCACTTCTCGAACATCGAAGGCAATGGATACCGCTCCCTCGAGGAGGGCCAGACGGTGGAGTTCGAAGTGGGCCAGGGTCGCAAGGGCGACGAGGCTCTCAAAGTCACGGTCGTCTGACCAATCCAAGGCCATGACGTGCGTCGAACGCACGGCATGCGGCTGACGATTGACAGGTACACCCAGATGGTCGCACGGCTCGACGTGCGCGACCTTGATCTGGCCAACGCGTTCCACTCCCATCGGCTCGATGCCGACGTGCTGCACTGTGCTCGCCTCAATGACCGGAGAGCTCGGCCACGACGGGAGCGAACGATTCGACGTCGTCGGCTCCGACGACGATGTAGCTGAAGCCCCATCGTTCGCGGCGGCGTAGAAGATCGTCGACCATCTCCGCGGGCGTCCCGATCAACGCGAACGGCGACTCGACGACCAACGACGGATCGACCTGTACGAAATCCGCGATCTGTTGAATCGCTGTCTGGCGTTCCTCAGTGACGCGGACCATGAACACGCGAATGTTGAGCTCGAGGTCGGGCAGTCGACCACCCGCGGCAGCATTGACGATGTCCACCTTCTGGTCGACGGCGTCCGCTGTCATCGTTGCTATTGCCTCCGGTCCGATCACCCCTGCGGCCAAGTTGCCGTTGATCCCGACGATGTCGGCCTCGCGCGCGGCGATGGTCAACACTCGTTTTCCGCCACCGCCTACCAGGATCGGCGGGAGTGGGGCTTGCAACGGCCGAGGCAAGCCGGTGTAATCGGTGATCGTGTAGTGCTGACCCGAAAACGAGAACTGCTCGCCGCTCAACGCACCCTTGATGACGGTGAGACCCTCCTCGAAGCGGTCGACTCGAATCTTGTTGGAGTCGTACGCGATACCTGATTGCTGGTAGTCGGTGGCCAGCCATCCTGCCCCGAGGCCGATCTCCAGCCGGCCTCCCGACAAGACATCGATCGTCGCCAGTTCCTTGGCCAACACGACCGGATGTTTGTAGTCGTTGTCCCAGACCAGGGCCCCGACCCGCAACGTGGTGGTCGCGTCGGCTGCAGCCATGAGAGCGGGAACCGGTGCCAGCTGATCGCCGAAGTGATCGGGCATCGTCAGCGTGCTGTAACCGTGGGATTCGACCCTTCGGGCGAGTGCAACCCACGACGCCGCGTCGGCCCCAGTTGATGCTTGCACGCCGAACCGGAACGGGCGGTGGGGGATCATGGCGAGCCAAGCTACCGGGTGCCGACGATCGCCAATGCCTCGCAACTAGCCTGCACGATGCGTGCGTCTCATTGCTTGGCTCCTTCGTGTCGCGGCCATCGTTGTCGCCGGAGCGCTGCTGACGACTGCAGTGGTGATCGGTGTGGGTCCTCGCCTGTGGCGAGTCGCCAACGCCCACGATCAGCTGCCCGTCTCACTGCCGGAGTTTCAAGGTTTGTCGCAGCGCAGCTACGTCTACGACGTACTGGGCAACGTGATCGCGGTGTTCGAGCGGGAGAACAGTCAACCGATCACCCTCGACCAGGTGCCGCCCGAGGTGTTGGGCTCGTTCCTCGCTGTCGAAGACGAGCAGTACTTCCTGCATCACGGTGTGAACCTCCGTGGCTTTGCTCGCGCTCTCCTGTCCAACTTCTCCAGCGATGCACCGCGCCAGGGCGCCAGCACGATCAGCCAGCAGGTGGTCAAGAACGAGTTCCTGGCGGGGCTGCCGCGCGACGGCCGCTACAAGGGCTTGCAGGCCCACTACGCGACGATGCTCGAGAAGAAGATGAGCAAGGGTCGCATCCTCGAGCGCTACCTGAACACGGTGTTCTTCGGCAACAACGCCTATGGCCTGCAGGCCGCAGCAGAGGTGTACTTCGGCAAGAACGTCGGCGAGCTGACGATGATCGAGGGCGCGTTCCTGGCCGGCCTGGTCAGATCGCCCTCCGGCTTCGATCCGATCCGGCATTCGGAACGAGCCAGGGCCAGGTTCCGTCAGGTCACCACGCGGCTGTCGGACGTTGGGCTCGTCACCCCGTTGGTCGGTTCGCTGCTGGGGGCGACGTGGAAGATGCCGGAACGCGTCCGCACGATCCCCACCTACACGACCAAGCCGACGTACTACACCGAGGCGATCAAGGACTATCTCCTCCGGCGAGCGACCTTCCTCGGCGACGAGCAGCAACGCGCAAATCTGCTCTATCGCGGCGGCCTCGAGATCCACTCGACGTTGGACCCGAATCTGCAAGCGCTTGCCGAGCAGGCTCACGAGGTGCTCCCGAAGACGAAGGTGGGAATCGAGAACGCGATCCTGACTCTTGACACGAAGACCGCCGCAATCAGGGCAATGGTCGGCGGTAGCGGGTTCGTCCCTCGCACCAACGAGATCAACATGGCGTTGGTCCCGAGACAGACGGGCTCGAGCATCAAGATCTTCATCCTCGCCGCTGCGCTGGAGGCTGGAGTTCAACCGAACGACGTGATCGATGGAACGTCGCCGTGTGTGCTGCCCGACCCGAATGATCCGAAGGTCCCGTTCCCCATCACCGATGCGACCTCGAAGCCGCTCGCACCGCTGGAGAACATGACTTGGTCGTCGATCAACTGCGCCTTCGCCCGCCTCTCGCAGATCGTCGGATTGCACCGCGTCGTCGACGCGACATACCGGATGGCCAGCTCGCCGTATCTTCAGCCGGGGCTCGCCGGACGGGTACCGATCGAACCGCTGGCGTCCTACGCCACCGGCGCAAACCCGATGGCGCCAATCGACATGGCCTCGGGCATGCAGACCATCGCCAACCAGGGGTTGCACCACGAGCCCTACTACGTCGACTACATCGACCGCGCTGACGGCACTCGTCTGTACACGCACGAGGACCCGGGTGTCCAAGCCCTCGATCCAAGTGTTGCGCTGACCGAAGTGTCGATTCTCAAAGGGGTCTTGACGAAGGGCACTGCTCGCGGGTCGTTGAGTGGCTTTCCATTTCCGGCCGCAGGCAAGACTGGGACCCAGACGTACAACACCAACTCCTGGTTCGTCGGTTCCACACCGCAGCTGACCACTGCCGTCTGGGTCGGCGATCCCGACGGGTACACCCCGATGGTGTGCGGTGTGCAGATCAACGGCGTCCCAACCTGCAACACACAGGAGTTCGTCGATGCGGACGGTATTCGTGAGGTGCAGGGTGGCACGTACCCGGCGCGGATATGGGGAGCGTTCATGGAGCCCGCCGTGGCACCTCTTCCATTGGAAGACTGGTCGGCACCACCAGCGCTGCCGCGCAAGCCCGTGCGGCTGTACTTGCCCGGCAACGAGTGCCTCGCCAAGTTGGTCAGCGGCGCGATTCCCGGAGGCGGGTCAACGACCACGTCCACAACTTTGCCTCCGGAGGATCCGACCGCAACTGCGCTGCCGGCCGCGCCGCCACCGAGGCCCGTTCTCAAAGCCATCCCCAGCGACACCACGATTCCGCCGGACGTGCTCGATCCGAAAGCCGGCTTCCCCAACGTCGCTACCACCGGGGTGCTCGTGTACTCCTGTGACAAGCCGCCGGCGGGAGTGGTCATTACTGGTAAGAAGAAGCCGTGAACGGCGACGCACTGTGGGAGCTGCAACAACTCGACACGGCGCTGCATCAGTTGCAGCGCCGGCTGACGAAGCTTCCTGAGGCCGACGCCTTTGCCGACACTGAGCGACGCTTGGCAGAACATCACGCGTCGATCGCCGCGGCGAGCAAGCAGTTGAGCGATGCTGAGACGACGATCGCGACGATCGAACGGGAGGCCGCAGTGCTGACGGCCAAACGAACCCGGCTCGAGCAGCAGCTCAAGATCGTCACCGAAACGCGACAAGCCGAAGCCCTCAGCCACGAGATCGACACCCTCAACGGCCATCGAGACGAGCTCGACGATCGCGAGTTGGAGGCGATGGAGCAGCAATCGGATGCCGAACAACGACTCGGCGATCTGGCCGCTGTCGAAGACGCAATCGTGGCCGTGAGAGAAGCCGCCGCAGCGCAACTCGCCACCGCCAGGGGCGTTGGGAATGAAGCGGAGCTCGAGCTGACGTCGAACTATGACGCTGCGAGGGCAGCGTTGACGAGCGAAGAGATCGCGCTCTACGACGCGCAGCGGGCTCGGCATGGCGGAATCGGGATCGCCAAGCTCGTCGGTGTGAAGTGCGATGGGTGCCATCTCGATCTGTCGCGCGCCGAGGTCGACAACTTCAAGGCGCTACCCGCTGACGAGCTCGTCGACTGCCCGCAGTGCGGGCGCGTGTTGGTTCGCTGACCGCAGATGTTCCTCTGGTTCATCGGTACGGCAGTGATCACCGTGTGGTATGTGTTTCGTGACCCGCGCTTCGACTACCGGTTGTTGGCGGTCGGCGCAGTCTTGCCAGATTTGATCGATCTACCCGGTGGTCACGCGCGTTGGGCGCACAGCCTCACCGACGCAGTAGGCGCGCTCGTACTGGTGATGGTGGTGACCGCAGGACGCAAGCCGATTCGACGATTGCTGTTGGCACTGCCGATCGGAATGTTGCTGCACCTGGCATGGGATGGTGCCTTCGCCTCGACCAGCGTTTTCTGGTGGCCGTTCACCGGATCGTGGGGCCACGTGCGTGTCCCATCACTTCAGCGCGGTTGGTTGAACCTTGCGTTCGAAGCTACCGGGTTTCTGTTGCTGGCTTGGATGTGGCGGCGCTGCGGGTTGTCCGATCCGCAACGCCGCAACGCCCTGATCCACCACGGCGTGCTGAGACAGCCGGATCCGTAGGTCGGCGGCCGGATCCGCGCCGCCGCATGATTGGCACGCGCGATCTGGTTCACTGTTCGGGTGCTGGTGCTCGTTCGTCATGGTCGCACCGCGGCTAACGCGGCGCTGAAGTTGCAGGGCCACCTCGATCTGCCGCTCGACGAGGTCGGCTTTGCGCAAGTCACCGAGGTCGCCGAGTGGCTCGGTCGTCCCGATCGCCTGATCAGCTCACCGCTGAGTCGGGCCCGTCAGACCGCCGAAGCATTCGACATGCCGTATGAGATCGACGATCGTTGGATCGAGCTCGACTATGGAGACCTCGACGGCCTACCGCTGGCGGAGGTGGGCGACGATGTGTGGGCCCGATGGCGAGTCGATCCCACCTATGAGGTCGGCGGCGGGGAGAGCCTGGAGGCGATGGGGGTGCGGTCGATCGCGGCTGCTGAAGAACTGTTGGAGGACGCCAGGCACAAGATGGTCGTCGTCACCACCCACGTGTCTCCGATCAAAGCTGTCGTCTCGTGGGCACTTGGTGTCGACGTAACGGTCGGTTGGCGATGCCATCTCGACCAAGCATCGGTGTGCCGGATCCTGGTGGGATCGAATGGTCCCGTGTTGTTCGGTTTCAACGAGACGCGTCGCACCCAGACGTCTTGGCGGCCGTAAGCCGACTGCCGACCAACACGCGAGGTTGCAACGCCTGGGCGACGTTTGCGATCCCCGATCGCCGGTTCTTCAAGTTCTACGCGCTCTCCAGGCAGCGGGTCCATCGCGTTCATGCGGCGCCGCGTTCGGGTGGGCCGGTGGTCATGACTTGTCCGTCGGGCAGTCGGATGGTCAAGATTTGATCGGCGGTGAGGGTCAGTACCCAGCCGTCGTTGTGGATGTTCTGATGGTGTCGCTCGCACACGGGCAGCAGGTTGTCGAGATCGGTGCGTCCGTCGTGGCGCCACCAGATGACGTGGTGCAACTTGGCGCGGCTGTAACGGACATCGCACCCGGGGATCGAACACGTCGCATACAGCGCACCCAACGCGCGACGCTGCGCCCGGTTCGCGACCCGCGTGCTGCGACCGAGGTTCAACTCACCGGGGGCGTCGATGATGACACCGTTACGAACCACCACCGTGCACACTTTGGCGACCCGGTACAGATCGGCGAGGACTCGGTCGGGGAGATCGACCGGTACCCCCCAATCGATCACCGGTCGACCCAACCGGGAACCGTTCCCGTCGAGCAGCAGAGCGAGGACGGCGTGGGCTCGTAGGAACGATTGCTTGGCGAGCAGATCCGTTGGGCAGTTGGCGGGCTGGGTGTCGTGGAACAGGGCTTGGACCTTGGCGTCGATCAGGTTCTCCAAGCGGACCATCGTTTCTGGGTCCCAGGTTGCTGATCAGCGTCCCATCCCGGTCTGGCGATCGATCCACGAATTGAATCTGACCGCCCGCCGCTGTCGCTCCAACCGCTCCAGCCCGTCACTGTCACGTTCCAGGCGTCGCGCTTCGGCGCGCACCGTGCGAGCGAACTCATCAGCGGTCACGTGCTCGGCGAGCAGTACAAGATTCGGGGCGGCCTCGATCAGCTGTTGGCGTGTCGCCGGCTGCAACTGCGCCAACGCCCGTGTCAGGACATCGACATGGGCGCCTGACACCCGCCCCGCCTCCAACGACACTCCCAGCGCCGGGATCTGCTCGACGGTCTCGGCGCGTTTGATCAGCTGTTCACCGTCACGCAGGCTGGTCCGTCCTGCTTCGGCCAACGACTTCTCCGGGAACGACGACACCTTCGCGACCAGCCCTGCCAGAAACACTTCACGACCCTCAACCCACGATTTCAACCGCCGCAACTCGCCAACCGCCTTCTGCAGCACAGCCCAATCAGCGCAGCCGGCATCGACTGCCGCCACCCGCCCCACAAGCTCTTGGACCTCGCTGACCTTCATCCACCCATTCTCGCAAAGGGGTGTCACAGGGTCCCTGAGGGCGCTGTGCCGCAATTGACGCGCGCCTTACACCTGGATCGACTCCCGGCCGATCGCCACGATCGCAGCTTGGATCTCGTCGCGGCTGTCGGGCAGCCTCGAGATGTCGATGGTGACAGGGTAGATCGCCTGCAGAGCGGTCATCACCTCCTCCTTGAACGCAGTCTTGGCCGCGTCGGAGCTCAGGAGCCCCTGGTCCGCGGCCGACTCGAGTACCTGGGCCCGTCGCAGCGTCTGGACCATGAGGTCGTTCTTGTATTCCTGTCCTTCCTCCAGCACGCCGCCACGATCGACCGCCCCGGCGAACGCGTACAGGGCTTGGGCGACTCCGCGTAGCGCCTCCTCGCCGCCGTAGTTGTACGCCTCGTAGAGCTGTGCGTAGGCATTGGCTACGGCGGCTACATCGGCCTCCTCGGGAGTTCTCGGCCCCCCGACTGACGCACCGCCAACTCCCAATTGCGCACTGCCGTAGCCCGTGAAACCCTGCGCGGTTGGCTGGCCCGCTCCTTGCTGGATGCCGCCCGAGTTGGTCGTGACGTAGGCGGCGTAGGCGGCTGTCGGAAGCCCGGTCACCTGTATCGACCCCTGGGTTGAACCGCCGACCGGCAACGCCTCTCGGTCGAGCGACTGCTCGAACACTACGGTGTTGGCTTCGTCGAAGACCTGAACGAGGTCGGTATATGCCAGGCAGTCGGCCTTGGTCGGATTCGTCTCCGTCCATGACAGCGTGAACGGCTGGTTCGCAACGGGTGACACCGGATCGACCGTCACGTCGCCCTGTACGTCGATCCGGGGGATGTTGTCGAGCGCGCCGAGAACGTCGCCTTCGAGAAATGACGCAAGCGTCCCTTCGCGAGCGGGCACCTCGCCGCCGCTCACGACGGCGATGACCGCTTCGCGGTCACGTTCGTACAGCTGCTCGAAAAAACTCTTGGTCGATGGATCCAGGACGGTCCACCAGACCTGCATACGTTGAATGGCATCCTGTTCGGCCATCTCGATCCCCTCCGTGCTCCGACAACGACCCTGCCAAGGTACGCGGTCGGCGATCGTTTCGTCTTGCCTCAACAGGCAGCGTTTAGACCAGGCGAGCGTTGGGAAGCGTTGCGATCATGGCTGACCTGTTGCTCTTCCTCGACCCCTGGCAAATGGTCGGCGGCGCCGCGCTGTTGGCGTTGATCTTCGTGGCGGTGTTCGTCTGGAACTCGCCCCGCCAGACCCCGTAGCCGTGAGCTCGACGTCTGGCCCCTGACCTTGCACCCAAGGGGCTCCCGTTCTGAACCCGCGGTGCAATCGTGGTCGAACCCCGAAGCACCGCACACGTCACCTGTTCAGGTGACACTGCGAGCTCGATGCGAGCAATGAGGGTTTCGCTGCACCGCGGGGGACGGCCCGCGATGCGCGCTCGCCAGCAGAACGGATCCGCAGGCGATGGTCGCAGTGTGTTCCTAGCGACCTTCGAGGTCAAGATGCCCATAGGGCGTAGGTCTACCCAACGATCGCCTGCAGCTCGTTGAGCACCTCGAGCGCACGGAACGCTTCGTCGCTCGCTACAGTCCGCGGCGATGACCACGTGGGGCAAGGATCAGATGTCGCGGCGCTCGGCACGCCTCCAGACGTTGTTCTCCGCTGGCGTGGCCGTCGTGGTCGCGTTGCTTTGGGTCGTGTTGTTCACATCGTGTTCAACCGACGGCGGAGGCGGTGGCAGCGTAGGTGTTCCGTGGAGCGACTACGCGCCGGCGCTGCAGGCCAAGATCGACGCCATGGCCACAGCGAAGGATTGTGACGGTCTGCAGGCCGAGTTCAACCAGATCGGCGCCACCAACCTCGCGATGAGGAACCGCTACGGCCACGGCAACTTCGAGGTGCTGAAGTACATCGATGACAAGGAGCGAGAGGCCAGTTGCTTCTAGTCGGGACTTGGCCGGGAATGGTTCAGGGCGGTGGTGACGGTGAGTTGGCGTGTAAGCGGGATTCTGTGACGCCGAAGCGCCGGTGACCATCCCTCTAGGCGGCCTACCCGAGAGGTAGCCGGCGAACCGACTGGACGGGCAGTCCATCCTCTCTGCTTGGCCTTGCTCCGAGTGGGGTTTGCCGAGCCGTACAAGTCGCCCTGCACGCTGGTGCGCTCTTACCGCACCGTTGCACCCTTACCTGTGACCAGCGAACTGGCCCATCGGCGGTCTCTCTCTGTTGCACTTTCCGTCAGGTCGCCCCGACCTGGCTCGCGCCAGCACTCTGCCCTACGGAGTCCCGACTTTCCTCGACATGGTCACCGAAGTGCCATGCCGCGGTCACCCGGCCAACTCACCGTCGGGCGACAGTGTACGAGCAGCTCAGCAGGTCGGCTTCATGTACTCGAAGACGAACGAGTTGAGGCTCGGTGTCTCGAGGTTCAACTTCAACCGTGTGCCGTTCTCATCCCCGCGACCGACAACGAGTTGAATCGCTGCGAGGCTGCCGAACTGCGACGGAATTGCTGTGATCGTCGGGATCTCGGTCTGGGGTGGGGCGTCCGACGGTATGGGTGTCGGTGACCCCGTTCCGCTCGCTGCCTGATTGCCGAGGTTCTGCTGAGTGCTGGTTGTTGCCTCGACCGTCGTCGGCGGCGAGGCAGGCTCGGCGTTGACCGCGTCGACGAAGTTGACAAGACCTTCCGGTCGGACCGGGTTGATGGTCAGGGCGAGCAGCGCGGCGTGGCGGGCTTCACGAGCACCGACCTTCATGGCATCAGCGCGCAGTTTGGGCTCGGAGAACATCGCCACGAATGCCTGGTACGTGGCGCCCGCAAGTGATTCGAGACCGTGCGCGAAGTTGAGGATGTCGCGCCTGGGGTCGTCGCTCGGATCGACGGCCTTTGAGGTCGGTGTGGCGTCGGCGCCTTTGGTGATTCGTTTGATGATGGGGTTGATGATCGTGTCGTCGATCTTCGGGTTTCCACATGTCCATGCCGTGCCGCCCGCGTCGGTCGTCAACTGCTCGAAGAACGCAGCATGCCCGGCGTGATCGTCCATGAATCGTTTGGCGATGTCATCGAGCTTGGGATCGAGCAGGTCGCTGTTGCCGATCACCTGGCTGTACACGTTGATCACCGAGTGCTCGAGCGACGACGCGGTGCGCAACAGCGTGACGTTTGTGACGACGGCGGTGGGCAGCGTGACCGTCGTAGGCACGTCACCGACACGACCGAGCTCGCCGCGCACGTGCTCGCCGCAGGCGCTGATGACGGCTGCTGTCGCGACGCTGAGACCTCCGACGCGCAAGATGTCGCGGCGGCCGAACAGCGCGCGACGACCATCGGTCGAGCTGCTCGGGGACTCGAACAGGTGGCTGTAGACCCGTCGCGCAGCTTGCTCGTCGTGACCGGCGGTTGCCCCGAGTGAGCGCAGTTCGCGGCGAAGTTGGTCGTCGCTGATCTCGTGACGGCTCACCGGCTTCACCCTTTCGCCGGCGCGAGCGCGTCGGCCTCTTTGTCGACCAGCAACTTGTCGGGATCGTTCGAGCCGTTCAAATAGGCGAGCACCGAGCCGTGACGAGCTTCGACGATGAGGATCGAAGCGATCAGTGATGCCCCGTCAGTCCCTTGCAGTTGCGAGAGGATCTCGGTGTGCGTAGCCACTGCCGTTGACTCGATCCCGTACGCGGCTTCCAGCACACTCGACTTGTCGCCGCCGAACGAGGACTTCAGGTCATCGAAGATCGGGTTGACCTCTTGTGGTGCGTCACGACCGAGCTCACCTGACAACGAAGTCGCGTACGCCTCGTGCGATTCACGAATGGTGGCCAGCACCGCGCGCTCGTTGTCGTCGAAGTCCTTGGTCGCCAGCGCCACGTCGTACAGGTTTCGGGCAGCGAGTTCGATCGTCTGCGCGAAGCCCAGCAGGGCAACGTCATCGCTGGTCGGCCGCTTCGGTGATGAGGTGGTCGTCGTGGTAGCCGCGGTGGTATCGGACGGCCCGCTGCTGGGCGTGGTCGCGCTGGCCCGACCCATGAGGAAAGGCAGGAGCGAGACAGCCGCGCCCCCCAATCCAATGCCGAGCAGGCGACGGCGCAACGCGCTGTCAGGCTGTGCCGGCTCCGTCACATCGATGTCCACGAGGAAATCCTTTCGAGATGCTCACGGCTCAGCATTCCTTGCCGAGGGCGAGCGGAGCAATTCTAGAAGTCGAGCGCGGACAGGTCTGGTATCCACTCCCTGGCCCGCTCGATCGCCCGAGCCCACTGCTGCCTGTCCAATCGCTCGCCCGGATCGACAACGGTCCGCGGCTTCCATGCGGCCGCGATGTCGTCGAAGGATCCCCACACACCGACGGCCAGGCCGGCGAGATACGCGGCGCCGATCGTGGTTGCCTCGGTCTGTGGCGACACCTCGATCGCTCTGCCCGTGGCGTTGGCAAGAGCTTGGATGAAGGTCGGGTTCTGACTCATCCCACCATCGACCCTGATCGCACCGATCGAGCTGCCATAGTCGGCCTCGGCGGACTCGACAAGGTCGGCGCCTCGCTGCGCGATTCCTTCGAGGACGGCCCGCACCAGTTGCGACCGGCCCGTGCCACGGGTCAGACCGAGCAGCGTGCCGCGGGCGCCGTAGTCCCAATGTGGTGTGCCGAGCCCCATCAACGCAGGGACGTACACCACGCCCTCGGTGTGCTGGCATTGTGCGGCAACCTCGTGGCTGTGCGCAGCGTTGTCGATGACGCCGAGATCGTCGCGCAGCCACTCGACGTTGGTGCCCGCCGAGAGCATGATCGCCTCTGCACCCCACATGCGTTTCCCGTCCCGGCTCCATGCAACGATCGGAAAGGTCCCGTGCTCACTACGGCGGGCCGACGATGGCGCCGACGGGCCGGTGCACACATCGAGCATTCCTCCGGTACCGAAGGTGATCTTGGCCAAGCCGGGCCGAACGCAGCCCTGGCCGACAAGGCTGGCTTGCTGATCGCCGACAAGAGCCGCCAGCGGGGGAGCGCCGGGCAGCGCGCTGGCCTCGCCGAAGATCCCGGTCGAGTCGACCACCGCCGGCAACATCTCCATGGGCACGCCAAGCGCGGCACACGCCTCTGCAGACCACGCCGTCGTGTCGGCGGTCAGTAGACCGGTAACCGCAGCATTCGATGGATCGGTGACGTGCACTGCGCCACTCGACAGCACCCACGCGATCCACGTGTCGACCGTGCCGAAGCACAGGTCTCTGTCACGGGCGCCGGCCACGTTGTTGAGCAGCCAGGCGACCTTCGTCGCCGACTGGTTGGGCGCCAGCGCCAAACCATGCTCCGCTTTCGCTGTGATGCAGTCGAACACCGTGCGCAGGTCCTGCCAGCCAAGGCCGGGCCCAATCGGCTGGCCCGTGTTGCGATCCCACACCAGTGTCGATGCTCGCTGGTTGGTGATTCCGACAGCAGAGACCGGACCGGCCGCCGCCAGCGATTTGGTGGCCACATCCAGAACCGCGTCGGCCATGGCTGCGCCGTCGAACTCGACCAGGCCAGGGAACGGCGTTGACGGCGGGAACGGTCGGTACTCCAGGGCACGGACAGATCCTTCGCCGTCGACCACGGCCGCGCGCAGGCCGGAAGTGCCGACGTCCACCACGAGAACGCTCACGACGACCTCCGAGTCGATGATGGATAGAAACCGCGCCGTTGCATCAGGCTGCCCAGTCCGCCACCGATCAAGCCGGCAACGGCCACGAGCGTGAGCGTGAAGATTGCCGCGAACCAGTGGACCTGGTTCCCCCGAATGAGACGAATGATGATGAACACGGCTTGGGCAGCCGTGTAGGTGACGATGGCGCAGATCGTCCCGTGCTTCAACGGCAGCCCCAACTGCTGCGTCCACGCCGCTACACCTGAGCCCAGCACGAACCCGACGAGCGCGGCAAGGCTCAGCAGGGGAGCGGCCGACGAGCCACTGTTGTTGTCGGCCACTATGCGCGCCGCGATCGAGAACGGAATGGCGAACACCAGGGACACACTGGCCCCGGCGCGAAGCGCGTTCCAGTCGAGATTGCTCACGGCCAGCCGACGACACCGAACGGCGATGACAGCCCTAGCTTGCCCGGGTTGAGAATGCCACCGGGATCGAGTGCGTTCTTGACGGACTGCAGCACCTCGAGCGATGAACCCATCGAGTCGGCCATGAATCGGGCTCTGTTGAGACCGATGCCGTGGTGATGGGACAGGTTCCCACCGGCCGCCAGCACCGCCCGCTGGCCCGCATCCCACATCGCGACGTATGTGGACTCGATCTGGTCCGCGGGCGGCGTTGCGGCAAAGGTGAAGTAGAGGCATGCTCCGTCGAGGTAGCTGTGTGACAGGTGACAGCTTGCGGCACGCGCGTTCGGAACAGACATCAACGCCCGGCGCGCCTCTTCGAAGATCGTTACCAGTCGAGACCACGGCGCGGCGATCTCCATCGTGTCGACCACGAACCCCTTGCGCGTCAGGTCTTGTAGAGCGTTGGTGTCATTGCGATGCGTCAGCCAGTTTTCGACCAGCTCTTCGGGTGCCGGAGCTGCCGCCGCGCACTCGTCTTCGACGACACCGAGTGTTGCCTCGACCAACCCGATATCGCCCTCGTCGAGCACCAGCAACACGCACTGGGTGCCGTCGCCTGCATGGCTTCGTTCGGTCTCGACGCCGTCGTAGAGGCGCAGCACCGCGGGGGTCGCACCCCGACGGAGGATCAGCCGGCAGGCCTCGATCCCAGACTCGAAATCGGGGAACGTGTAGGCAGCACGACGTTCGTGCGTCGGCACGGGGTGAGCGCGCAACCAGACACGGGTGATGATGCCGAGGGTGCCTTCGCTACCGAGG
>JANMRB010000112.1:0-5219 GCA_031370825.1 Ilumatobacteraceae bacterium
AACGGCCAGATCCAGGTCCCGTTCAGCGCGTGACGCCCGGACCCATGACCGAACCATCGCCTCAGCGACACCACTGCCGTCGGGGACGATGTAGACGCATCCGATCACGTCATCGCCGTCCAGCACGCTGTACGCGAACGCGTCACCAGCGACGAATTCACGCCGATGTTTCTCCAGATCGGCGAGGTTCTGGTCCAACGTCATCGGCGTCGGCCAGTCGTCACCTCCCCAGTCCGGCTGCGCAAACCCCGCTGTGGCGTGGATGTGCTCGATACTCGACATCCACGCCTCGTAGTCGCGGTCGTTGTGCGCCGGCGCCAAGGTCTCCAGCCGGAACCAGGTTGTCAAGAGCGCTACCGGTGGGTCGACGACGCGCTCGAACACATCCTCAGTCTGCCCGAACGCCGTCGTAGTCGTCGACATGAGCGCTGCGCACGAACGGCGTATACGTCAGTTCGAGGACCGAAGCGATTCGCGGCCCTACCAGCTCGTCGGCTTCCCTGGAGTGAACAGCCAGGCCTGGAAGAAGGCGTCGAGCTCGAGCCCGGACTCCCGTTCGGCGATGGCGATGAACCCGGGGGTCGTTACCGTGCCGAAGCGGTTCTCCTGCGCCTCGGCGTACATAATGCGAAAGAACGTCGCGTCGTTGCCGATCTTCTCGCGCAACGCCTCGAGCGTCATCGCCCCGCGGTAGTAGATCGTGCCGTTGAAGAGTAGCGCTGGCACACCGGGGTCGCCGGGCGGCGGGTTCCAGAACGCCAGGTCCTTGGACGGGGTCGAATACAGCTGTTTGAAGGACTGCGCCGCGCTCTTGTTTCCCGTGTACTCGCTCCAGATCCACTCTGACCACGTGGCGAAGCCCTCGTGCAGCCACATGTCGGGCCAGCGGCCGAGCGTCGCTGAGTCGCCGAACCACATGTGTGACAGCTCGTGGGCCAGGGTGGCCTCGTTCGGCACATATGGGAACAATGGCTTGGTCTGCGTCTCCAAGGAATAGCCGAGGTTCTTCGCCGAGTCGACGATCGCGCCAACGGCGGTGAACGGGTACGGACCGTAGATCGAGCTGTAGAAGCGGACGATGTCGGGCAGCTTCGACAGCACCTCACCTTTGGCCAACTGAGGATCGACGGCGACGTACGACGGGATGCCGTCAACGGTCGACGTCGTCAGGTCGAAGCGGCCGACGTCGGCGGTGGCCAGGTACGTGGCCATCGGGTCTGCCTCGTGCCACACCCAGGTCGTCGTGTCGCCGCTCGTTGCATGCGACACAAGCACGCCGTTGGCCATCGCCGTGAGGCCCGCTGGGACGGTGACGGCGAAGTCGAATGTCGCTTTGTCCTGCGGGTTGTCGTTGCAAGGGAACCACCCCGGCGAGCCCTGCGGCTCTCCGACGCTGACAGCGCCGTCGTCGGTCGGCACCCAACCCTCGATCGACCCGTCGGGGTCGGTGACCACGGTCGGCGTCCCTTGGTAACGGACGGTGACCGAGAAGAGTTTCCCAGCCGGCAGACCGCGGGCGGGAGTGATGACCAGCTCTTGGCCATCGCGTGTGAACCCTGCTGGCGCACCGTTGACCTCGAGCCGTGTGATCGTGAAACCGCGAAGGTCGAGATCGAACTGCGACAGGCTCTGCGTAGCCATCGCAAGGATCTCGGCGGCGCCGATGAGCTGATTCGACGGTGGATCGTAGACCAGCGTGAGCCCGTAGTGCTGGACGTCGTAGCCACCATTACCACCTAGCGGGAAGAACGGGTCACCGAGACCCGACGAACCCGGCGTGAAGTCGGCGGCGAAGGCGCCGGACGTACCGGCCAACGCCATGACGCTCAACACACTCACCAGCGCAAGCTTGCCTCTCATGATGGGCTCCTCTCTGCACGGTCCCAGACGAGCCTAAATCGGCGTCGTGACCGCGTCTACTGCCTCGTAACGTCCGGCGCTCCTGCACGCTATGCAACCGGACAGCAAACTGATGTCAATCCAGTTCGAGGACAAGTCGCAACCCGTCGTTGATGGCGACAAGTTCCTTGTAGGTGACACGTCCGACGAACTCGCCGAGCCGTTCGGGTGCAACGGCGGAGGTTTGCTCGATCAGGACCTGGGTCTGCTCGTCATCAATTGTGATCGTCGGACGAAAGATACGTGGTGGCGCAGAACGTGATGTAGGTGCCACCAGCACGGTCGACAGCATCAGGTCATCCGATTGGACGATGACCGCGTACCGGCTTCCTTGCTGTTCATTTCCTCGGGTGTCGCGAGGAACGCGAAGTCGGTGGATGTCACCACGCACGAAGCTCGTCCATCTCCAACAGCACCTGGCGGCTTTCGGCGCGGTCTGCGTCATCGTTCATCAACGCCAGCGACTCGGCGCGCATTTGCTCGCGTCGACGAAGCCGCACGGCGTCAACGAGGGCTTGACGAATGGCGTCTGATGCAGTCGATCCGTCGGCCATCAGTTCAGCGAGCGCTCGTTCAGAGCGTTCGTCAGTTCGAAAGTTCACTACTGACATACGACAACGCTACGACAGATTGTAAGACTTTTCAATTACACACGGTTGGCGAACCCGACACCCGGTGGCGATGGTTGTGCGGGATTGGTGCGGCGGTCTACGATCGCAGCTTGGTCTTGTCGGGATCGTAGAACGGAAACCGCACGACCCGTCCGGCGAGCCGCTTCTGATGACCGTCGATCTTGCCGACTTCCACCTCGGTTCCGATCGCTGCGTACTCCGGCGCCACCCTCGCCAAGGCGATGCTGATGCCCAGCCACGGAGACCGGCATCCGGAGGTGACCACTCCGATCTGTGGCCGGCCGCCGTGGACGCTGTCGCCGTGGTTGGCGACCTCGTTGCCGTTGAGCTCGAGTCCGACGAGCACGCGGTTCGGCGACGCCCTTTGGCGGGTCAAGGCGGCCTTCCCGACGAAGTCGTCACCAGGATGGTCGGGGCTGTCGTTTGGCCGTCCCTTGTGCAATGCAACGGTGAACCCGATGCCGGCCTCGAACGGATCGACGGTTGTGTCGAACTCGTAGCCGGAGAACACCAGGCCCGCTTCGATCCGCAGCACGTCAAGGGCGTCGAGCCCGAGCGGAGCCAACCCGTGTACCTCCCCCGCGTTCCACAAGGCATCCCAAACCGCTGTGGCCTGCGACGGATGGCAGAACACCTCGAAACCCAGCTCGCCCGAGTATCCCGTGCGCGAGACCAGCACGGCCGTGCCGTTGAAGTCGCCGAGACGTCCGATCGTGAACCGGAACCATCCGAGCTCGTCGATCGACGGCTGGCCCGGCGGGGTCCACACCGCCGCGCGGACGATGTCGCGGCTTGCGGGGCCCTGCACGGCGACGTTGTGCAGCTGGTCGGTCGAATGCTTCACCCACACCTTCATGTCCCGCTCAGCTGCCAGCTGCCGCAACCACGTGCCACCGAACTCGTCGCCTCCGATCCACCGGAACAGGTCGGGGCCGAGTCGGAACAGAGTGCCGTCGTCGATGATTCCGCCGGTCGGCGAGCACATTGCCGAATACACGACCTGCCCCACCGAGAGCTTCCTGACGTCGCGTGTCAGCGCACACTGGAGCAACGCCTCCGCGTCGGGACCTGTGACCTCGAACTTGCGCAGCGGGGACAGGTCGATGATCGCCGCCTGCTGCCGGCATGCCCAGTATTCGGCGATCGCGCCTTCGCTCGAGAACGAGGTCGGTAGCCAGTAGCCGCGGTAGTCGGTGACCCTGCGGGTCAGCGCCCTCCACCTTGGCGCAAAGCCGGTCTCCTTGGTCAATGTCGGTTCAGCTGCGGGTGTCACGCGATGAGCTATGGCCTTCGTGAAGGTGCGAGATGCGTCATACACCCGCACATGGATGTCGGTCGGATTCCATGCATTCGTCGGGTCGATGTCGTCGGGGCAGGCTGACGACGCCACCACCAGATCACTGAGCGCACGCAGCAGCACGTAGTCGCCCGGGCGGCTCTCCGGCTCGTCCAACGTGATCGAGTTGCCGACGAGCATCGTGTTGTACCAGAGGTTGATCGCCGGCCAGCCCCTGCGCGACTCGATTCCGAAACGGTCGAGGACGACATTGAAGTTCTCCGAGCAGCTCACGTGCCCCGGGTAGCCCATGTCTTCGTAGTATTTGGCGGTGCAGGCCAGCCCAAATGTGTCGTGACGGCCCACCGTGTCACGCACGACCTCCAGCAAAGGCTGCATGTCCTGGTCGTAGTACTTCGACGACAGACCTGGCCCTGGGTAGAGAGCGCCGAGCAACGTTCGGGTGGTAGTCGGATCGATACCTCGTTCCTTACCGTTCTGCAGCTGCCGAGCGTTGAACGCCAGCAGGTCACTGCACTGACGCCCTTCCACGTCGATGATCTGGAGCCATTGCCCTTCACCGATCTCGTAGGAGTTCGCTGTTGCCCGATCGATCCGCAGGTCGGCCAGCATCGCCAACGCCAACGGCTCCGGGAGAACAGGAACCGGATCGGCGGGCACGACTGCGCGCTGCACCTCGATTGGCAATGCCGACGGCGGCAGGTGCTCGTCGGGCTGCATGACCCAGTCCGGCGAAACGACGACGACGCGGCAGGCCAGCTCGGCGCGTAGCACCTGCACGGCCCCGGCAGGCGACCACCCGCCGAACAAGTCGGTGACTCCGTCGATGCCGGGGAGGTGCCCTTCGACCAGTTCCAACCGGCACGCTGAGCGACCTTCGCGATCGGTGATCCGCAGCTCGTCACCGGGCCCGAGGGCGATCACCAGCGATCCACCGGCCGAAAGGTGGTGGCGCTCGAGACCGGGGATGTGCGGCAGCAGGCCAGGCTCGCGCACGCGCTGGCGGGCAACCCCTTCCATCGTCACGCCGTCCTCACGGCGCCCTTCGCCTCGTCGGCAGTGGCTTCTTCCAGCAAGCGCTCGGCCAGAGCCCTTTTGCCACCAGGATCCAGCTTCTTGACCTCGTTGTCGATCGCCCGCTGGTTGATCGACTGGTTCCAGTAGTCCAGGCTGTCGAAGCCGAGCAGGACCGCTTTGCCGACGAACTGGCGAAGGACTTCGTTGGTCGGCCCCATCACCCAACCGGCCTTGCCGTCGCGCAGGTACCGCTCCAACTCCATGTCGCGTTTGTACCCGCTGCCGCCGCAGGCGTGCAGCATGGTGTCGCACACCCCGGCCACGTTCTTGGCCGCGGCGAACTTGATCTGCCATGCCCAGTGGAGAAACTGTGC
>JANMRB010000110.1:0-18819 GCA_031370825.1 Ilumatobacteraceae bacterium
CCATGTCGGGTGCTGCTTCACGACGTCCATGGCGATGTCGGCTCCGGAGTTGCCCACGCCGACCACGAGTACGGGACCGTTCACGAGCTGCGAAGGGTTCTTGTACTCGAGCGAGTGGAGCTGGACGATGCCCGGATCGACGTTCGTCGCGAACGTAGGCAACTTGGTTTCCGGCACGCTCGTATTCGTGAATGGCTCGCTGCCACAGCCTGTCCGCGTCGGACGTACGGCCGGTGAGTTGGGCGGCCTGTGCTGCACGTTCGAGATCGTCGGGAGGCAGCGGTTCCAACTCGTCGGCGCCCGTGAACAGCGCGAGGGCTTCGCCCCACGCCGTTTGGGTAAACGCCGCACTGGCAAGCTCGAGCCTGTTGTCGGTCATCTACCCTCCGAGGACCAAGGCCCGTAACCCTACGTCATGTCTCCGCGCGTTTGTTGAGCCGCATCAGCACCTGGGCGACAGTCCACATCGGGGCGACGATCAGGACGATCCGCACGGCCAACACATCGCGTTGGGCGATCGCGAGCCAGATCATCGATGCCAGCCAGGCGACCATGAAGGTCAGCGAAACAGCCCGGCGCTCTCGAACCGAGACGGGGTGGGCGAACTGCACGCGTGACAGGGTGAGGCCGCAGAAGATGATGCAGATCGTCAGCGTCACCCACGGGTTCGGGTGCAGAAGGAACAGGGTCGGAACGATCATGTTCCATTCGGCCGGGAAGCCGTTGAACCAGCCGTCAGCGGTTTCCTGATCAGTGCGCGACATCCACAGCGCGCTGACGAACAAGATCGCGAACCCGAGTGGGCCAACGGTCTTGGACGGCAGTACGTCGAACTTGCTGAGAAATGCGACGGGGACGATCGTGCACGTGAAGTAGTCGATGATCAGGTCGAGCGAGTTGCCGTTGAGGGTAGGGATGCGGTTGCGGACGTCGAGCTTGCGGGCGATCGGACCGTCGACGCCGTCGAGCAACAGCGCAGCGACCAGCCAGAGGATTGCTGCTCGGGCGTGGCCTTCGATGACCGACGTCAGGCCGACGAAGCCGACGATCACTCCGCTCGCTGTCAGGGCATGTACTGCCCATGCGGCCCGAATGTGCCGATCGCTGTACTCGGTGGCGACAGACTGGGCAGGAGGCGACAAGTTCACTGAACACAGTTACCCGGATGGGGCCTCAGTCAACCCGTTAGCGTGCATCCCATGCCCGAAGCGCACCGACGACGGCCGATCTCTGCCTGGTTGATCGGCGTGCTCAGTGCGGCCATCGTGCTCGCGATATCACTCCTGGCCAGGCACGTTGACGGAGCAGCCACCATGTTCAGCGGCGGTCGCTTCCACGTCAGGGTGGCCTTGGGGTGGATCGTCTGCGCGGGGTTGACCGCCCTCGTCGTCTCCCGCTACGTGGACATCAAGGCCGACGTCGATGAAGGGTCCGGGCTGGCGGTCGCATACGACGCCCTGCCGATCCTTCTTCTCGGTGCTTGGGTCGTGACGATTGCCGCGTTGGTGACACGCCATTGGCTGCTCGGCGTGATCGGCGCGATGTTGAGCGTCTATCACCTCTCGCTGGTCCTTCCTCGCTTGTTCGCCGCCCGCGTGCCGAGGTGGGCGAAACGGGCTCCGACGCTCGACATCGTCGTGGCCAACGTCTTCGTCGACAACGAGACGCCCGATGACGCGGCCCGCCAACTGGTGGCGGCTTCGGCCGACGTCGTCATCGTGGTCGAGTCGACGGCAGCGTTCCTGGCCATCTTCGACGAGGTCGGTGGGAGCAGCGCGTACCCGAACAGGGTCAGCGATCCCGATGACCACGGCGATTACGCGGTGACCATTGCGACCAAGCGCCCGCTCGGTGCCCAGTCGCGGATGATGACGATCGGTCCGCTGCGATTGGCGATCGCGGATGTCGATGTCGAAGGCCTCAGCGTGCTCGTTGTCGGCCTCAATCCCATGGCCACCGTCGATCCCGGCGGGCACGAGACGTGGAAGGAGCAGATCGAGGCCCTCAAAGAATTCGCTCCGACGATCATCGGCCCACTGATCATCGCCGGGGATCTCAACACCACGCGGTATCGGCCCGAGTTCGAGGAACTGCTCGAGCTTGGGCTGCATGACGCGATCGACGCGCTGGGCAAGGGGCTCGATCCGTCTTTCAAGTTGAGCGCGGAGGGAGTGCTCAGTACGGTTGGCGCAGTGGCTCGCCTGGATCACGCTCTGGTCAACGACGGCGTGTTCCCCCTGGCGATGGAAGATCTCGAGCCGTGCGGCAGCGACCATCAGCCGTTCAAGCTGAGGGTTGCCGTGCGTGCAGAAGGAGGTACGAATGCCGACCGGTCGTGACCTGAACCAGTCGGTCGATCTGCACGTGGTCATCGGCGCAGCGCTGGTGTCAGCCGCGCTGCGAAACCGAGTCGTCGACGTAGATCACGAAACCGCGCCCGCGTGAAGTACTGATGCAGATGTTGAGGTCGGCGATCCTTCGACGCAAGCGCTGCACGACGTAGTCCAGCGATCTGTGTCCGGGCACGACGCCGTCCGGCCACAACAGCCCTTCGAGCTCCTCCCGAGTGACGATCGTGCCCAAATGATCGAGCAGACGCCCGACGATCTTCGCCTCGGAAGGGCTCAGTGCGACACTGGCTTCGGCACGTCGAAGCACGCGATCCGCACCGATCGTCGGCGCGACAGCCGCATAGCCTGCCATCCGCTCTAGGAGGCCGACCGCCTTCGCGATCAGCTCCTCTTCGCTCGTCGGCAGTCGCACCCAATCTTCTCCGAGACCGAGTGGGCTCGGGGGCTCTGCACCGGAATCGATCAGGAGCAACCGCGGCACACCCGCACGAGACAGTGCCGATCGCAGCGCGGCCTCGCCCGGCCATGTCAGCAACTCGACGCCTAGACGCGCGAGCCGCTCCATCGACGTTGATGGAGCGGGCTCGTGCTCGTCTGATGAACGACTCATCCTTCAACCGTTCGGTCTCACCTCGAGGGTTCAGGTCTCAGAGAGCGTCTGTCCCCATCTCGCCGGTGCGAACCCGGATCAGGCGATCGAGCGGGAAGGACCAGATCTTGCCGTCGCCGATCTTGTCGGTCCTGGCCGCGTCGGCGATGATGTTGACGATTCGGTCGACGATTTCTGCAGGTACAGCGACCTCGATTTTCAACTTCGGGGTGAAGTCGATCTTGTATTCAGCGCCACGAAAGTTCTCCGAATGCCCTTTCTGACGTCCGAAGCCTTTGACCTCGGTCGCCGTGAGACCAGTGACGCCGTTGGCAATCAAGGCCTCCTTGACGGTGTCGAGCATGTGCGGCTTGATGATTGCGGTGATGAGTTCGACCATTGTGGTTCTCCGTGTCGATCGTGGCGGTTAGCTGGTCTGGCCGGTGTAAGCGGCCTCGGGATGGTAGGCAGGTGAACCGTGCTCGTGAATGTCGAGGCCTTCCAGCTCGCCTTCCTCGGATACTCGGAGCGTCCCGGTCATCTTGACTCCGTACATCAATGCCAGCGCGATGGAGAATGCCGCGCCACCGACGACGGCGTTGCCCCACACCTGGGCAATGAATTGCTTGGGACCGCCTCCCCAGAACCAGCCATCGACACCGCCGAACTGACCGGTGGCGAACAGGCCCACGCTCCACGTGCCCCAGATGCCGGCGATCCCGTGCACGGCAACAGCACCGATCGGGTCGTCGATACGCAGCCATTCGATGAAGTCGATGCCGTAGACGACAACGATGCCTCCCACAAGCCCAATGACCACCGCCCCGAACGCGTTGACGAACCAACACGGAGCAGTGATGGCCACGAGCCCTCCGAGGAAGCCGTTGATCGTGATGCCCATGTCCCACTTCTTGACCCGGAAATAGATGACCATCAAGGCCGACAGTCCACCGGCGGCTGCCGCCAACGTGGTGTTGGTGGCGACGCGTCCGATGCCCGCGGCGTCGAAGGCCGAGAGCGTGCTGCCTGGGTTGAAGCCGTACCAGCCGAACCACAGGATCACACCACCGATGGCCGCGATCGTGAGATCGTGTCCCGGTGGCAGCCCGCCTCCGTCTCGCTTGAATTTTCGTCCGAGTCGAGGCCCGAGCACGATTGCACCGGCAAGGGCGATCATTCCACCCATCGTGTGCACCACGGTCGAACCGGCGAAGTCCCAGATCCGCACGCCATTGCGTGCAGTCTGCAGCCAGCCACCCGGACCCCACACCCAGTGGCCGAGGATCGGATAGATGAACCCGCTGACGCCGATGCTGTACAGCAGGTCACCCTTGAAGCCGGTACGGCCGACCATGGCACCCGAGGTGATGGTCGAGCAGGTGTCGGCGAACGCGAACTGGAACAGGAAGAAGGCCATGAAGGCCACCCCGGTGTCGAACGTCCCGTTGAACGTGTACGTCTGTTCCGCGCCGTTGAGGAAGAAGTACTGGTGACCGATGATTCCGTTGCCGGCCCCGAACATGAACGCAAAGCCGAACGCCCAGAACAGGATCGCGCACAGGCAGGTGTCGACGATGCATTCCTGCAACACGTTGACGACCTCACGAGTCCGAGCGAAACCGGCTTCGAGCATCATGAAGCCGGCCTGCATGAAGAACACCAGGAATGCTGCCGTCAACGTCCACGCTGTGTTGAGACCGTTGATGGCGCCGGTCACCTGAGTCTGGATGTCGTCGGCTCTCGGCACATTCGCGGCGTGAACCACCGTGCCCACGATCCATGGGCCGAGCGAAATGATGGCGTAGAACGCTATGGCCAGCCCGAGTAGCTTGCCGCCGAGGAATGTGATGAAGAACTTTTGTCTCTCCCGATCGGCCAACCTCGCCTTCAAGGTCAGTGTATTCACGCGATCTCCCTCTCTCTTGGAGCCCACCGTGGGCTCCGCGGCAAGGTAAGCGTTAGAGGTTTCCCGACCGTCTCCGCATTGTTAAGGACAGATGACCAACGCGTGTGCGCGTGAGATCCGACAAGCTATGCCGATGGCAAGTCTTGGGTCCATGTTCGGCGCCGGCGATGCCGACACGTTTCTCGGTCTGCCGTCAGCGACGGAAGAGGACCTGAGCGAGGCCGACATCGTCGTCATCGGTGCGCCGTGCGCGACGCCGTATTCGTCGGTCGGTCCGTACTGCAAAGAAGCACCGGCAGCAATACGCGCCGCTTCGGCGACGTACTCCGGCATCCGCCATCACCACAACTTCGATCTCGGGGGCCCGATGTTGATCGGCGAAACCGTTGCAGTCGATCTCGGGGATGTGCCGTGGGACGATACCGCTCACGAAGCCAACCGTGCCGCGATCCGGCACACCTGCGAGATGGTCCTGGCCGCCGGCGCGGTCCCGGTGGTTCTGGGCGGAGATGATTCGATTCCGATCCCGGTGTTGCAAGCCTTCACCGAACACGGTCCGATCACGGTGGTCCAAATCGACGCGCACATCGACTGGCGCGACGAGGTGCAGGGCGAGCGTTGGGGTCTGTCGTCGACCATGCGGCGCGCCTCGGAGATGACCCACGTCGGCGAGATGATCCAGGTCGGTCGGCGCGGTGTCGGGTCGGCGCGGCCCGCCGACCTCGCTGCCGCCGAACAGCGCGGCGTTCGGTTCTTCTCGGCTCGCGATGTGCATCGTCACGGAATAGATCAGGTCCTCGATCGGGTGCCGGTCGGTGGCTCGGTGTTCGTAACCGTCGACGTCGACGGGCTCGATCCGTCGATCGTGCCCGGAGTGATCGGTCCGGAGCCGGGCGGGCTGACGTACTTCCAGGCGATCGAGATCATCGACGGCGTCGCCGACCGGGCGACGATCGTCGGCTTCGACGTGGTCGAGTTCGTGCCGGAACGCGACGTCAACGGAATCGGCGCACTGACAACCTTCCGATTGGCAGCGCACGCGATAGGCCGCATCAGTCGTCACCGGGCAAGCGCGGCAGCGACGGCGTGACCGACGTTCAGTGAGTCGACTCCGTTGCGCATCGGAATGCGCACGTTGATGCAGCGCTCCAACGTCTCGGTCGAGAGGCCCGGTCCTTCTGCTCCGACCACCAGCGCCCAACGATCCGGCGGGGTCATGGTGAAGATGTCTTTGGCGGGAGGTGATGGCGTCAGTGCCCAGATCTCGAATCCTGCTGCCGCGAGATCGTCGAACGTCTTCGACCACGGATCGCAGCGAACGATCGGAAGGTGGAGGAGCTCGCCCACCGACACTCGAACACTGCGCCGGTAGAAGGGGTCGGCGCACGTCGGGTTGAGCAGCAACGCGTCGGCCCCCAAACCACGGGCCGTACGAGCGATGGCGCCGAGGTTCTCGTGATCGTTGATCCCCTCCAACATGACCAGACGTCGTGCCGCAGGGAGCAGCTCGGCGAGGCGCGGCGAAGGGAGGCGTGTTGCAGACGCAACTGCTCCGCGGTGCAGGTTCACACCTGCAACCGTCGACATCAGATCTGCCGACAGCACGTAGGTGGTTGCGGAGCCGAGGCGGGCAGCGACACGGGCAAGGGTTGCCGGGGTGAGCAGCACCGACCGAATGGGGTAGTTCGACGTCAGCAAGCGCTCGATCGCAGTCACTCCTTCCACGATGAAGTACTCGTCACTCTCGCGTCCCCTTTCGCGCAGCCCGCGATACTCGGCCAGCCGGGCATCGAGCACGTCGTCGATCTCGATCACCACCGCCGAACAATAGGTCGGACGCCTTGCGAACGTGCGTTCGATCCGCGATGATGGTCGACATGCATGAGCTCGACGACGTCGACCTGATCTGGCAGCAGTGCCTCTTCGCCTTCGAGGAGCCTGCGGTCGACCGCGACTTCTCGGCGGTCACCCGCACGTGGCTGGATGAGGATTCGTGGATCGACTATTCACCGCGGTGGCTTCACGGCGCCGACCGGGTATTCGCGGAGCTGGTCGCCACCTTGCCCTGGCGCCAGCGCGAGGTGACGATGTACCACCGTCGATTGCCCGAGCCACGGATCACAGCGTGGTGGAGCACGGCGTCGTCGGCGCACGAAGCGTTACCGGTGTTGGCCGAGGCTCGCGCGGCCTTGACCGATTACTACGCCAGACCATTCGACTCGATCGGCTTCAACCTCTACCGCGATGGCCGCGACTCTGTGGCATGGCATGCCGACCGCGAGCGGTACAAACTCGAGGACCCAACGGTCGTGATCGTCAGCACCGGCCAGCCCCGCCAATTTCACGTGCGCCCGCTCGGCGGTGGTCGCTCACGTTCGTGGCAGTTGGGCGATGGCGACCTGTTCGTCATGGGCGGTTCATGCCAGCACTACTGGCAGCATTGCGTTCCGAAAGTTGCCGCTGCCGGTCCGCGGCTGTCGATCATGTTCCGCCACAACTTGGCCGATGAGGAGATGCGAGACTGAGCGCGTGAACGACTCTCGATATCAGTTCGTGCCCAGCACCAGCGAGCAACCGACGATCGTAGGTGGCGAAGGCTGTTGGCTGCTGACTGCGGATGGTCGCCGAATCCTCGACGGTGCGGCCGGGGCCATCGTCGGCAACATCGGTTGGGGCCGCGTCGAGGTCGCCGACGCGACTCACGCGGCGATGGCGAAGGGCGCCTACTCAGTGCCGATCTGGCCCAGCGAGCAACGCCTGCTTCTGCGCGACCGGCTCGTCGAGCGTTGGTTGCCTGAAGAATTCACCCAGGTCTTCTTCACCAGCGGCGGCAGTGAGAGCACCGACTCTGCCTTGCGGTTGGCCCGGAGCTACCAGCTCTGCAAGGGGCGACCCGAGCGTTGGAAGGTCGTCGGCCGCCACCCCAGCTATCACGGAATGACCCTCGGCACGATCGCCGTCGCCAGTCACAGCACCCGACAGAAGGGCTTCGAGCCGTTGCTGCTGCCGTTCCCCAAGGTGCCGTGGAACGATCCGGAGGCCGTGGTCGAGATCATCGAGCGAGAGGGCCCGGAAACCATTGCCGGGTTCATCGCCGAGCCGATCACGGGGGCGGCGGGAGCCTGCCTGACCGCCAGCGACGACTACTGGCGTGTCGTCACCGATATCTGCCATCGCTACGACATCTTGTTGATCACCGACGAGGTCATGTGCGGCTATGGCCGCACTGGGTTGAACTTCGGTTTCCAGCACTTCCCATTCGAGCCAGACGTGATCGTCGGAGGCAAGGGCCTAGGCGGTGGCTACGTGCCGATGGGCGCGGTCGCGGCTCGGACGGAAGTTGCCGAGGCGCTGACCGATTCCGGCTTCATGTACTTCACGTTCACCGGCAACGACGCGGCCTGCGCGGCCAGCGTCGCAGTGCTCGACATCATGGAGCGCGAGGGTCTCGTGGAACGCGCCGCGAAGATGGGCGCAGTGTTGGGCGACCGTCTGCATGCGGAACTGGACGAGCACCCAGCGGTCGTCGAGGTCCGGGGCCGCGGGATGTTCTACGGCATCGAACTGCGGATCCCGCAGTCGCAGGTCGTGGCCGAGGCACTTTCACGCGACGTGTGGATCTACCCCGCCGGCTCCGGCCCGGTTCCGAGCGCGGTGATGGTGGCCCCGCCCTTCGTCGTGACCGACGACGAACTCGACCAGATCGTCACTACCCTCAAGGCATCCCTCGACGCCGTGATACCCAACTGAAGCGCGTCGCCGTTTTGGCGATCGTGTTGCTCGGTCTCTTCTCGGCATGCTCCGACGATTCACCGGCAGCGTCTGCAGTGACCACCGACGATGTCACGACGACTGCGGAGCCCATCGCCGCGACGGCACCAGCGACGGTTGTCGACACAGTCCCGGCCACCACACTCCCGGCTGAGACAACGTCGATCGTGCCTGTCGTCAAGTGGCGGGCTGTGACTGCGTCGGGGGAGTGCATGTGCGCCGATGGGAGCCCGTACACCTATTACATCCACGAGGCCGATCTAACGAAGGTCGTGTTCTTCCTCCAAGGCGGTGGCGCTTGCTTCAGCGCGGCGACGTGTGCGTTCGATAGCGGTTCATATCGCGCCAAACTGGGTCCGAACGACGACCCGAACACGTTTTCCACCGGCGTCTTCGACTTCACCGACAAACGCAACCCGCTCGCCGATTACTCGTTCGTCTTCGCTCCGTATTGCACCGGCGACGCTCACCTCGGCAACGCAACGCACGAGTACGGACCCCAATTGACCGTGCAACACAAAGGCGCGGTCGACGCGACAACTGCGCTCGACGATCTGGCAACCCAGTTCCCGGACGCAAAGCAACTCGTCGTCACGGGCGAGAGCGCCGGCTCGGCTCCGACACCTCTGTACGCCGGACTGGCTCATGACCTGCTACCGAACGCGGCGATCACCGTCCTCGCTGATGGTTCCGGCGCGTATCCCGATGTTCCAGCGGTCAACAGCACGATCGGTCAGCTCTGGGGAACGGAAAACGCGATTCCTCCGTGGCCCGAGGATGCCGGCCTCACCGCGGCCACGTGGAGTCTCCCGGGGTTGTTCATTCAGGCGCACAAGCACGATCCCAACATCATCTTCGGTCGTCACGACTACGCCTTCGACGGGGTTCAGACGTTCTTCGCCGGACTTGCCGGTTTCGCCGCGAACGACCTGGTTTCCCTCATCGACAAGAACGAGACGCAGATCGAGCAGAGTGGGGTCGATCTGCGCAGTTACATCTCGCCGGGCAACTCCCACACGGTGCTCAGCAGCCCGAAGTTCTACACCGAGACCGTCGAAGGGGTGCCGCTGGTCGACTGGGTCAGCGACCTCATCCGTCGACAGCCCGATCTCGACGTGCACTGCACCGACTGCACGACCTAGATGTCGTAGACCTCGGGGTGGTCGAGGGGATAGTTGAGCCAGGAGATCATCTGGCGCAACTGCTCGTAAGCGGCCAGCTTCGTCTCTTCTGATCCGACGGTCTCAGCCTCGTTGCACACGGCGTTGAGTCGCCGCGACAACGTCGGACCAAGTTCCAACAGGCCCGAGGCACCTTCGCTAGCCCAGCGCGCCAGGACGTAGTGCACGATTGCGCCGACCGGGACGTCGATCGAATTGGACAACCCGCGCACTGTGCGCAGCGGATCAACGTGCGCGTAGAGGGCGATGTCGGCTTTCAGATTCGCGTCCTTGTCGTCGTCGGGCCAGGGGCCCCGCCAACCCTCGAGGGTGATCGTCTCGCTCATCGTGGCGATAGTACGAGGATGCGCGAGGCTCACACCCATGGATCGGATCGTCGTGGTCGGAGCATCATTGGCGGGGCTGTGGGCGTGCGAGAAGCTGCGGGCGAACGGTTATGCCGGAACGATCTCATTGATCGGCGCCGAGCCGCACCAACCATATGACCGGCCGCCACTCAGCAAGGCTTTTCTGAAGGGCGATTGGGAAGCCGAGCGAATCCAGTTGCGAAAGCCGCACGAGTTGGACGGCTTGGCACTCGATCTGCGACTCGGCGTCTCCGCAGTCGCGCTCGACGTGCCGACTATGACCGTGACGCTCGAGTCGGGGGAGATGCTTGCCGCCGACGGAGTGGTCATCGCCACGGGAAGCGCTCCACGGCGCCTGCCGCATCAGCCCGATCTCGACGGTGTGACGATGTTGCGGACCCTCGACGATTCCTTGGAACTGCGCCGGCGACTGTCGGATCGTCCACGGGTCGTGGTGGTCGGTGCCGGTTTCATCGGCCTCGAGGTTGCTGCTACTGCGAGCCGCGCCGGCTGCGCGGTCACGGTGTTGGAGGGCGCGCCGGCCCCCATGATGCGCGGGCTTGGCGCTGAAATGGGAGAGGTCGTCGCCAGGGTTCACGAAAGAAACGGCGTGGATCTGCGCTGTGGCGCACACATCACCGGAATCGAGGGCGATGGCACGCGGGTCACGGGAGTGCGCTTGAACGATGGCGAGATCGTCGACGCCGATGTCGTGGTTGTCGGGGTCGGGGTGTCGCCCGCCACGGAATGGCTCGAGGGCAGTGCCCTGGAACTGCGTGATGGCGTAGTTTGCGACGACTCGCTACGCGCTGCGCCCGGGATCTATGCCGCCGGGGACTGTGCCCGGTGGGTGAACAACCTGTTCGGCGAAAGCGGCGAGGAGATGCGGGTCGAACACTGGACAAACGCGGCAGAACAGGGGTCGGCGGCCGCGTCGAACATGCTTGCGGAGATGGCGGGCGAGGCGCGCACGCCGTATGCGCCCGTGCCGTTCTTTTGGAGTGACCAGTTCGACAGCCGGATCCAGTTCGTCGGACGTGCCCACGGCGAGGATGACGTTCGAGTGGTCGGCGGCGATCCCGACGGGAGTTTCATGGCCATCTACGGGCATGAGGGCCGATTTCGTGGCGTTCTGGGCGTCAACATGCCCAAGCCGGTGATGCGCATGCGAAAATTGCTCGGCGAGCGGGCTTCGTGGGCAGATGCCATCAGTCACGCCGCGACAGTCGCTCAATAAACCTGAGTGGTAGCAACTCAACTTTCGTGTCGTTACCCTCTCCACGTATGACCGATCTCGATACACGCCAGCTCACACTGCCGTTGCTCACCGTGCCGGCCGTGGTGCTGCCCGGTACGGTCTTCACATTCGCCCTCTCCACCGATGCGGCCCGCGCGGCGGTTGATGCCGCCTCGGCAGGTGACGGCCGGCTGGTCCTGCACCACGAGGGTTCCGGCGACGTCGGGGTCATCGCCCACGTTCCCAACACGGGCGCAATGCCCAACGGAGAGATGGCCGCCATCGTGCAGGCCGAGGTCCGTGCCCGCATCACTGCGCTGCATCCCAGCGAGCGGGGAAGCGATCACGTCGACGTCGTGATGCTCCCTGATGGTCGCCCAACTCCCAGGGTCGAATCCGCTGTACGCGAATTGCGTGTGGTCCTCGAAGAGATTTCCAAGTTGCGCGGTAGCCGGCAGCTGCCCGAGATCCTCCGCACCGTCTCCGAGCCCGGTCAGCTGGCCGACGCAGTCACGACGTGGAGCGAAGCAGACGTCGATCACCAGGTTGCGGTTCTGGCCGCGATCGAAATCGGCGAGCGAGTCGATCTGGTCACCCAGTGGGCGAAGGGACACCTCGCCGAACTTCAGGTCACCGCGCAGATTCGCGCTGACGTGACCGATGGGGTCGACAAGCAGCAACGCGAATATCTGCTGCGCCAGCAGCTTGCTGCGATCCGCAAGGAGCTGGGCGAGGACGACGACGATGTCGTCGAGCAGTACCGCACCAAGTTCGCCGAGCTGCAATTGCCGCAGAAGGTGGCCAATGCGGTCAACAAAGAGATCGATCGACTGGAGCGGACCGGCCAGCAATCCCCCGAGCATTCATGGATCCGCACATGGCTCGATCGCATCGTCGAGTTGCCGTGGAACACGCGGACCGACGACCAACTCGACCTCGAGCAGGCGCGAGCTGTGCTCGACGCCGACCATTACGGCCTCGACGAAGTGAAGGATCGCATCGTCGAGTACCTGGCCGTTCGCAAGCTGCGCGTTGCTCGCGACGTCCAGCCGGCTGAGAACCAGACCAGGCAGTCCGGCGCTGTACTGACGCTCGTCGGGCCTCCGGGTGTTGGCAAGACAAGCCTCGGCGAGTCCGTGGCTCGGGCGATGGGCCGCAAGTTCGTGCGCGTTTCCCTCGGCGGCGTGCGCGACGAGGCCGAGATCCGCGGGCACCGGCGAACCTATGTCGGTAGCCAACCCGGTCGCATCGCCAGGGCCATCATCGAGGCCGGTTCGTTGAACCCGGTCGTGCTGCTCGACGAAGTCGACAAGTTGAGCCCAGGAGGCTGGAGCGGTGACCCGACGGCGGCTCTGCTCGAGGTGCTCGACCCGGCGCAGAACCACACGTTCCGCGACCACTACCTCGAGGTCGAGCTTGACCTCAGCAACGTCGTCTTCATCGCCACGGCCAACGTCGCCGACACCATCCCGGCGCCCCTGCTCGACCGCATGGAGTTCATCCGGCTCGACGGGTACACCGAAGACGAGAAGGTGTTCATCGCCCAGCGCTATCTGTTGCCTCGACAGGTCGAGCTCGCCGGGTTGCGGACCGATGAGGTTTCGCTGTCCGAGGCTGCGATACGTGCGACGATCACTGGCTACACCCGCGAAGCCGGGGTTCGATCCTTGGAGCGCGAGCTCGGCAAGCTGACACGCAAGATCGCATCCAAGATTGCCATCGATGAGGGGTCGACTCCCATCGAGGTCGACGCCGGCGACGTGCGAACCTGGCTCGGTCGGGTCAAGGTCGACGACGAGATTCCGGAGCGCACCAATGTTCCCGGCGTCGCCACCGGATTGGCCGTCACCGGAATGGGCGGCGACGTGCTCTTTATCGAGACAACAGCGTTTCCGTTGGCGATCGATGGTGAGCCGTCACTGACCCTCACCGGTCAACTCGGTGACGTGATGAAAGAGAGCGCGCAGATCGCTCTGAGCTACGTGCGCTCGCACGCCGCGCAACTCGGGGTCGATCTGGCCACGATGAACAAGCGTGTCCACGTTCACGTTCCTGCAGGAGCTGTTCCGAAGGACGGTCCGTCGGCCGGAATCACCATGACGACTGCGCTCGTGTCGCTGCTGACCGATCGGCCGGTGAAGCCGACCGTCGGGATGACCGGCGAGATCACGTTGCAGGGCAAGGTGTTGCCGATCGGTGGCGTCAAGCAGAAGGTGCTCGCGGCTCATCGTGCAGGTCTCACTGAGGTGATCCTGCCGAAGCGCAATGGCCCAGATCTCGAGGACGTACCCGAAAAGGTCCGCGAGGCGATGACGTTTCATCTCGCCGACACCTACGCGGATGTCTTGGCTGCTGCGTTCGCGAACTGACCCGGTCGGCTCTCGACCGGGTGCTATGCGAGGCGTAGCATTGCCGGCATGACATCTCATCTGTCCAACGTGTGGTTCTCGGTGACCCCGCTGAAGGTCGCCACTGGCAAGGGGTGCTGGGTCACCACAACGGACGGGGAGGAGTACCTCGACTTCGCCGCGGGCATCGCTGTCAACTCCACCGGTCACGCTCACCCCCATGTCGCCAAGGCGATCGGTGAGCAGGCCCAGCGATTCATCCACGCCCAGGTCAACGTATACAAGCACGACCTGCTCGAGCCCCTCGCTGCGAAGCTCAGCGAACTGTCACCTGGCTCGATCGACACCTTCTTCTACGCCAACTCCGGCGCCGAGATCACTGAGGCCGCCATCAAGCTGGCCAAGCAGGTCACCAAGCGCCCGAACACGATCGTGTTCAGTGGGAGCTTCCACGGTCGCACCCACATGGCGATGGCCATGACGACGTCGAAGACTGGCTATCGCGCCGGGCATTTCGCCCTGCCGGCGGGCGTGTTCGTCGCTCCGTATCCGGACCCGCTCGCTGAAGACCAGGACGCGGCCGTGGCGGATGCATTGAAGGGATTCGATCACCTGCTGAAGTCCATGACCGCGCCCGAGGAGACGGCCGCCGTCATCCTCGAGCCGGTCCTCGGCGAAGGTGGCTACATCCCGGCGCCGCATGCATTCATGGTCGGTCTGGTCGAGCGCTGCCGTCAGCACGGCATCATCTTCGTTGCCGACGAGGTCCAGAGCGGTTTCGGCCGAACGGGCAAGATGTTCGCTGTCGAGCACTACGGAATCGAGCCCGACGTCATCTGCATGGCAAAGGGGATCGCCAGCGGCTTCCCCTTCGCGGCACTCGGTACGCGTCGCGAGCTCGACGACAAGTGGCCGACGGGCAGCCACGGTGGCACCTACGGCGGTAACGCGATTGGCTGCGCCGCAGCCTTGGCCACGATCGAAGTGATGAGCGAGCCCGGCTTCATGGAGAACGTCGTCGCCCGTGGCGAGCAGCTGCAGGCCGGCATTCGCGAGCTCGCTCGTGAGCACGACGTGATCGCCCAGGTCCGTGGGCTCGGGCTGATGGTTGGCACCGAGTTCCACGACGCTGCTCGGGTGGCGGCCATTCAGAAGCACTGTCTCGAAGAGGGGCACATGATCGTGATGAATGCCGGTACATACGGCAAGTGCTTGCGGTGGATGCCGCCGCTCGTGGTCAATGAGCGTGAGATCGACCTCGGTCTTGCAGCGTTTGCTGCAGCGCTCAAAGCCACCGCCTGATACATGCCGCGTCTCGACGCCGGCCGCGTGGCCACGTGGCGTGCATTTGGTGTGACCGCCGCCGACATTCAACGCAAGGTCGAAGAGGGTTTGATCAACGACTACGACCTTGCATTGGCGTGGTTCGAGACTCTCGCCGCCCTGCAGGCGTCGGGCGGCTCGATGCGTGTGCGTGAGTTGTGTGAGGTGCTGCACGAGTTTCCGTCAAGCCTCTCGCGGCGACTCGATCGCCTCGAGGAGGAAGGCTTCGTTCAACGAGCGCCGACACCGACTCCCGATGACAAGCGGGCAGTCACCGTATCGCTGACGCGCGATGGACGGGCTGAATGGCGCGACGCCAACATCACCTATCGCCGGATGGTGCAACAGCACTTCGCCAACCTGCTGAGTGATACCGATATCGCTGCGCTGCAGAGGATCTTCAGCAAACTCGACGGATGAACGATTAGCTGAGGCCGCTGTACATCGCCTCGATCTCGTTGGCATAGCGGGCGTTGACGCCGCGGCGCTTGAGCTTCGACGTCGGGGTCAGCATGTCGCTGTCGGGAAGCCACTCTTCGCCGACGAGCGTGAACTTCTTGATGCGTTCGACCTGAGCAAACTGCTCGTTGACCTCGTCGACGCCGCTTTGTACCTCTGCGATGACGACGGGATCCAGGGCGAGGTCGGTGAGCGAGACGTCGGACTTGTCGTGGGACTTCGCCCACACCCGGGCCGCTTCGGGATCAAGGACCAGGATCGCCGAGCAGAACTTGCGATTGTCGCCGATAGCGGCGGCTTGGCCGATCAACGGGATGGTCTTGAGTGCTGCCTCCAGGTTGGCCGGGCTGATGTTCTTGCCGCCCGACGTGATGATCAACTCCTTTTTGCGATCGACGATCCGGAGGTATCCGTCGTCATCCAGCTCGCCGATGTCGCCCGAGTGCAACCAGCCGTCGATGATCGCTTCATCGGTCTTGTCGGGTCGTTCGTAGTACCCGCGGAACACGTTGCCGCCTCGGCACAACACCTCGCCGTCGTCGGCGATCACCACATCACAACCGGGGATGGCTTGGCCGACGGAGCCGGGCCGGTTACCGTTCGGGCTCCATGTCATTGGGCCGCTGGACTCGCTCATACCGTAGATCTCGCTGAGTGGTATGCCGACTGCGTTGTACCACTCGAGGATCGGGCGAGGAATTGCGGCAGCGCCAGTGACTGCGGCGACGGTGGCGTCGAGGCCGACGAGAGCGCGTATGTTGGCGAACGCGACAGTGTCGAGGAACGACCACGTGTCGCGCTGCTCCTTTGTTGCAGTCCCCTCGCGTTCAGCGGCTTTGATGGCGATGGCGGCAGCGACACCCTCGTCGAACTTTGCCTTGTTGTCGGGGTCAGCCGAGAGCGCGGCGTTGACGCCGTTGAAGATCTTCTCCCACACCCTGGGAACACCGAAGACGATCTCAGGATGCACCTCTTTGAGGTATGCGGACAACTGATTGGCGTCGGGGCAGCAGTACACGCTGTAGCCGAGGATCAGGGTTTGATAGTGGCTCATCATCCGTTCGGCGATGTGTGCCATCGGCAGGTAGCTGACGACGCGCTTACCTACGAAGTCGTCGAACCCGAAGCAGCGACGCAATGACTCGACGGTGTACACCACGTTGTATTGGCTGATCATCACGCCTTTCGGTGGACCGGTGGTGCCGCTGGTGTAGATCAAGGTTGCTATGTCGTCGGGCTGGATCTCGGCGGCGAGAGCATCGAGGTCGGCGGCCGTGCCTTTGTCCATCAGTACCGACACCGGCTGCACACCATCGGGACAGCCCTCTGGCGGTGGATCGATTACGTAGATCTGCTTGAGCATCGGCAATTCTTTGCGCACCTTCAACAGCCGTTCGAGGAATGATGCGTCCTCGACGATGGCGATCTCGGCGCCGGCGTGATCGGCGAGGTATTGGATCTCCTCGGGCGATGACGAGTTGTAGATGCTGACAGGTGTCGCCCGCAGGAACTGCGCGGCGAGATCAAACCAGTGGAACTCCGGACGATTGCGCATCATCAGGAGGATGCGTTCGTTCTGGACGAGGCCGGACTCGCGCAGACCTGCGACTGCGGTGGCCACTGTGTCGGTGTACTCCCGCGCAGTCCACACGTTCCACGAACCTGGAGCGTCACTCTTCCTCGAATGCAGGACAGGAAGATCTGGATGTTCTCTCGCCAACTTCAGGAACATCTGCGGCGCGTTGGTGTCGGCGACGGCGCGGTGGACCTCGTCGATGGAGATTCGTGGCATGCGAGCATTCTCGCACGTCCCTGCGCCAATCGGTCCCGGGTCCCCGTCCAGTTTGAGTCCCGGGACCGGCACGCTGCAAGACTGCTGTCATGCCTACTGCAGTCATCGTCGATGCCATCCGTACGCCCCTCGGCCGCCGTAACGGCAAGCTCAAGGATTGGCATCCGGTGGATCTCGCCGCAGAGACGTTGAAGGCGTTGATCGACCGAACGGGCGTGGACCCAGGCATCGTCGACGATGTGGTGATGGGTTGCGTCATGCAGGTCGGGGAGCAGGCCGCGAACGTGGCCCGCAACGCGGTGCTCGCGGCGGGCTGGCCGGAGACGGTGCCGGGTACCACCATCGACCGGCAATGCGGCTCGAGCCAGCAGGCCGCACACTTTGCCGCGCAGGGTGTGATTGCAGGAGCGTACGACGTCGTGGTTGCCGCGGGAGTCGAGGTGATGACGCGGGTGCCGATGGGGGCGTCGATGGTGGACGGCAAGTTCGGTTTCCCGTTCGGGCCGAAGGTGGGGGCGCGCTACGCGCCAAGTGGTGGTCTGGTCCCGCAAGGCATTTCGGCCGAGTTGATCGCCGACAAGTGGGGTTTGTCACGGGCCGACCTCGACGAGTTCGGGGCGCGTTCGCAGCAATACGCGGCGCGGGCTACAGCAGAGGGTCGGTTCCAGGCGGAGATCCTCCCGGTGCTCGGTAGCGACGGATCGATGGTGTCGATCGACGAGGGGCTGCGGGAGACGACCATCGAGTCCCTCGCCAAGTTGAAGCCGGTCTTCCGCACCGAGGAGGAGGGCGGCCGTGTAACGGCCGGCAACTCGTCGCAGATCACCGATGGCGCGGCCGCGTTGCTCATCATGAGCGAGGAAAAGGCAGCGCAACTCGGTCTGCGGCCACGTGCCCGTTTCGTGGACTTCTCGCTGGCCGGTGCCGACCCGCGGATGATGCTTACTGCACCCATCCCGGCAACCGAGAAGGTCCTGTCCCGTGCCGGCATGTCGATTGACGACATCGACCTGGTCGAGATCAACGAGGCCTTCGCCTCAGTGATACTCGCATGGGAGAAGGAACTGCACCCAGACATGGCGCGAGTCAACGTCAATGGTGGCGCGATCGCGCTCGGGCATCCACTTGGAGCCTCCGGCGCGCGCCTGATGACAACGCTGCTCAATGAGCTGGAGCGCACCGGCGGCCGCTACGGCCTGCAGACGATGTGCGAAGGCGGAGGCATGGCCAACGCGACGATTATCGAACGTCTCGGCTAGCCCAGTCACTTCGGCGCTCCACCGCCAGCTGGTTGCCTGCCCGCCAATCTGCGTGCCAGCCAGCCAGCCAGCCCGCCGCCTGCCGTCTTGCCGTCTTGCCCCGCCTGTGTTCCTGCCCTCTTGTGAATCGTCTGTGACGTAACCCAGCGGGCGCCCCGGGTTGCGTTCCGTTGCGAATCGTCTGTGACGTAACTCCGCGGCCTGCCCGGTCTCGGTCCTTCTCGAATCGTCTGTGACGTAACCCGGGCCGAGCGGG
>JANMRB010000138.1:0-2746 GCA_031370825.1 Ilumatobacteraceae bacterium
TGTCCTCATCGAGAACTTTCGACCCGGGGTCATGGATCGGATGGGCCTCGGGTACGACGCCGTCGTCGCGCACAACCCGCGCATCATCTACGCCTCGATCAATGGCTACGGCTCGACGGGGCCTTGGTCATCGCGTCGTGCGTACGCGCCAGTGGTGGGCGCCGAGACCGGCATCACGAAGGAGCAGGGTGATGCCCGCGGCGGTCAATACGCCAACGACCCGTTCAGCCACGCCGATGTCTACACATCGCTCGAGACTGCTTCTGCCATCCTCGCCGCGCTGTTCAGCCGCGAGCGCACGGGTCGTGGGGATCTCCTCGAGGTGTCGATGGCCGAGACCATGCTGTATGTCAACGAGCACGCCCACGACCAATTGTGGGACCGTGACGTGGACCCCCAGTGGATCCGCAGTTTCGGGCCCGGTGTGTACCCGGTGTTGACAGCGGCCAATGGCGAGCAGGTGATGATCAGCGGCCATCCTGCCGAGCGCGGCACATTCGATCTGTACATGCAGGCGGTCGGCAGGACCGACCTGGTCGACGACCCGCGCTTCGTCGACGTGCAGTCACGAGTAGCCCATTTCGACGAGATCGTCGATGTGCTGCGCGCGTGGGCGGCAACCGTAGAGACGCCGCAACTCATCGAATCGGCGATGGCCGAGCACGGCCTGGCGACCGGCACGTTGCGGTCGCTTCGTGAGGTCTGCGACACGGAGTGGGCGAAGGAACGAGGGGTAGTGGTCGAGATCAGCGATCGGGGAGGCGGGACCCTGCGGATTCCCAACTCACCGTGGCATTTCGCGAGTGCTGATGTCGGGTTGCGCGGTGAGCCCCGGTATCGAGGCGAAGACAACCGTGCAGTGCTCGGCGACCTCCTGGACCTCGACGCTGTCGAGCTCGACCAACTCGAGGCGGACGGCGTGATCTCCGCGAGATTGCCGCGCCGATGACGCTGCGATATCCGGTCGCGCCCATGAAAGCCGCCATCGGCACCCTGCCGCATGACGACGAGAACTGGGCATTCGAGATCAAGTACGACGGCTACCGCACGCTGGCATTTGTCGACGGCGGTGAGACGCGTTGGCAGAGCAGCAACCTGATCGACGTCACCGCGAAGTACCCCGAGCTGTCCGACTTCGCCGAGTCGGTCAACGCCAAATCGGCGATCGTCGACGGTGAGCTCGTCGTGCTCGACGGCGAGGGTCGGCCGAGCTTCGAACTGATGCAGCAGCACGCGACACAGGTGGCCTTCTACGCCTTCGATGTGCTGTCGATAAACTGCCAGGACACGATCGGCCTGCCATACGAAAAGCGTCGTGAGCTCGTCGGAGGATTGGTCGAAGCCGGCTCGAACTGGATGGTGCCTGTCCATCGTGTCGGTGATGGCGCTGCTCTGGTCGGGGCCACGCTCGAGCGAGGTTTGGAAGGTGTCATGGCCAAACGTCTCGGAAGCCTCTACGTACCCGGCAAGAGGACGCCGAACTGGCGAAAGGTCAAGAACAGGCACACCGTCGAGGTCGTCATCGGCGGGTACAGGCCCGGAAGTGGAAATCGCGACACCACGTTCGGCTCGTTACTGGTTGGCGTGCCCAAACCCGAGGGTTTGCGTTTTGCGGGAGGTGTGGGCACGGGCTTCGACCAACGCACGCTGCACGACCTGACCTCCCGGCTGAAGAGCCTGCGAACCGACACCTGCCCGTTCAGCTCGCTGCCACCCAGGGAGTATTCGCGCGACGCGATATGGGTACGTCCCGAACTGCGAGCCACCGTGGAGATTGCCGAATTCACCAACGAGGGCTACGTGAGGCATTCCAGTTTCACCGGCTTGATCGAGTAGGTATCCGGGTGCTCACTCGCGCAGACGCGCTGGCTCTCGACGCCCGCGATCCCCTTGCCTCGTGGCGCGACGAGTTCGTGGTCGCGGATGAGTCGTTGGTGTACCTCGATGGGAACTCCCTGGGGATGATGCCGCGACGTACCGCCGCGAGATTGCAACATGTCCTGGAACACGAGTGGGCAGGCGGGTTGGTCCGTTCGTGGGAGGACTGGCTCGAAATGCCCCGGCGGGTGGGCGATCGCCTGGCCCCGATCATTGGTGCCGGCCGCGGTGAAGTGGCCGTTCACGACTCGACGACCGTCAACCTGTACCAACTGGTCGACGCGGCGTGCGCTCTGCGACCCGACCGAGTCGCGATCGCGATCAGCCCGGCTGACTTTCCGACAGATCGTTACGTTGTCGACGGGATAGCCAAGTCGCGGGGCCTCGAAGTGCGTGACGACTTCGAGCATCTCGACGACGTTGCCGTAGTCGTCCGATCGGTCGTCGACTATCGCACCGCGGAGGTGGTGACCGATCTAGCCGGAGAAACAGCGAGGGCGACCGCGGCCGGATGCCTGTCGCTGTGGGACCTGTCCCACGCGGCCGGCGTTCTGGAGCTGGACCTTTCGGCGGCCGGAGTGCAACTGGCCGTCGGCTGTACGTACAAGTACCTCAACGGTGGGCCGGGCGCACCGGCTTTCAGCTTTGTGGCCACCGCATTGCAGGCGACCTTGCCGCAGCCGATCTGGGGATGGTTTGCCCAGACCGAGCAGTTCGAGATGGGACCGACGTTCAGTGCCCACCCGGACATACGCCGTGTGCTGCTGGGGACGCCATCGATCCTCGCTCTCGCTGCCGCTGAAGAAGGAATCGTGGTGACGGTCGAGGCGGGCATCGGGGCGATCGCCGCGAAAGCTCGGGCACTCAC
>JANMRB010000069.1:0-2058 GCA_031370825.1 Ilumatobacteraceae bacterium
GGCTTGTCGGGGATCAGCACGAACATGAACGGCGCAATCAGAACCCGTGCCACGGTGACCAGATTTGCCCAGGTCTTGACGGCTGATGGGTCGACGGGCATCAGTCCGATTCTGCCACGAGGTCCGGTCCCATCGCGTCCACGATCCGTACCGTGTGGAACTGCCCGATGGTCAGTCCGGCCGGAACCTCGATGATGCCGTCGATCTCGGGAGCCTCTCGGCTGCTGCGTGCCACGCCGACCTCGTCGACCAAGACCTTCACGGTGGTACCGATCAGTGCATCTCGACGCCGCGCCGTGATGTCGTCTTGCAACTCGCGCAACTCGGCCAGGCGTTCGTTCATCAAGCTCGACTCGACGACACCATCGAGCCCCACCGCATACGTGCCCTCTTCGGCGCTGTACCTGAAGAACCCGCACCAATCGAGCTCGGCTTCTTCGACGAACCGCAGCAGCTGGTCGTGATCCTCTTCGGTCTCGCCGGGATAGCCGACGATGAAGTTGCTACGAAACGCTGCATCGGACTGGCGGGAGCGAATGTCTTCGATGCGCCGCAGGAACCTGTCGCCGTCGCCCCATCGGCGCATGCGCCGTAGCATCGGCTTGCTGACGTGCTGCAACGACAGGTCGAAGTACGCCACCTCGGTCGCCAGGATTGCGTCGATCAACTCGTCCGATAGATCGCTTGGGTAGAGGTACAGCAGCCGTGTCCACGACGCCATCGCGCTGACTGCTTTGACCAGCGGCACGATGGAACCTGCGCCCAACTCGTCGGGTCGGTCCTTGCCGTAGCTGGCCAGGTCTTGAGCGACGAGGACGATCTCCTGCGCCTCGAGCTGTTCGACCTCGTCGAGTATCGACGAGACATCGCGGCTTCGCTGCGGGCCGCGGAACGACGGAATGGCACAGAAGCCGCAGCTGCGATCGCACCCTTCCGCGATCTTGACATACGCCCACGGACTGGTTGACTTCGGCCGCGGCAGGTTCAACAGATCGAGCATCGGGATCGGCGCATCGCTGATCGACAGAGGCTTGCGGCCGAGGTTCACCGGCACGCCGAAACCGGCCACCTGATCGACCTCGGGCAGCGCACTCGCCAGCTCGGCGCCGTAGCGCTCTGCCATGCAGCCCGTCACCACGAGGCGGGCGCCGTCTTTGCGTTGATCCTCCAAAGCCAGGATCGTGTCGATGGACTCCTTGCGGGCTTCGTCGATGAACGCGCATGTGTTGACCACGACCAGATCGGCCAGAGCAGCATCATCCGTCGGTGTCATCCCATCGGCGAGCAAGGTCCCGATGAGCTTGTCGCTGTCGACCTGGTTCTTCGGGCACCCCAAGGTCTCGACGTAAAAGCTCTGTGCCACGACGTTTCAGGCTATCGACGGGACCAGCGTTACCCCGGGTGTCACCAATCGGGCGTCACTGATCTGGCGTCACTGATCTGGTGTCACTGATCTGGCGTCACTGATCTGGCGTCACTGATCTGGCGTCACTGATCTGGCGTCAGAGGTAGTTGAGTTCGCCAGCGAGATGAGATGAATGGGGCAAAGTTCGAAACACGATGTAGCTGCCGCCGGTTGAACGTCGACAAGATGGCAACGTCGGTCTCGGTTGCCAACCGCTCCATCAGGGCAATCGGGGCGGTCTCGACTCAGCGTTTGAAGGTTGCGGCCCCGTATAGGGGCGCCAGTCTTCAAACGCAGTGGACCGAGTGCAACCCAGCGCAAAACCGATATCGCTCGCTCGTGACGCTGAGGGATTCTCCACACCGTTACGGAACGTCGGGCTCTGCGCGGGCGACATCGACGAGGCCGAGTTCCGTGCCCGCGGCGACGTGCTCCGGTCGAAGTGGCCCCGACGGCGGCTCTGGCAGACTCGCGACATGGTCGAACGCGAAGAGATGGTCACGACGCCGGACGGGGAGATGCTCACGTTCATCTTCCACCCCGAACACGATGGCCCGCATCCGGTCGTGCTCTACCTGATGGACGCCCCGAGCATCCGTCCGGCGTTGAAGGACATGGCCTCACGTCTCGCGACAGCGGGCTACTACGTGATG
>JANMRB010000167.1:0-1871 GCA_031370825.1 Ilumatobacteraceae bacterium
ACGGTGTTCAACTGGCTGTGGGTGGACGGCGCCAACTCGGTCAGCTTCCCGGAGGGAATCGTGCCCAACCCGACCTGGCACGTTGCGGGTCTCACCCTGGAGGCGAGCAAGGTCGCCATCATCCCGATCTCGATCTTCCTGATGCTCGTGCTGGGCTACGTGATGCGCTACACGCAGGTCGGCCGCGGCCTGCGCGCTGTGGCCGAGAATCCGCGCGCCGCGCAGCTCATGGGGCTCGACGTCGACCGGATGATCTCGCTCACGCTGGTGATCTCTTCCGCCCTTGGGGGGCTGGCCGGCATCCTCTTCGGGGTGGCGCTCGGCGACATCAGCCCGTACATCGGCCGGGACAACGTCGAGGTGCGTGGGCTAGCGGTGATAGTCCTGGGCGGCATGGGCAGCATTCCGGGCGCTGTGGCCGGGGGGTATCTGCTTGGCTTGATAGAGGTGCTCGCTCTGGTCGTGTTCGGGAGCAACACGCGAGCCGGCGTCGCTTTCGCGGCCTTGTTCCTCATGCTGGTGCTGCGCCCGCAGGGTCTTTTCGGCGCACAGCTGAAAGAGAAGGTTTGAGGACCAGATGGATTTCCTGATCCAGCTGGTATCGGACCCGATCGCCTTTTACAACTCGCACACGCTGCTGATCGCCCAGATCGGCATCAACAGCATCATCGCCACCTCGATGTTCGTCGTCCTGTACTCGGGCCAGTTATCGCTTGCCGCGCCGGGCTTCATGGCCATCGGCGCGTACACCTCGGTGCTCATGGATCTGTATTGGCACACCCCTTTCGCGCTGAACCTCGCCGTCGGAACCCTGCTGGCCGGAGTCGTGGGCGTCCTCGTGGGATTGCCTGTGCTGCGCCTGCGCGGCGTGTTTCTCGCCATCGCCACGATTGGCTTCATCGAAGCCCTGCGGCTTGGCGTAATCCTCAATCTGCCCATCACGGGCGAGGGGCTCGGCCTCAAGAACGGGAATGCCGATCCGCTGGGCGGGATCAATCTCGTCCTTGTCGCCGTCGTCGTAGTGGTGTTCCTGATGTGGCGGCTGACCAAAGGCAGGCTCGGCCATGCGTGGTCGGCCATCCGCCAGGACGAGCTTGCCGCCCTGAGCCAGGGGATCAACGTGGCGCGCTACAAGCTGCTGGCCTTCACGTTGAGCGCTCTGATCGCGGGTTTCGCAGGCGGGCTCGAAGCGCACCTCAATTTTTTTGTCGACCCAGGAGATGCACAGTACGGCGTCTCGCGCGCAGTGCAGATCCTCACCTTCGCAGTGTTGGGCGGGAGCGGCAACATCTTCGGGCCGGTGGTCGGAGCTTTGTTTCTCACCATGCTGCCGGAGATCATTCGCCAGGCGGCCGACTACCGCGATGTCGTGAGCGGCGCCATCCTGATCGCTGTCATCGTCTTCAGGCCGCAGGGCATCGTCGGGCGCGGCGGCCTGGCGATTGTCAGGCCGCGATGGTGGCCTCGGCCCAGAGCCAGTGCTCCTTCGCCTGGATAGCGTCCAGCGGCACTTCGGCGGCGTGCGTGCCGTCGACGGGGTGTCGCTGGACGTTGAAGAGGGCGCGATCCAGGGCCTCATAGGGCCCAACGGCGCGGGCAAGACGACCCTTGTCAACGTCATCACCGGCTACATACCCTTCCAGTCCGGCCAGGCGTGGATTGGCTCGGACAAGCTCGCGGGTCTGCCGGCCCATCGGGTCGCGGGACTCGGCATCGCCCGCACCTTTCAGAACATCCGCCTGTTCAAAGACCTGAGCGCTGTCGACAACGTGCTGGTCGGCATGCATTCGCGACGCCGCGACGACACGCTCTCGCAGCTTGCGACACTGCCCTTCTTCCGCCGCGACCATAGAGCTCGCATCAGCGAGGCC
>JANMRB010000175.1:0-29690 GCA_031370825.1 Ilumatobacteraceae bacterium
GGGGCGTAGGTCGTGGGTGCTGAACGTGGGCGCCGAGATGGTCCCGTGCGGACCATTCAGACGCCCGTGTCGACCAACGGGCACGGCGCTGTCACCGCCGACGGCCGTATGCGCCGTCTCCGGTGACTGCGGTGGACCCCAATGCCGCGACTGGCGGAACGGGAGGGATTCGAACCCCCGGGCCTTGTGAGCCTCCCGCTTTCAAGGCGGGTGCATTTGTCCGCTCTGCCACCGTTCCGGGTTCGAGGCTAACTGCCGACGGAGTGTGTGCGTCCCTCCCGGGTGGGGTTGGGAAACGTCGGATGGAGCTATTCGATTTGGGCGCGCAAGGTTTCGACCCAGTCGTCGGCTTCGCGCCATCTGGCGTCTGCGTGTTCGCGGGCGGTGTGGGCATGTTCACCCGACGCTGGGTAGGAGCCGAGGAACTTGACCTTGCCCTGTTTGGCTCGAAGTGAGCGCACGGCGTCGGCCAGCAGTTCGTCGGCGATGTGGCCGTCGGCGTACACGACGAAGCAGTAGTCGCCGAGGCCGCCGTCCTTCGTGGGTCGCGACAGCAGGTTCGACAGGTTGATACGACGGGCCGCGAACTCTTGCAGGATCGAGATGAGACTTCCCGGCTCGTCCGCACGTTGGTAGATCACCAAGCCGGTGCGGTCGTGACCTGTTCGTGCCGGCACGCCGGAGCGGGCTACAAGGACGAAGCGAGTCTGGTTGCCGGCGTGATCGGCAATGTCTTCGGCGAGCACTGCGAGGCCGTACACATCGCCGGCGATGTGCGGTGCGATCGCGGCGGAGCCGGTGCCCGCCTCTTCGCTGACGATGCGCGCGGCCTCGGCTGTCGAGTTGGCTGCACGAAGCTCGGCCTGCGGCAAGTTGGCGCGCACGTAGGCGTGGCATTGCGCAGTAGCGACGGGGATCGACAAAACGGTCTTGACATCGGCCAAGGTAGTTCCGGGTTTGGCCAGCAGGCAGTGCTCGATATCGAGCACCACTTCTCGTTGGATCAACAGGTCGTGGCTGAACGCCAACTCGTCCTGCGTCAGGTTGACCATTCCCTCGATCGAGTTCTCGATCGCCACGAATCCGAAATCGACGTCGCCTGCTTCGACGGCGTCGAGCACGTCGGGCATCGTGCGATACAGCACATGTTCGACGGCGGACAGATCGGGCTGCGACTTCAGCGCCTGCTCCGTGAACGTGCCGAGCGGACCGAGAAAGCCGATGCGAGTCGTGGGACCAATCACGTGTCACAGGCTATTGGTCGTGCCGTCTCCAACCGGGCCAAATACACTCGCCGCCGTAGCGGACGCGACCGACAGCCCTGTGTCGTTGTTCCGGCGGGTCGACGAGAACCTCGTCACGCCCACGGACTTCGCTCGCGGTCCATGGGATCCACGGGCCCTGCACGGTGGGCCCGTGGCGGCGTTGATCGCCGACGCGATAGAGGAGATGCCAAAAGACGGAATCGACTGGTTCATCGCACGGCTGACGGTGGAGCTCGAGCGCCCAGTCCCGACGGAGCCGCTCGCTGTGGACGTCACCGTGACCCGGCCCGGGCGAAAGGTTTCGATTCTCGACGCGACCGTCACTCTCGCTGGTAAGGGAGTGGTTCTCGCCCGCGGACGGGCGCTACGGATCAGGCAGGCCGACGTTCCGCTGCCGATCAACGACCCGACCGTCGCGAAGATGCTCGAACGCGAGCCCGCGCCCCTGGGTCCTGAACACGGCACCGAGGAGGAGATCACCGCGCTGGATTACACCGGCTTCCACAGCGGCGCCGTCGAACATCGCTTCCTCAGTCTCCCCGACTCATCCGGTGGCGAAGTGCTCGACTGGATCCGGATGATCGTTCCCCTCTTTCCCGACAGACCACTGACTTCGTTGCAACGCGTCGTCGGCGCTGCCGATTTTGCGAACGGCATCTCTCACGTGCTGCCGTTCGAGACCCACCTGTTTGTCAACGCCGATCTCACCGTTCACCTCTTTCAGCCCATGCAGGGCGAGTGGGTGGGAATGGCCAGCAGGACGCACCATGGGAGCCGAGGGATCGGAATGTCGGACACGGCGTTGTTCGACGTCACCGGTCGCATCGGCCGTTCGAATCAATCCCTGTTGCTCGAAGTTCGCTAACGATGTATCACCCGCCATCGGCCCGCGCTCTGTCAATGGAGCGACATGACCGGCAACATCGAGAGTCCCAGCACAACGATCACGGGCAGTGCCGCGCTGACCCAAGCCTGGTACGGGCAGGTTCGATCGGCGTTCGGCAAGCCGCACATCGCGCTGATGTCCGGGGTGCACGATTCGGGGTCCGCCAGCCATCCCTCGCAACCGGTCAGCTCTTTGCTCGGAACCATCCCGTCACTCCGCTTCGCGACACCCGTTGGACTACGCGACCTGGCTGCGGCGACGCAACGAGAAAGCGTCGCCACGGGAGATGTCATCACGCACCAGGGTGAGCACAGCTTCGACGTGTTCTTCATCCTCGACGGGACCTTCGACGTGTCGATCAGCCACTTCGGCCACACCCCCGACTTCATCCGCTCGTTGGGTGCGGGCGACTCGTTCGGCGAGCTCGGTGTGCTCTATGCAGTGCCGCGCACTGCGACGGTCCGCTGCACCTCCGCAGGGCACATCTTGCGGATACCGGGCCACGCATTTCTGGACGCGCTCGATACTGGGAGCTGATCGCCGCCACAATGGGCGGGTGGACGAACCAACGCTGCGCCAATTGATCGACGACGTGCGCAGCGGCGTCGTCACACCCGATGCCGCGGTGGAACGACTGCGGCGCCTTCCGTTCGCCGAAGTCGGTGATGCTCTGGTCGATCACCACCGCGCCTTGCGACAGGGCATGCCCGAGGCGGTCTACGGCCGGGGCAAGAGCGTCGAGCAGTGCGTTGCCATAGTCGGCGAGTTGCTGACGAACGGCGTCGGACCCGTGTTGCTGACGCGTGCCGACGCGGCACAGATCGACGCCGTCTGTGCGACGTACGGGCCGGGCGAGCGAGCAACCGGCGCCGTCCTGTGGCGACGACCCGAGCCAAGCCGAACGTCGCAGGTGCTGGTGACCAGCGCCGGAACGAGCGATGTCGAGATCGTCGACGAATGCGTGCTGACGCTGCGTGCGTATGGCTTCACACCCGATCGACTTGCCGACGTCGGAGTTTCCGGCTTGCACCGTCTCCTGGCCCACATCGACCGTGTCACGGCGGCCGACGCAGTGGTCGTGGTGGCCGGGATGGAAGGCGCACTCGCCAGCGTGATTGGTGGTCTCACCAGCGGTCCCGTCGTGGCCGTACCGACGAGCGTCGGGTATGGATCCAGTCTCGATGGCATCACCGCGTTGCTGGCGATGCATGCTTCGTGCGCCAGCGGGGTCACCGTCGTTGGAATCGACAACGGGTTTGGAGCAGCGTGCGCGATCGCCAGAATGATGCCGTGACGCGAATTGCCTGGTTTCACTGCTTCGCCGGAACTGCGGGCGACATGACGATGGCCTCGCTCGTCGATGCGGGAGCCGATCCGATGGTCATTGCCGATCTCGTCGGCCGGCTCGACCTCGACGGGTATGCCTTGTCGTTCGAAGACGTGATGCGATGTGGCATCGCTGCCACACAGGCCCACGTTGTCGTCGACGATCACAGTCATCAGCACGACGACGACGATCACCACGATCACCACCGCGGGTACCGGGCGATTCGCGAGCTCATCGATGCCGCCGATCTGCCGGAGCGCGTCCGCGATCGCGCCCAACGAACATTCGCGATGCTCGCCGACGTCGAGGGTGCGATGCACCGCACGTCGCCTGAGGACGTCGAGTTCCACGAGGTCGGATCGGTCGACGCGATCGTCGACATCGTCGGCACATGCGCGGCGTTGGAATCGCTCGACATCGCCAGAATCGTGTGCAGCTCGATCACGGTCGGTGAGGGGACCGTGATGGCAGCGCATGGGCAGTTACCAAACCCTGCCCCGGCGGTCACCGAGCTGCTCGCCCGGCGCAACGCCCCGAGCCGCGGGGTCGACGACCGCAAGGAGCTGGCCACACCGACCGGCGTGGCGCTGATGTGCGCGCTGGCCGACGAATTCGGTCCGATGCCGGCGATCAACGTCGCCTCCGTGGGATATGGCGCAGGCAGCGCCGACATCTCCGGTCGTCCCAACGTCGTCCAGGTCGTGATCGGCGAAGCCGCATCGCCGACCGTGATGCCCGAGCCCGGACAGAACGCCCAGCTGTTGGAGACCAACGTCGACGATGCCACCGGTGAGGTGATCGCCCACACGATCGCAACATTGATCGCCGCCGGCGCGCACGACGCGTGGGCGTCGCCGATCGTGATGAAGAAGGGGCGGCCGGCTCACACCGTCCACGTGCTGTGCGACCCTTCGGCTGCACCGCTGATAGGGGCGCTGCTGCTGCGCGAGACCGGCTCGTTGGGCCTACGCGGCATGGAACTTCGCCGCTGGCCCCAACAACGCACCGAGCGTCAAGTGAACGTCGATGGGCACCTTGTGCGCGCCAAGGTGGCACTCGGCCGCGTGAAGATCGAGTACGACGATGCCGCTGCTGCTGCCGCCGCACTCGGGCGTCCGCTGCGCGACATATTGGCTCAAGCAAGTGCCCTCGCAGAGCGAGACGTGCAGTGATCCCACCATTCGTCGATCAACACTTCGGCGAAGCTCATCCCGAGGCCGTGCTGGCCGACGTGCGCTGGTACTTGGACGGCCGCGACGGTCGAGCCGCGTTCGAGGCCTGTCATCTTCCCGGAGCGTTGTGGGTCGACCTAGATCTTCAACTAGCGGCGCACGACCAACCGGACACCGAGGGTCGCCACCCGTTTCCGTCTGCAGTCGCATTTGCGCAGGCGATGGGCTCGCTCGGCATCTCCAACGACACCCTCGTCATCGCGTACGACGACACGGGTGGGCTGACTGCCGGACGTCTGGCTGTGATGCTGCGAATGTTGGGTAGCGACGCAACCGTGTTGAGCGGCGGGCTCGAAACCTGGACCGGACCGCTGGAGACAGGCCCCGCACGCACACCGGTGCCAGTCGAGTTCACCATCACGGATTGGCCGAAGGATCGGCTAGCCGGGGCCGACGACGTCGAGCAGATCGTCGCAGCGGGCGGCGCCGCGATCGACGCCAGGTCTCATCAACGATTCATCGGCGAGGTCGTGCAGATCGACAAACGACCCGGCCACATACCCGGAGCACGGAGCGCGCCGTGGTCAGCCGTGCTCGGGCCAGACGGCATGCCTCGATCTACCACCGACCTCCGCGGCTACTACCAGGAACTCGGGGCCGACAACCAACACGAGGTCGTCGCGTACTGCGGATCGGGCGTGAGTGCATGCATGAACGTGTTGGCCATGGAACACGCCGGTCTCGCCGTTCCTCGCCTCTATGTGGCCAGTTGGTCGGGTTGGTCAGCCGACCCGAACCGTGAGGCCGCAACCGGTGAGTGACACCGCACTCGACGTTCTCTACGACCTACGTCGCCGTCGCAAGCGTCATCGCCTCGGTGACATCGAATGGTTCGACGCCGCGTACCGCGTCTACCTCGTCGCCTTGTTCGGAGGCGGGACGGTGCTGTGGATCAGCAGCGCCATCGGAGATGAGACCGTCTCCGCGAATGCCGTTGCCGATGTCGCCAGGAATGGACCGGCACTGATCGGGATGGTCACGATGCTGGCTCTGCTCGCCGGCATGCGAAGCGGCGCGCAGGGTGGCCCGCTGGCTCTCGAAGCGCCCGACGTCACCTACGTCATGCTGTCACCGGTCGATCGCATGCGGGCGTTGCTGCGACCGGTCACTCAACGGGTTCGCAGCGCCGCTTCTCTCGGCGCAGTGTTCGGCGCGATCGTCGGCCAACTGGCCGGCCGACGACTCCCGGGCGCACCGGTCGCCTGGGCTGCCAGCGGTACCGCGTTCGGCATCGCCACTGCTCTGTTGTGGGCCGGGGCAGCGTTGATCGCGCACGCCATCCGTCTACCGCTGTGGATGGCCACCTCGTTGGGGCTCGCCGGGCTTGCCTGGCAGAGTGCCGCGCTGGCGTGGCACCTCCCGGGCCCTGCAAATCAGTTCGGGAGCCTGGCCATGTGGGGCTGGCGGCAACATCCGATCGATCTGGCCGCGGCGTTGATCGCGGCGATCGTTCTCCTCGTCGGTGTGGGCATGTTGCAACAGACGTCGCTCGATGCCCTCGCCCGGCGCAGCAGCCTGGTAGCCCAGTTGCGCTTCGCCGTGACTATGCAAGATCTGCGAACAGTGATCCTGCTGCGTAGGCAACTGAATCAGGAGCAGACACGCGCCAGACCGTGGCTTCGTGTTCCGCGGTGGATCAGCCATCCCATCCCCCGGCGCGGGATCGCCAGCGTCGCTCGCTTCCCGGCCACACGGCTGGTGCGAATGACAGCATTCGCGGCGATGGCCGGGGTGCTGCAAGCCATGGTGATGCGTGGAACGACACCGGCGCTGATCGGCACCGCCTTCATGCTCTTCATACTGGGGCTCGAAGCGATGGAGCCTCTGTCGCAAGAGGTCGATCAGCCCGACCGCACCGACAGCCTGCCGATCGAGCGCGGTGAACTTCTGGTCCGCCACCTGCTCGCGCCGGCCGTTGCACTCATCCCCTTTGCGGTCGTTGCCGCCGCCAGCGCCGTGGTCGTACTCGGCACGTCACGCGCGATCGCCCCCGCGGCGATCCTCGCCCTTCCGACCGTTCTGGCAGGTGCCGCCGGTGGTGTTGTCAGCATCGTTCGCGATGCTCCCGACCCGACGAAGAACACCCAGCAGACCTTTGTGCCTCCTGAGATGGCAGGCATGTCCAGCGCGCTGCGCGTCGGCCTGCCGATCCTGGTCAGCGCGATCGCCGCCAGCACGATCCTGTTGGTTCGCCACGCGGAACGCTCCGGCACCTCGACAACCGGCGCGGCCCTGCGCGGAGCCGTCGCCGCATCACTCCTCATCCTCCTGGTCAGCTACTGGGTCCGTCGTCGGGACCAGTGGCGGCGAAAGTTCCGCCAGTTCATGTCCGACGGCCAGGCCTACACCAAACAACAACGGAGCACATCGTGACCGTTCGCACCCACGAGCTGTGCTCATGACCGAACTTTCGACCCGGCAACTCACCAAGAGCTACGGCGATCGGCCGGCACTCGAGCCACTGACCCTGACGATCGAATCCGGCGCGAAGGTCGCGCTGGTCGGCCACAACGGCAGCGGCAAGACGACCTTGATGAAGATGTCCGCCGGGTTGTTGGAGGCCACCGGGGGAAGCGTGCAGATCGGCCGTCACGACGCAGGCACACAAGAAGCGCGGCGTCTGCTGTCATGGCTCAGCGACATGCCGACCTTCTACGACGACCTCTCGCTGTGGGAGCACCTCGAGTTCGTCGCCCGCCTGCATGGTGTGACCGAATGGGAGAACCGTGCGGAGGAGCTGCTCGAGCAGATCGGGCTGACTCCGAGACGTGATGACATCCCAACGACGTTCAGTCGCGGCCTGCGACAGAAGGCGGCAATAACCCTGGCCTTCGTCCGGCCGTTCAAGCTGATGTTGGTCGACGAGCCCTTCGTCGGCCTCGACGAACCCGGCAAGCAAGCACTCCTCAGACTGTTCGACGCGGCCTCCTCAAACGGCGCGACGCTGCTGATCGCCACGCACGAACTGAGCTTCGTCAAACAGGTCGGCCGGCTGCTGGCGCTGCGCGACGGCGAGCTGATCTACGACGGCGCTCCATCGGACACCGACGTGCATGCCCTGGTCCTGCCAACTTGAGGCTGAACACGCAGATTGCGTGAGAAACGTGCGCCCGACGTGACGTCAAGCGCGGTCGCGGCACACTACGCTCTCGGTCCATGCAGGAATTCGAATCGATCAGCGCCTCGTCCTACGATCCGTCGGCTCTCGCCACGAAGCTCACCGCCAAGGCTGCGGAGGGTTGGCTGGTCGTAGCCATCGTCCCAACGGGTGGCGACGTCACCGCCTTCGTCAGCCGTGAAAAGGACGGCGCCAAGGACGATGCCACCGATTCGGTCAAGGTCCCCGAGGCCACCGCTGCGCCGAAAGTAGACGACAAGGAAAAGGCAGAGGAAGAGTCGTCGTCGCTGTCACTGCCCGCCAAAACAGATTCGGATGCCGAGCCCAAGCCGGACTCGAAGCCGGATGATGTCAGTGAGCCGTCGGGTTGGGCGATCGCGCCCGAGCCCGCCACACCGTCCACATCGTCCGCGCCCACGATCCCCGAGCGGGCCGGGCAGCCTCCAGTGACCATCGCGCCGGGAACGACGCCCGGACCAACGGCGACCCCGAGCTACGAAGTCGTTCCTGCATCCGTTTCACCCGCTGGCGCGACCCCGGCCGGTGCACCGGCAGTTCCCGCCGGCTGGTACGCGGACCCCGCTGTACGATTCGAACTGCGCTACTGGGACGGCAGCACCTGGACCGAGCACGTCTCGCGCGCCGGCCAGCAGTTCACCGATCCCCCCGTCGCCTGACACAACCGGCGGCGCACGAACGACCGCCCGACGGAGTGCTTCCGGCCACCGCGGCTGGGGGCAGCAAACACTCCGATAGGCGCCTAGCCTCGTTTCGAATGCGCGCCACATCCGTCGGTCACGCCGGCATCTTGATCGACACTCTCGACGGGTCGATCCTGTGCGACCCGTGGTTCGTGCCGGCGTTCTTCGGATCTTGGTTCGTGTTTCCCCGCAACGATCAACTGCCTTCCGATCTGATGCAGCGGATTGAAAATCCGACGTACCTCTACATCTCGCACCTTCACGCCGATCATCTCGACGAGACGTGGCTGGCCGAGCACGTCAGCCGCGAGGCAACCGTGCTCGTCCCCGGATTTCCGACGAAGGAACTGGAACGAAGGATCCGCGCGTTGGGGTTCGACAAGATCATCCGCACGATCGACGGCCAGGAGATGGCGCTCGGTCGGCACCTGCAAATAGCAATTCACGTCGAGACCAGCATCACCGACGGCCCGGGTGGCGACTCCGCTCTGGTGGTCAGCGACGGGACTGCTCGCCTCGTCAATCAGAATGACTGCCGCACCGATGATCTCGACGCGCTTCGCGCCCACGGCCGCGTCGATCTTCACTGGCTGCAGTACAGCGGCGCGATCTGGTATCCGATGGTCTATGACGAACCACCGCAGCGCATGCGCGAGCTCGTCGATGCCAAGGTGACCAGCCAGTTCGCCAGGGCGATGCGCTACGTCGAGGCCGTCGGGGCGCGAGCTGTCGTGCCCAGCGCCGGTCCACCGGCCTTTCTCGATCCGGAACTGTTCCATCTCAACGTGATCGACGGCGACGAGCTGAGCATCTTTCCGGACCAGCGCAGCTTCATGACTCGGCTTGCCGCGAGGGGCCATCGGGGGATCCTGGCCATTCCTGGCACGGCCATCGACATCGATGGTGAATCCATCACGGTTACGCACCCGATGGCCGACGAAGCCGTCGACGACATCTTCGAGCACAAGGCCGACTACCTCCGCAACTATCAAGCCGACTCGATGCCATGGCTCACCGACATGCACCACAGGTGGAAACCGCCGAGCACGGATCTGCTGACATCGCTGAAGGACTGGTGGGAACCCCTGCTGGCGATGTGCCCAGCGCTGCGCACCGGCATCGGCGACAGCTGCTTGCTCCATGCCGGCGACCTGGCGGTGATCATCGATTTTCCAAACGGCGAGGTACGCGAGTCAACGGGAGAGAGCTATGCCTTCCGCTTCGACATCCAACGTGAGTTGGTAGAGACCGTGGTCGCCCAACGAGCAGTCGATTGGAGCAATGCCCTGTTCTTGTCATGCAGGTTCCGGGCATGGCGGGAGGGCCCGTTCAACGAGTACCTCTACAACTTCTTCAAGTCGCTCTCGCCGGAGCGGATGCGCCGCGCTGAAGCCGAGGCGAGGCGTTACCTCGACCCACTACGCAGCGATCTCGCGGGCGAAGAGGTTCGCATCGGCGATTACATGGTCGAGCGATTGTGTCCGCACCGACAAGCCGATCTGGGCGTTTTCGGGGAGATCGATGAGGGCGAACTGGTGTGCACTCTCCACGGCTGGCGGTTCGACCTCGAAACCGGACGGTGCTTCACCTCCGACGATCGAAAGTTACGGATCCGCCGCGCCGACAAGTGACTCAAGCGGCGCCGAAATCGCGCCGATAACGCGACATGGGACGATCTCGAGGGGCACTTTTCGGCATAAATAGCGACTGGCAGAACGTCCTCGATGACTGGCTGTCGCGGATCGTGTTGGACGCCGGGAAAGAGCTGGATCTAAGCATCATCGACGGCGCAACAGAGGTGGTCGAGGCCCTTCGTACGCGCCGGCGCGGACTGCGCGGGGCGTTACGCCGATTGGGCAACACACTTGGAGATCTCGGTTGGCCACTCGAGCAACTCAACGCCTGGCTGCATGGGCTCTCCGATCTCACGAAGCGTTCGAGTCGGGCAGAACTGCGCTCGTTCGAATCGTTGGCCGCGGTTGCGGAGGGGTGGGCCGAGCGATATGTGCGCGGCGGGCATTCTGGACTGTGCATCGATGCGGTCACGGGTCTCGGCACCCCGACGGTTCTTCGACTCCGCCTGAAGGAGATCTACCAGCACTGCCGTGCGTTCGGGGTGGCTCCGACAGAGGCCTACTGCTTCGTGATCGTCGACGCCAACACCGACGACCTGGCACCGTTCGAACGCGACGCTGTGATGGTCACAACCGCCGGCGTCGTGGCCGAGGTCTTCCGCCAGGGTGAGACGATCGTTCGTCATCGCAGCCGTGTGATCGTGCTAGCCGGAAATTCGGAGTCGACCCGGCATCGCGCCGAAACGTTGAGTCGGGTGCTGCACGACTCGCCCATCACGCGCGCGGCGGACCCGCAGGTCTGGGACGGTGAGCTCCCGGCTTCGACGATCGATCTGGAACGACGTCTTCGAGATCTGGTCGGCTGATCGTCAGCTGTGAACCCACACCGTGATGTGCAGCGGCATGAGGTTCTGATCCCAGATGAAGTCCATCGCCGCGGTGCTGAGGCGGACGCAGCCATGTGAGGCGGGGCGGTTCGGCACACTGGTCATGCCGTGCACCGCTACACCACCATGGAAGTACTTCGGACGGTAGATCTGGCCGAGGTCGCCCTCCCACCAGCCCTCAGGTCGCTCCCGCGTCGTGTGGAACAAACCCTCAGGAGTGACGGCATCGCCCGTCTCGATCTTGGTCGGGTCGTTCTTGTTGGGCGCCTCGTAGGGGATACCGGTGCCGGTCGAGGTGTTGAACGTCCACTGCGTCTTGCCGTCGACGACGATGAACAGCAATTGTTTCGCCTTGTCGACCTCGACGAGTGTGCCAGTGTCTGCCGAGGCATGAGCCTTCTCGACGAAGTTGGCCAAGTAGTCGGCAGTCGTCCGGTTGACGAAACCGTCAGGGGGCAACCCGATGTACTTTTGAAAGGCCATCACCGCCTGCTTGGTGGTGAACCCGTAGTTGCCGTCGGCGCCGCTGTTCCAGAAACCGAGCTGCAGCAGCCGCGCCTGCACCGCCGCAGTGGCTTCACCGCTGTGTCCACCGACTGCCGCAAGCGGCTGCTCGGAAACACCCACAATCTCGACGTTGGACGGCGCCGCCTCGGTGGTCGTCGTGGGTGCCTCGGTAGTGGTCGGCGCCTCGGTGGTCGTCGGCGGCGCTTCAGTCGTGGTGGGCGCCTCGGTGGTTGTCGGTGCCTCGGTGGTGACGGGTGTCGTAGCTACATCTTCAGAGGTGGGCGCCGGTAATCCGGACAGCGTGATGGGCGGGGGAAGGGTCTGCGCTGCCGCGGATGACCCCTTTTGCGTGCATGAACAGAGGGCGAGAGCCAAAACGGGGAACACGAGCGGCAAGGACTGGTACGAGGCTCGCCGATTCATCTCACCGGGATTTTACTCCATCGAAGTCTCAGAACGACGGCAGCTCGAACCATACCGTAAGGGCATATTTGATGCCGTCGGTGAGTTGGGCGGTCTCGTGCGGATGAGTGACCAGCGACGGCCACACCAGCATCTCGCCGATACCCACGGCGGAGTTGTCGAACGCCTGGCGAGGGAACACCAGATCAGCCCCGGCATATCCGTCATTGAGCTTGATCGAGCCAGAGACCTGGGCGACGTCGTGGTGAATTCGCAGCGACTCCTGCTCACCCGGCGCGTAGCGAATGACGAAGGCGTCGCGAAGGCCGTAGTAGTCGACGAACGGCCACACCACTTGGAGCTGCGGCCAGATGCGCGAGCCGAAGTCTTCCTGCACCATCTCGAACAGCCGTGGGCTGATCACAGCCAGCGACACTTCGTGACCAGGCACTGGATCGTCCGGCTGGGGTTCGAAAGCCCCGATCGCCTCTGCGGCACGCACGACAGTGGCACAGAACTGCGGCATCCAACACGGCACGACCAACAGATCCGGCCCGACGATCTCGGCGCCAACCCGTTCGTCGATCGCGCCCTGATAGCCGAGCAGTTGCTGCAGATCGTCGAACATCTCCACGATCGTGTCAGAGTTCGTCGGCACCGAGCTGCCATGGTGTCGCAGGGATCTTCCCCAGGTCGAAGCGATCCAACAGTTCGCGAGCCATCACCGGGCGGCCACCTGTATCGATACCGAGGCTGTCGGCGAGGCGCGAACAGACGTCGCCGGGTGAATAGCCGCGGGCGGCCAGATCTCCGAGGGTTACCGCGCCATGACGCTTGGCCAGACGGGATCCGTCCGGGGCCAGGACTAGCGGGACATGCGCGTATTCGGGGATCGTCAGCCCGAGCAGTCGATGCAGCAAGATCTGACTCGGTGTCGAGGCGACCAGATCATCGCCTCGAACGACCTCGGTCACGCCCTGGGCTGAGTCGTCGACGACCACGGCCAAGTTGTAGGCGGGCACACCGTCATTGCGCTGCAGCACGAGATCGTCGACCCGACCCGCGTGCCGACCGCTGAACCGGTCCTCGAACGACTCCTCATGGCCGTCGGTCAGCAGACGCAACGCCGGCCGGCGACCCGCGGCGCGAAGTGCGCTCTGGTCCTGGTTGGTCAAGTGACGACACGTGCCGGGATATGCGCCCTCCTTGTCGGTTCCCTGCGGCGCTCGAACCGCTTCACGGATCTCGCGGCGGGTGCAGTAGCACTCGTAGACGAGCCCGTTGGCGCGCAAGCGATCGATCGCCAGCCGGTAGAGCCCGAAGCGTTCCGATTGGCGAACGACCTCGCCGTCCCAGTCCAGGCCCAGGGCATGTAGGGACCGGAGCTGATCGACTTCGTGTGCCCGAGACGAGGTCACCCGGTCGAGATCCTCCATGCGGACGATGAACTCGTCGCCGGCTTTTCTGGCGGTGAGCCAGGCGATCAGCGCCGTGCGAAGGTTGCCGAGGTGCAGGGAACCGGTGGGGGAAGGAGCAAAACGACCACGCACGGCGTTCATTCTGGCCGACGACATGGCGAAGTCGGGCAGCCAAAACAATCGAGATTGCGGCTCAGGATGTGACCTGATCCGACCGATAACAAACCAGCGCAGAATGCGCCAACGGCCAAGGAGAATGCGGTGGCGGAGGCGGAATCGCCAACGAGGGACGATCACGACGCATGCCTTCAGGAACGGGCTCTCGTTCCTGTCGTCGCGAACGTCGCCATTGCTCCGTTCTGGCTGCTCCCATTCACAGTCCTTGTCGGAGTCTTGACAAAGGGCGAGAACGACGTGTTCCGCCTTCAATGGTGGATGGCGGCGGCCTCGTTCTCGACCGTGCTGATCTCCGCCAGCGTGGCGGCATACCGTCGTTCGGCCAGGACCTCCACGGCCAGGTCCGGCTCTGTGGCCACCCCGCGGTGGATCGTGATGCTGCTTCGAACGGGCCTGCTGTCGATGGGCGTCGTGTTCGGCATGACGACGTGGGTGGCCAGCCCGGCTTCGGTCGAGATGGTGATGCTCTTCGCGGTGTTCCCGACAACTGCCAGCGCCATCGCGGCGATGTTGACCGCCGGGCGCCGCGACATGTTTGCCAGCTTGCTAGTCCCGATGGCAGTGCTCTCCGCATACACGTTGTCGACCTCGGCCGACGTTCGCCTACGCGGCCTGGCGGTGCTGTGGTTGTTCTATTCGGCGGCGCTCACCGTGATCCATTCGACGTTGACCAAGACGGTGCGCACGGCGATCGCGCTTCAGAAGACGAGCGAGGATCTGCTCGAAGAGATCGAACGGGACCAGGTCCAACTGACCGAGACCAACGCCCAGCTGGCTATCTCCATCCAGCAACTGACCCATCAGGCCACCCACGACGCCCTGACGGGGTTGCTCAATCGGCGAGGGATGTTCGAGACCCTGGAAGGTCTGCTCAGCGAGAGTGAGAGCGTCCCCGTTGGCGTGCTGTTCCTCGATCTCGATCGCTTCAAGGCCATCAACGACACCCTGGGTCATCGCGGCGGGGATCACTTCCTCAGGATCGTCGCCGATCGGATCGAGCGGTGCATCAAGTCGAAGGGTGTCGCCGGGCGCATCGGTGGCGACGAGTTCGTCGTCGCACTCCCGGGATTCAACGAGAGCTCGACGGTCGCCGTTGCTCACCAGCTGCAAGGAATTCTCAGCCAGGCGATTCACGCAGCCGGTCGCGAGCTGCCGTCGTCCGTCAGCATCGGAATCGCCCACGCCCCGACGCACGGCACGAACGTCAGTGCAGTGCTGGGCAACGCCAACGTGGCGCTCTACACGGCCAAGACGTCCGGACGCAGCAGGGTGACCCATTTCGACACGGAGCTGGCTCGCGAGAACAACAACCGGATCGATCTCGAGCTCCGCCTCCGACGAGCGATCGACGACGGTGACATCGTGCCCTTCTTCCAGCCCGAGCTCGACGCCAGCACCGGCATGATCGTGGGCGCTGAGCTCCTGGCGCGATGGGTGCAACCCAACGGCACCGTCGTCGCGGCCCACGAGTTCATGGATCTCGCCGTCAGAGCCGGCCTGCTCGACCGCGTGACCGAGCGAGTGTTCGGTGGCGCCCGTCGACAGATCCGCCGGCTCGCTGTGCTGGGCCTGCCCGAAGGGTTCCGCTTTCGCGTCAACCTGGCACCGCATTCGACCGAACGTCCGTGGCGCGACAACCCCATCGACCTGTTGGTCAAAGGCATTGATCCCCATCTGTTGACGGTCGACGTGCGCGAGTCGTTCGTCACGGTCGACCTCCCGTCCGCCGCGTCGAACCTTGCGGAGTTCCGGGCGCGCGGCGGTCGAGTTTGCCTGGACGATTTCGCCCAGGGTGTGTCGTCGCTCAACATGCTGCGGCGCCTGCCACTCGACGAGGTTCGTATCGACCGCATATCGATCGACACGATCACGACGCACCCGCACGACCGCGCCATTGTGAGGTCGATCATTGCCCTGACGCGTGAGATCGGGCTCGAGGTCACAGCCGACGGGGTCGAGACCGGTGCCCAGGCCGATGCGCTGATCGCGCTCGGTTGCGTGCGCCAGCAGGGCCATCTGTATGCGCCGGCCTTGCCCGAGGAAGGCTTCGAGAGCTACCTCCTGCGCCGGCTCGCCGAGCAGTACGTCCGGGCCGCCGACACCCGGCCGACCTGGAACACGCACGAACTGACCTGAGTCGCGGCCGCGTTGCGGCCCTGCAGGCCCTGCATGCTTGACTAGGCCGATGTCATCTGACGAGCCACCGCGTCCGGTTCTGCTCACCGATGAGCTGCGCGCCCAGCTCAACTCGGTGTCGACTGCGACGTTGACCAACCAGCTCCAGCGCAAGGGGATCCGGTCGACGTTCCTCACTGGGCTGAAGCCGATCAAGCCCGGTCAGCGAATGCTCGGCTACGCCCACACCCTGCGGTACGTGCCGCTGCGCGAAGACCTCAACTCGCAGTACACGTCGGGACAGAATGCGCAGCGCCGTGCAATCGAGAGCATGGCTCAAGAAGAAGTGTTGGTGATCGAGGCCCGTGGGCAGCCCGATGCCGGCACGTTCGGCGATGTCTTCGCTCTCCGCGCTCTACGACGCGGGGCAACCGGGATGATCACCGACGGGGCGGTGCGCGACACGCCTGCGGTCGCCGAGCTCGACATCGCCGTGTACCACGGAGCTTCGCACGCAGCGACCTTCGGTCGGACGCACATGCCGCTCGAGCACCAGATCCCCATCGCCTGCGCCGGGGTCACCGTCCTGCCCGGCGACATCATCGTCGGCGACGGTGAAGGCGCAGTCGTCATTCCACCTTCGTTGGTGGTTGAACTGGCCGCTGCGTCGGTGCAACAAGAGGCCGAGGAGGCGTGGGCGTTGGAGCGTGTCGATGCGGGCGAGAGCACGGTCGGCGTGTTCCCGGTGTCGAAGGAACGCCGTCCGGAGTTCGAGGCCTGGTACGCGACCCGACAAGCCCAACAGCCAAAACAACAGGAGAACGGTGAGTCGTGATGGCGAGGCAATCGATCGAGATCACCAGCTTCACCCATGTCAACCCGATCCCGGCGGCGTCGCGCATCGGGCCATTGCTCGTGTCGAGCGTGATCGCAGCGCGCGACCCCGGTGAGAGCACGGTACCCGAGTCCGCTGAGGCGCAGTACGTCAACCTGTTCCATCACATCGGTCAGATCTTGGAGCAGGCCGGTGCCGAATGGCGCCACATCGCCCGCATCACGTTCTACGTGCCCGACATCTCGTACCGCGACAGCTGCAACCCGATCTGGATCGAGCACTTTCCCGACGCGGACTCGCGTCCTGCGCGTCACACGCAATTCGTGTCGAGCGCGAAGATCGCGACCTGCGAGTTCATCGCCTACATCGATGACTGATCCTCGCCAACACCGTCAGCGGGCGCGGAATGTGACCTCGCCGAGGCCGTTGTTGAACAGCGCGTCGACGTTGTCGCCGGCCTGGAACGGGATCGCCTTGATGAACGACCCCGACAGGATGACGTGGCCCGCCTGCGGAGTGACGCCGTATTCGTGAAGCTTGTTGACCAACCAAGCGACAGCGTTTATCGGATTGCCCATGACAGCGCGTGCCATCCCACTCTCTTCGATGTCGCCGTTGATCGACAACGTGGCGCCGATGTTGCGCACATCGATGTCGTTCAACTTCGTCGGGTTGGCGCCGAGGATCACCAGGCCGCAGGCCGCGGCATCGGCAATGCTGTCGATCAGGGTGTTCGGGCCACGGCCGAGCTGGCGCGTGTCGACGATCTCGATCGCCGGCAGCACGAACTCCGTGGCCCGGATCACGTCGGCCACGTTGACGGCCGGGCCGATGAGCGGTTCTTTGAGCACGAAGGCAAGCTCGACTTCGACCAATGGCCGGTTCATCGTGCTGCGCGGCACGATGCTGCCTTCCATCACGAACCAGTTGTCGAACATCGTGCCGTAGTCGGGCTCCGTGGCGTTGGTGAGGGCGCGCATCGCCTTGGAGGTGAGACCGATCTTGTGGCCCTTGATCACTCGGCCGGCCGCGACCTTCAGGGAGGTGACCGCCTGCGAGATCCGGTAGGCATCTTCGATGTCGGCACCGGGGTACGTCTCGGAGATCGGTGTGATCGGCGCGTTGTCGAGCTCTGCCTGGTACAGGGCCTGAGCTGCTGTTGTTACGTCGGACTCGGAGAGGTTGGCCACGAAGCGAACCTAGCCGCCGAACCTGCGACGGGCCCGGGTCAGGTGCTTCGACCGAGAGCGGCCAGCAAACTGGCTTGCGACTCGGTTTGATCCTCAGCGCTGGATGGCGTTGCGGCGCCGAACTCCCCGCTGCCCTGCAGCAACGACAGCTGCGGCCGCACTACTTCCCAGCACGCTTCGACGAGGCTGGGATCGAGATCCGTCGATTGGCCGGTGGCCGAGGCCAGGTCCCAACCGTGGATGAGCACATCGACGAACCGATGACCCGCGTACACCGACCCGGGTACCGGTCCATACGAAACGGCACACGGCGCCTCCAGCGCGCCGGGTAGTTCGAACACGCTCGCCGCGGATTCTGCGGACATGTCGTAGGCCGCGACTGGACCGGCAATCAACATGTCGCCGTCGAGCGCGGAGCCGACTTCGTCGATCGTTCGGCCACGCGCCAGCGCCGCTGCCCAAAGATTGCCGGCAACGATGTGGTTCAGGAGATCGCGCACCGTCCAGCCCGCGCACGGTGTGGGCAGATCCCACTGGTCGTCGCGAATGCCGGCGACGATCGGGCGGACCGATGCCAGTGCTTGTCGGTGGGATGTGGAGATGTCGGTGGCGATCATCGGTCAGCCCTTCACGTAAGCGAACTTCTCGCACACCTTGCCGTCGCGGACCCGAAACAGATCGACGCCGCGTATGTGACCACCATCCCAGCTGTAGCACCATCTCTCGACGACCCGATCGCCCATCGCCAACGACTCCTCGACCTCGAAGTTGCTCTTGGTGTTGTCGAAGATCGGTTGCCAGGCGAGCGGATCTCGTCAAGACCCTTGTGCTGGGTGCCATCGGGCGCTGGGCCCGTGGCCTCGAACCGGCAGTCGTCGGTGATCATGGACAACGCCTTGTCGAGATCGTGAGCGCCCCAAGCGACCCCGAAGGCAGCGACGACGGACACTGCATCGGACGTGTCACTCATGGCATCTCCTCTATCCCCCCTGGATGGTTGGGAGGAACCTTACTTACTAGTAGGTAAGTACGTCAAGGTGCGACTAGGCTCCGACTCCGTGAATCGCGCGCAGACCATCGTCGCCGACACTGCTGAACGGGCACTCGACGTTGCCGAACAACTCGTGCAGGTCCGCGGGTTCAACGGGGTCAGCTACGCCGATGTGGCTGTCGAGTTGGGCGTGACCAAAGCAGCGCTGCACTACCACTTCTCGACCAAAGCTGAGCTCGGCGAGGCCCTGATCAATCGATATACCAGCCGATTCGAAGCAGCCCTCGAACAGATCGATCAGGAACCGGGCGATGCGTCGGCGAAGATCTCCGCGTATGCGGCCATCTATCTGGATGTGCTGCGTCAACAGCGAATGTGCTTGTGCGGAATGTTGGCGGCCGAATACCAGACGCTGCCGCTTCCGATGCAGCACGCAATTGTCCGATTCTTCGACATCAACGAGACATGGCTGGAACGCGTGCTCGATGAAGGCCAGCGGTCAGGAACCTTGCGCCATCGTGGGTCGGCACGAGGCGCCGCGCAGGTGGTGATCAGCACCCTAGAAGGAGCGATGCTGGTCGCCAGGATGCACGACGACCCCGACCGACTCGAAGTAGCGACGCAACAGATGCTCGCAGAGTTCGGCTGAAACCAGTCGACCTACGGCTCGGGGATGGTCAGGCCCGGCCGGCGGGTGCGGACCGGGCGCAGCACGCTCGGCGTACTCGGGATCAGCACGCGGCAGACGTTGGCAATTGCCGTTGCCCGGTTCTTGTAACCGACGGGCGTGCAGTGGATGTGGTCGTGGCTGGTCCATCGTGGGTTCTGGTCGGCCAACGTCGCCCAGTTGAGGACGAACATCTCGTCAGGGAAGTCAACGGCGACGGCCGCCAGCGCAGCGTTCCAGTTCTGCTGCCGCTGCGGTTTCGCCGGCAGGTAGACGTTGACCCACATGACGTAGTGGCCACCACCGATTCGATCCATCATCTGCAGGATCAGTTCCGGATATTGCTCCTTGCGATGGATGCCGGCATCGTTCGTGCCCAGTTCGACGACCCACAGCTCCGAGTCGCCGACCGCGTCGCGAATGGCATCGACAGCGGTCAGCCCTGTGTGCGGGTCCCTCTTCACCTTGGTGCGCACGCCGCGACTTTTGAACGCATCGATGGTCGTGCGCTCGAATCCGGCGTCGGCGAAGGCGTCGGCCTGGTACAGCACCGTGCCGGTGGTCAGCGAATCGCCGACGACCGAGACCTGCGTGGACGCCGGGAGCCGCATCGATGCACTCGCCACATTTTCACCGATGAAGCCACGTGCGACGTACGCACCGGCGGCAGCCATCAGCCCAGCTCTGAGCACCTGGCGACGTGACGACAGTAAGGGAAGCAACGGGGATGACATGTGTGTGCTGGGGCCGGGCATCCAATCAGAATTCGAGTTGGGGAATCCGCGATCTTAGGTCACCGTTCGACCCATCCGGTCTCGGCCTTTACGGTTTGTCCGGCGAACTTTGTCGCTGACAACTCGTTGAGCGCGCTGAGAGCGACGAAGTTCGTTCTCCACAGAATCGGCTACCGTCCGGCGTGCTCGCGTACGTCGCCGTGTTCGGGATCGTTCCCAGCGTGGGCGAGGGGGGACTTGAACCCCCACAACCTTTCGATTACTAGCACCTGAAGCTAGCGCGTCTGCCATTTCGCCACTCGCCCGAGTAGAGGGTCTTACGCTAGCAATCGCCACCCTCGCCCCCAACACCTATTCCGTGGGTGAACAGCGGGTTCGCAACGCTGCGAACGCGAACACCCGGTCAGTACCACTACCCTTTCGCCAAGTTATGGGATTGCAAGGGTTCGAGCGGTCACTAGAGCGTATGGTCGAGGGCGTGTTCTCACGTGGTTCTCATTCCAGCATTCGTCCGGTCGAGCTCGGCCGGCGTCTCTTGCGCGAGATGGACGACAATCGCAGTGTCGACGTCAAAGGCCGCCGAATAGTCCCAAATGACTTCGCCTTTCAACTGAGCGCCAAGGATCACGCTGGATTCGCCGACATCCACGAAGCGTTGAACAACGAACTGTGCGAAACCGCACGCGAATACGCCAAAGCCGAGGGGTTCTATTTCATGGGCCCCGTTCGGGTGGAGATGGCGGTCGACAACAACCTCAAGCCGGGTCGGTTCACGGTGAATTCGCGGCTCCGCGAGGCCGGTGGGGGTGGCCCGGCGTCGTTGATCCTGCCGTCGGGAGAACGCGTTGCACTCACCGACCGGATCGTCACGATCGGGCGGTTGCCCGACTGCACGATTGCCCTGCCAGATGCCAACGTCAGCCGGAAGCACACTGAGGTTCATCACCGCGGCAACGCGTTTGTCATCGTCGACCTCGGGTCCACCAACGGCACCAAGATCAACGGCACACGAATCGATGGCGAGCGGACGTTGGCCGACGGCGACATCGTGAGCGTCGGGAGCACGCATCTGCGCTTCGAGGCAACGTGATCGCGGCTGCCACCGAGCCGCTCCTCGGCATTCTCAAGTACGTACTGCTTGCGTCGCTCTACCTCTTCTTCGCCAGAGTCCTGTGGGCGGTGTGGAGTGAGGTGCGCGGTCCTCAGCAGGGCGTTGCCTCGCAGGCACACGCTGGCATCGGTCCGGCTGATCCGACGGTCGCCGCGCCATCGCCGCTCAACCCCGCACCCAAGCAGTCCAAGCGACCGATTCGCGCACCTAAGGGCCGCCGAGGAAGCATCGCTCGGTTCGTCGTGCTTGAACCGAAGGCGACGAGAGGTTCGGCGTACGCGCTCGGCGACGAGATCACAATCGGCCGAGCCGGCACGTGCACGATCGGGATGCCCAACGACTCATTCGTCTCGCAACTGCATGCTCGAGTCTTTCGCGACTCCGGGTCAGTGATGATCGAGGACCTCGGCTCCACCAACGGGACGTATCTCAACGGCAAACGCCTGACGGCTGCGGAACGTCTCACCAAGGGCGACCGGGTGCAAGTCGGCGGCACCTTGTTCGAGGCCGAATAGTGAGCGACCACGTCGCCTTCACCGACCAGCCTGCCGTGCGTTGGGGCGCTGCCAGCGACGTCGGTTTGGTGCGCGCCGGAAATGAGGACGCCTTCGTCGCCGAGCCGATGGTGTTCGGCGTTGCCGACGGAATGGGTGGGCATCAAGCTGGCGAGGTCGCCAGCGAGATCGCGGCACGCATCATCCGCGACAGGCTCGGTACTGGTGCCAGCAACGTAGGCGTCGTCATCGCCTCGGTGGTCGAAGCGAACGCCTCGATCTTTCAAGCGGCCCATGCCAGCGCCGACCACCAAGGAATGGGCACGACGCTGACAGCGCTCGTGGTGTTGCGTGCGGACGAATCCAATGTCGCCCGCTTCGCCCTGATCAACGTGGGCGATTCACGCACCTACCTCTTGCGCAACGGCGAGCTGCACAGGGCAACGCTCGACCACAGCTACGTGCAGGAGCTGGTCAACACCGGTCATATCTCCGAAGATGAGGCGCGAACGCACCCGCGGCGCAACATCGTCACGCGCGCTCTCGGCATCGAGCCCACAGTCCGTGTCGATACCTGGTTGGTTCCGATGGTCCACGGCGATCGCTTCATACTCTGCAGCGACGGTCTCGTCGATGAGGTGCACGACGATGAGATAGCGGCCATCGCGCTCGCGACCAGCGACGCGCAGGCCTGCGCCGACCAACTCGTTGCCAAAGCCAACGCCAACGGTGGGCGCGACAACGTGACGGTTGTCGTGGTCGACGTGTTGCAAGGCGTCGAGCCGACCGGTGCAGATGCCGAGCTCGAATCGGAGCCCGGCTGGCCAGGGTCCGATTCTGCGGGAACGATGATCGACGCCGACGCCAACAGCGTGCTCAGCGCGGCCGGTCTCCTTGCTGATCCCGGCTCGCCACTGGCGCCGCCCGTCCACGGTGCCGAGGCCACAGAGGCGACCGCCGGCCGTTGGAGCCCGCGCCGCTTCTTGAAGCTCGTGGGTGCTGCCGCGTTGCTCACGGTCATCATCACACTGATCGCAGTCCTAGTGCACAACGGCAGCGAGGGCGAGCCCTCCCCCGCCACGACGACCGTCGCGGTGACCGAACCAGCCTCGACTTCGTCGACTTCATCATCCACATCGACGACGTCGACGACGTCGACGACCATTTCGACCAGCACGACGCTCGCGTCCGGCTCGACGTCGACGATCGTCGGCACGAGCACATCGGGGCCATGAGCTCGTCACCGATTGCCGCCGCTCGGCGTCGCACGGAACTCGGCCTGATCGTGATGGCCGCGAGCATCACCGGCGCTGCCTACACCTTGGCATCGCTCGGCAAGAACGCGGTGATTCCCCCGATCCTCGTCCCGTTCCTGATCGTCGTTCTTGGGTTGCTGGTTGTCGCCCATGTCGCCAACCGTGTGCTTGCCAAGGGCGCCGACGGAACGATCCTTCCGCTGGCCGCGCTGCTTCACGGCATCGGATACGTGATCATCGCCAGGCTCAGCGAACGGTCAGCAGGATTGCAGACGACGTGGACCTTCGTGGCCATCGTCGCCTATGTCGCGACTCTCGTCATCATCCAACGCGCTGGAGATCTGGCCCGTTACCAGTGGAGCTTCCTCGCAGCAGGCGCAGCCTTGCTCCTCCTACCCCTCGTGCCGGGAGTCGGCAACAGCAAGGGCGGGGCGCGAATATGGGTCAGCCTCGGGCCGATCAACTTCCAGCCCGGCGAGTTCGCCAAGATCGCTCTCGCCCTGTTCTTCGCCGGCTACCTCGCCGATCACCGCGAGCTGATAGCCGCCGGCGCATGGCGTGTGGGCCCGTTCCATCTTCCCGAGTTGCGACACCTCCTGCCGATCGCGCTTGCATGGGGGTTTGCGGTCGTGGTGATGGTCGCCGAACAGGACCTCGGGTCTTCGCTGCTCTTCTTCACGCTGTTCGTGGTGATGATGTGGGTGTCGACCGAGCGAGCCAGCTATCTGGTGATCGGTCTGGTGCTCTTTTCGGGAGCGGCCTTCGCCGCGTGGAAGTTGTTCGATCACGTCAAGACCCGCGTCGCCATATGGCGCAACCCGTGGCCGCAATATTCCGGCAAGGGGTATCAGGTCGTTCAGGCGATGTTCGCCTTCGCGAATGGCGGAACCGGCGGCACCGGGCTCGGTCTCGGGAGCCCCAACAAGATCCCGGTCGCGAAGACCGACTTCATCTTCGCGGCCATCGGCGAGGAGCTCGGTCTGCTCGGCACCACAGCGATCCTGATCGGGTTCCTGCTGATGATCGGCGGCGGGTTGCGCATCGCCGTTCGCGCCGACCGCGCGTTCGACAAGTTGCTGGCGACCGGGCTCACGACCATTGTTGGAATGCAGGCCTTCATCATCATCGGCGGTGTCACTCGCGTGGTTCCGCTCACCGGCATCGCCCTTCCATTCGTCAGCTACGGCGGCTCAAGCCTGCTGGCCAACTACGTGTTGCTGGCCCTGCTCATTCGCGTCAGTGATTCCACGGCTCGGCGCCTCGGCGAGACACCGAACGAACTGACCACCCAGGAACGTCTCAAGGCCTATCGGCAGCGTCGCGCCGCTGCGAAGGCGCGGGCATGAACAAGCAGATCCGCCGACTCGCCGTTGCCCTGTTGGCCTGCTACCTGGTGCTGTTCGTGCAGTTGAACGTGCTGGCCGTAGGCCGTCAACAAGAGCTCAACGCCGACCCGCGCAACAACCGCCAGACCGAACGCGACTTCAACCGACCGCGTGGCTCGATCGTGGCAGCCGACGGCACCGTCCTGGCCCGCAGCGTGCCGACGACGCGCGGCGACCAGTTCAAGTACCAGCGCGAGTACCCGCTGGGCGACCTGTTCGGGAACGTCACCGGCTACTACACGTTCAGCTTTGGCTCGACGCAGATCGAGCAGACGCAAAACGATGTGCTGATGGGCGATACGACCGACCAGAAGTTGCGCGCGATCGGTGGGCTGTTCCGCGGCACCGACAACACCGGCAGTGTGGTGCTGTCGATGCGACCCGACGTCCAGCAGGTGGCCGCGGACGCACTCGGCACCCGTGAGGGCTCAGTCGTGGTGATGAACCCACATACGGGCGCGGTGATCGCGATGATCAGCAACCCCCGCTACAACCCCGCCGATGTCGCCGTGCACAACAGCAAGCGGGCCGAAGAGGTGCTCACCTTCCTCAACGCCCTGCCCGGCAAACCGCTGCTGGCCAACGCGTACCAAGAGCGGTACATGCCAGGGTCGAGCTTCAAGGTCATCACCACGTCGATCGCCTTCGAGAACGGGGTCACCGCGCTCGACCGTCAGTTCCCCCCTTCGAAGTCATACGTGCCGCCGCAGACCACGGACCCGATTCAGAACTTCGGCGGCACGGTGTGCGGGGGCTCGATGGTCGAGGTGTTCTACCGGAGCTGCAACATCCCTTTCGCCCAACTCGCGATCGAGCTCGGCCCTGAGAAGATGGTGGAGGGCACCAAGAAATGGGGCATCGGCGAGAAGGTGCCCGTCGATCTGCCGGCGCCGGCCGCCAGCAGCTTCGGAGAGGTCTCCGATTTCACCGATCAACTTCCATTGTTGGCGATCGGCGGTTTCGGTCAGGGCAGCACCACCATGGTTCCGCTGCACATGGCGATGATCGCTAGCACCCTCGCGAACGGCGGCGTGATGATGAAGCCGCACGTGATCGACGCCACGCTCGACCACGATGGAGGAGTGCTGACGCGCACTACTCCGTCGGTGTGGAAGACGCCGATCGCGCCGGCGACAGCCGAGACGCTGACCACGCTGATGATTGGCGTCGTCAACCAAGGCACCGGAAAGCCGATGCAACTCGAGGGCGGTATCCAGGCTGCGGCCAAGACCGGAACGGCGCAATTGAACACCACCGGCCCTGAGCGGTCGAACGCATGGATCATCGGATTCGCACCCGCGACGGATCCGCAATACGCCATCGCCGTCGTGCTGAAGGGCGGTCCCGACGACGAGATCAGTGCAGGAACCGGGGGAAGGTTGGCCGGGCCGATCGCAAAAACTGTGCTCGATTATCTCTTCGCAAACCCCAGCGCGGCGGGCGGGTGACGCGCAGGTGACGTCAGATCGACGTCGTTGCGTAGGTATCCTCGTGGCGCGTTCGACGCGCAAGAAAGCAGCGTAGGCAGCACGTGACAGACAACGGCGAGCGGACGGTTCTCAACGACCGCTACGAAATTCAGCAACGCATCGGACGGGGTGGCATGGCCGACGTCTTCCTCGCGCGCGACCTGTTGCTCGATCGCCTCGTCGCAATCAAGGTGCTCTTTCCCGAATTCGCCACCGACCCGAACTTCGTCGAGCGTTTCCGCCGAGAGGCACAGTCCGCTGCCAACTTGACCCACCCCAACATCGTCGCGGTCTACGACTGGGGCAAGTACGCCAACACGTATTTCATGGCGATGGAGTACGTGCAGGGGCGCACGCTTGCCGACATCCTGCGAGCCAACGGCCACGTCAACTCAGTGCAAGCCGCCGAGATCGCCAACGAAGTTGCAGCCGCGCTAGGCAATGCCCATGCCAGCGGTGTGGTGCACCGGGACATCAAGCCAGCAAACATCTTGATCGGTTCCAACGGCCAGGTGAAGGTCGCCGACTTCGGTATTGCCCGGGCGATGAACGCACCGAGCGAGAACAACTTGACGCAGGTCGGTTCCGTCATGGGCACGGCCACCTACTTCTCGCCCGAACAGGCCCAAGGCGCGCAACCGGATCCTCGCAGCGATCTGTACTCGCTAGGGATCGTGTTGTACGAGATGGTCGCGGGCAAGCCGCCGTTCGCAGGTGAGAACCCGGTCAGCATCGCTTACAAGCAAGTTCACGATATGCCGCAGCCATTGAACCAGTTGGTCGCCGACGTCCCGCGTCCCTTCGAGGCAATCGTCGCCAAGCTGCTGGCCAAGGATCCCAACATGCGCTACCCCAATGCTGACGCGCTGCGCGACGACCTGCGCCGCTATCGCAGCGGTGAGCCGGTGATGGCGCTCGCCGCGGTCGCGGGAGCGGCTGCGGCGTTGCCGCGCAGCGGCGACACTGGTTCTGCGGCCAACGTGACTCGGGCGATGCCGCGAACCGCTGCCAATCCGGCCCAGGGCGCAACCACGGTCATGTCGCGCACTGCGATGATGCCGCAGCAGCGGCCACCGGCACGCCGCAAGACCAACTGGTACGGCATTGCCGCGTTCGCTGCCTTGATGATTCTCGTCGCGGGCGCCATCGTGTTGTTCAACGTGCTGAAAAATGATCCGAAGCCGACAACGTTCCCGCTCGAGAACGTTGTCGGCCTGCCCCTCGACGAAGCCACGCAGAAGCTCGAGGATGCCGGGCTCGCGTTCAACAAGATCGAGCAGATCACGCCCGACGCTGTCGAGGGTGCCGTCGTGGAAACCCGACCGGTGGCCGGAACCATCGTCAACGTCGGTACGGCGATCGATGTCTTGTACAACCCGATCAAGACTCCGATACCGATACCCGATGTGAAGGGGCAGACGGTCGACGAAGCGACCAGCACGTTGACGGGCGCTGGCTTCACTGTCTCACCCGACACGGTGTTCGTGCTCGATTCGTCGCTCGAACCGGGAAAGGTGTTGAGCACCAATCCACCGTTCGGCCAGTCTGCAGTTCAGGGCACAGTCGTCATCCTCACGGTCTCGAAGGCGCCGGATCAGGTCGGCGTCCCCGAGGTCACGGGCCAGGACGGTGCCGCAGCGAAAGCCCTCCTCGAGGCCGAGCCCTACGCATTCGTCGTCACCTTGACCCCCGAGCCAAGTGCCGACATCCCGGCGAACATCGTTTTGCGTACAGATCCCGCGGTGAACACGCCGGTCGCAAGGGGATCGAACATCAACGTCATCGTCTCGGCCGGACCGGCCAAGGTGCGGGTACCACCGGTTGAAGGTCTCACCGAGGCGGCAGCCCGCAATCAGTTGACCAATCGCGGCCTCCTCGCAGACGTGCAGTTCGTAACGGTCGCCATCGGCTCACCCGACGATGGACACGTCATCTCGCAGAGCATTCCGTCGACCGACTCCGTGCTGCCCGGTACGACCATCAAGTTGAAGGTCGGCAAAGCAGCACCCGAGCCGACCACCACGATCCCGCCGACCACGACAACCATCCCTGCGACCACGACTAATCCACCAACGGCCGACCTGTCGGTGACCATCACGGATGGTGCCTCGACGAAGTCGCAGAACTCGGCCGTGACGTACACGATCGTGGCCAGCAACGCCGGCCCTTCGTCCGTTTCGGCGGCCTTCGTCTCCGACATCATGCCCAGTGGGCTCAGCGGAGTGACGTGGACGTGTTCGGCCAACGGCAGCGCGAACTGCCCGTCGAACGGCAACGGCAACATCAATGCCGCGATCGACCTTCCAGTCGGTGGCTCTGTGACGTTCATCGTCTCGGGCACAGTCTCCGCGAGCTCGGGGACCCTGACAAACACAGTCACGATCTCAACGCCCGGTGGTGTGAGCGATCCTGCTGGGAGCAACAACTCGGCCTCTGACAGCGACAACGTGACGCCGTAAGCCGCTGAGGTCGGGGTTCTTCAGCGCTCGGTGTCGAGGAAGTTGCGCAACAGGTCGTGGCCGACCGCGGTGAGGATGCTCTCTGGATGGAACTGCACGCCCTCGATCGGGAGCGTTCGATGTCGAACTCCCATCACGACGTCACCCGATGTTGCTGTTACTTCGAGGCATGCTGGGATCGTCGCCGGATCGATGACCAGGCTGTGGTAGCGGGTGGCCGTCAGTGGTGATGGGAGGTCGCGAAACACTCCGACGCCGCAGTGCTCGATGGGTGATGTCTTGCCATGCATCAAGGTCGGCGCACGAACGATAGTGCCGCCGTACACCTGGCCGATGGCCTGGAGGCCGAGACAGACACCGAGCACTGGAATGCCGCGCTCGGCGAACGCGGATACTGCCGGACAGATGATGCCAGCGTCCTCGGGTCGACCGGGCCCAGGTGACAGCAGCAACGCATCGGGCTCGAGAGCGAGGGCCTCGTCGACGGTGACCTGATCGTTGCGCACGACGATGGGGTCGGCGCCGAGCTCGCCGATGTACTGGACGAGGTTGTAGACGAAGCTGTCGTAGCTATCGATCACAAGAACCCGCTTGGTTGTCACCGCCCCAGACTGCCGCAGTGCTACCGGTCGTGTCGAATGTGTTCTGTGGCCTATGCTCTCACGCCGTGGCTCCACCGAAACGCAAGACATCGGGTCGGGTGACCCCGAAGGGCACCAGACCGGGACAGGCTACGACGACGCACGAGTCGATCTCCTCGTCGTCGGCAGCAGTCTCGGCATCGTCGCGGTACACACCGCCCACGCCGAAGGATTTCTACGAGAGTCCGCGATGGGTGCCCGTGCTGATGCTTACCCTCTTGGCGATCGGCGTCCTCGCAATTCTGTCGCGTTATGTCATCTGGGATACCACCAACACGCCGGTGCTGATCGGGCTCGGTTTCCTCTTGGCAGGCCTGTGGGTAGCTACGAAATGGCGCTGAGTCAACTCACACTCTTGTAGTTTCCGCACATATTTATCCACAGGCTGTGGAGATCAGTCATAGAGCGGCGCGACGATTTCCATGTCCTCGAGACAGTGACGCGGCGGGGGTGGATCTTCGTCCGGGGCCAGTGTGAGCTTGATTTCTAGGCCGCAGACGCTGCAGCGGTACCTGACGTTGACCTTGCGCAGCTCACCGGCAGGTGGAGGTGGCGCCATCGGAGTTGTGAAGCTTCTCAGCAGGCCAATGCCGCTTTTCCACAGGATGACAGCGATTGCCAGGCCGGCGATCAGCCAAATGATCGTGGACAGAGCCGGCATGAACCTCAGGCTATCCGTGAGGTTCGCGACGTCAAGCCGCGAGCGGATCGTTGCGTTTGATCCATCGAATCGCCTGGGATGGATCGATGCGATGCTCGCTGATCTCGTCGAGCATGGCGCGAATTCGAGCGAGCTCGTTCGACGCGGCGATGCCCAAACGCAAGGGATTTGCCGCCGCCACTGCAACG
>JANMRB010000113.1:0-27623 GCA_031370825.1 Ilumatobacteraceae bacterium
GCCGAACTCGACCCGACCGCCGCTGACGAGGTCGAGCATGCTGACCCGTTCGGCAGTCCGCGCAGGGTGGTTGAACTTCGGTGCGGTGAGGATGATTCCGTGCCCCAGACGGATGTTCTTGGTGCGCTGGCTGCACGCAGCTAGGAACACCTCGGGTGCCGAGGAGTGGCTGTACTCCTCGAGGAAGTGGTGCTCAACCTCCCACACGTACTGGATGCCGAGTGCATCGGCCAGCTCCACCTGGTCGAGCGCGTTCTGGATCAGTTGATATTCGGTGCCGTCGTCCCACGGCCGACCGATCTGGTGTTCGTAGAAAATTCCGAACTTCATCCAGCCGCCGCAGCGACGGCGTCGACCAACTGGTCTATGTGCTCGTCGCGGATCACCAACGGCGGGCACATCACAAGGCCATCGGCCAATGCCCGAACGATCACATTGCTTTTGTCGAGCATGTGGTCGCGCATCGCCTTGGCGTCCTGGTCGGGACGAAGGCGCAGGGCCCACATCCCGCCGATGCCCCGGACACTTTCGACAACGCCGTCGGACGCGAGTGCCTGAAGCCCGCCGCCCAGACGATCGCCGATGTGCTTGGCGCGCTCGACCAAACCTTCGCGGCGAATGATCTCCAGGTTCTTCAGCCCGGCCACGCACGCCGTGGGGTGCCCGGAGTACGTGAAGCCGTGCGTCAGGAAGAACTCCGGGTCGCTCTCCAACGCGGCGGTCGGAGCGAGGCCGATGAACACCCCACCCAGCGGGATGTACCCCGATGTGATGCCCTTGGCGAAGGTAGCGAAGTCGGGCGACACGCCGTAGTGGTGAGCCGCAAACCAGCTACCCGTGCGACCGTAACCAGTGATGACCTCGTCGAAGATGAGGTAGGCGCCGTGTTGATCGCACAGCTTTCGTAGCGACTGCAGGTAGCCGTCGGCCGGCGGGAATACGCCGCCGGCACCTTGCACCGGCTCGGTCATGATTGCCGCAACTTCGTTGCCGCGTTGGCTCATCAGGGTGGCAATCGCCTCGACATCGTCGGCGGGCACTGTCACGACTTCATCGACGAAGGGCCCGAAGTTGTCCTTGTACGCAGCGATGCCGAGAGCGCTGGTGCCGCCGTAGGCGACGCCGTGGTAACCACGCGTGCGGCTGATGATGAGCTTGCGTTGCGGCTGCCCTGCTTGCACATGGGCCATGCGGGCCAGCTTCATCACCGTGTCGATCGACTCGGAGCCCGAGCAGGTGAAGAACACCCTGGCGTTGGGCGTCGGTGCGATCTCGCGCAACTCCTCGGCCAGTGTCTCTGCAGGCTCGTTGGTGAACGGATCGAACGTGGAGTAGGCGCCGAGCGTGCGCACCTGGCGGGCGATGACCTCGGCCATCTCTTCACGCCCGTGGCCGATCGCGTTGTACCAGAGGCTGGCCATTCCATCGACCAACTCGCGACCGTTCTCGTCCCACACCAGAGCACCTTCGCCGCGATCGATGCGGATGAAGCTCTCACGAGTGGGTTTGGCATAGGGGTGAAGGAACGCTGCAGGCATGTGATAACGGTACCCAACCCGTTCGCATCGTCAAGAGTTGCGCATACACTCCGACGACGAGGAGGTGGGGTGCCCCCAGCCGCAACAACAACGACGCCTACGCAGCCGCCTCCGTTCAGTTCGCAGCCGCTCCTGCGCAGCTTGGCCGCCACGTCGACGCCCGCCAGGCTCTCAGTGCTGCGAGCGGTGTTCATCGTGCTCGCCGTGATCTTCGCCGTGGTCGGCGCCTTCGGTGTCAACCAACGAGCGAAGGCGATACGCGACGTGCGCAACGCGTCGGCCCACTTGCTGGCACTGCAGGACATTCAGGTTCGCATCGTGCACGCTGACGCGATCGCCAGCTCGTCGTACCTTCGCAGCGGGCAGGAGGACCCGGCGCAGCGCACGGCGTACCTCGACGAGATCGCCAAGGCCGGGGACGGATTGGTCGCGGTTTCCGCTGCGGCCGGCGCCGCCGACCTCGAACAACTCAGCGAAGCCAGCCGGCTGCTCGGTAGTTACGTCGGATTGGTCGAGCAAGCCAGAGCCAACAATCGCCAGGGATTCCCGGTTGGTGCCACGTATCAGCGGCAGGCCAATGGGATTGTCACTAACAGCGACCCCGAGACGCCCGACATCGTCTCTTCGTTGCGCCAGACCGAGGCATCGCAGCGCAGCCAGATCAACCGCAGCCTGGCGACAGCGCACCGCGCTGGTGTCTGGCTGCACCTGTCGGGTTGGTTGCTGTTCGTGTCCCTCGTGGTGGGAAGTTGGTGGATGTGGCGCACGTTCCGCAGGATCGTCAACGTTCCGATAGCCATCGCGCTGCTCGTGCTGTTCTTGCTATTGCTGATCGGTGGCACCAAGCAGGCGGGTGCGGTCAGCGACGCCGACTCGGCGGTCGGCAACCAACTGTCCGCGGCCGACGACGCCGCCCAAGCCCGAGCCGCAGCATTCGAGGCGCAGTCGCAAGAGGCGTTGACGCTCATCAACCGCGGCAACGGAGCTGCCAACGAAGCGAACTGGCAGCTCGGCAACGACGTGGTGACGAAGGAGCTCGATAGCGGAATACGCAGCGATGAAGGAGTTCTGACGGACGCACGCAGCGCTTACAAGAGTTACAGGATCGCACATTCCGAAATACGCAAGCTCGACGACGGGGGCAACTGGGACGCAGCCGTTACCGTCAGCCTTGGCGCGCAGGACGCGTCCTCAGGCGTCAACGCCGTCAAAGTCTTCGACGAGTTCGATCAGGCAGTCGGCCAGATTGCGACCACAGAGGGCACCAACGCATCAGTCCATCTCGGCGACGCGGTGTCGCCGATGGGCACGCTGCGCAACGTCGTCTTCGTCATCGGTCTGTTGGTCGGCGTGCTCGCCGCACTCGGTTGCGGTCAGCGGCTGAAGGAATACCGATGAGCCGCCACCGCCCCGCGCTCTTGTCGTTGGCGCTCGGCTCGCTCGTGGTCGCGGCGTGCTCAGGCGCGGTTCGGTTGCCTGCCGCCATCGAAGGCGAGGCGCCCCCGACCACAACCGCGGTCACCCCGGCAGCACCGACGTGCTCGCCGCCCGAGGCAGCCCTCAACCCGCAACGGTCCTACGAGCCGCAGGGCCCGCTGCCGTCCCCGGACAAGCTCCCGACCAACTCGACGATGGCGGAAATTCGTATACGCGACAAGTTGATCGTCGGTGTCTCGGGTGACACGCTGCTGTTCGGGGCGCGCAACCCCCTGAAGAACCAGATCGAGGGATTCGACATCGACATGCTGAAGGAGGTGGCCAAGGCGATCTTCGGTCCCGACGGCGAATCGCACATCACGTATAAGGTCATCACCTACGCAGACCGCCTTCCCAACCTCGAGGCCGGCCCCGACAACGGGGGCGTCGACATCGTCGCCCACACGATGACGATCAACTGCAATCGCTGGCTGCGGATCGCGTTCTCCTCGACCTACTTCGATGCGGGGCAACGGGTGCTCGTCAAGAAGGGCTCGGGGTTCGAAAGCATCGACGAGCTCAACGCCGGCAAAGCAACCGTGTGTGCGCCCGAGGGAAGCACAAACATCGATCTGCTGCGCCGCAACGAGGGCAACAGGTTCGGCCAGCTGGTCGTGCTGGCCAAGCCCGACGTCACGGACTGCCTGGTCGCAATGCAACAGGGCGAAGCCGACGGAGCAACCGGCGACGACACGGTGTTGGCGGGTCTGGCTGCTCAGGATCCCAACACCGAGGTCGTCGGCGACAAGTTCACCGACGAGCCGTACGGACTCGGCATGGCCAAGGACAAGATCGACTTCGTCCAGTTCGTCAACGGTGTGATCGCCGAGATGCGCACAGATGGGCGCTGGAGCGACATCTACTCCAAGTGGCTCGTGGGCGTCCTCAGCGACACGGTGATCGATCCGCCGCCGGCCATCTACGGACGGGAGGTCCCGGCCCCGTGACTGCCACGCCGACCACCCAGCAGATGACAGCGTTGCTGACCCAGTGGAACGACTGGTTGGCAGCGCGTACCGACACGATGCTGTCGTTGGAGGACCGTGTCCGTACCGCTGGGTCGGACAAGGACCGTGCCGATCTCGCTGCCGCGTTCGTGGCTCGCAAGGTCGTCGGTGCTCGACTCGAAGCAATCTCCGCTCTGGTGGAGCACGACCGCGCCAAGGCCGCTGCGCTCGCGAACGAGCCGTTGGTCGACACGCTCGGCAGTCCCGTCGGTCGGAGCCTGGCCGATGCCGCCGAGCTCGTCGATGCAATCGTGCGCAGCGTCGAAACCAACGTCTCGGCGGTCGAGAACCAGTCGGCAACGGAGGTCGAACTCGCCACACGGGCCGATGGCGATCTCTCGGTCGCCGAGCGCTTGGCCCGGGAGCTCGGCAGCAACGTCAACCGAGCCGCGCAGTTGCGCAGCGATCTCGTTGCTCGCCGCGATCTCAAAGCGGTCGCCGCCCACGCTGCATCTGTGCGTGCCGAGCTCGAACAGATCGATTCCGAGCGCCGTCAGCTCTTCGGGAACTGGACGACGCTCGAGGATCGGTTGCGGACGCTCGGCGATGCCGAAGCGTCTGTGCGGCAGTTGGCGCAACGCTGTCGGGACAAGATCGTTCAGGTTCCCTCGTTGGCGATTCCCTCGGTCGCCGCAGTGGGGTCATTCCTCACGACCGATGAGCTGAAGAAGATGCCGTGGTCGGCTGCTCGTGCCGCGATGGCGCCGGTTGTCGGCAAGGTCCAACGGCTCGAAGCCGCACTGGCCGAGGCCCGGCGCCGGTACCAGCAACCGTTGGATGACCGCGACGATCTGCGCGGTCTTCTCCAGTCGTTCCGCGACAAGGCCGCTGCACACGGGCTCGGTGAGGACGCGGAGCTCGAACCGCTGTACCGCGAGGCGGAGGCGCTGCTCTGGGCGGCGCCGTGCGACCTGGCCGCCGCTCGACCGTTGGTCGATCGCTACGTCGCCGCTGTCAACGCCAAGATCGCGTCCACAGTGTCCCCGGGCGGGGTCGGCTCATGAGGTGCGCCCAGCCGGGCTGCACCGGCACCATCGTCGACGGCTACTGCGACGTGTGCGGTCTGGCACCGGTCGCGAGTGCCGGTTCCGCTGCCACCTCGACCGCATCGACCGCATCTGGCTCAGGGTTCGCACCGATTCCCGGGGATGGGCCTAGTGCGGCCACCAGTCAATCCGGCACGACCCGGCTTGGCCTCGTACCCCTCGGGTCGGCGCGATCCAGCGGCGCCAGCCGGCCCACTCGGCGACTGGCGCCGACCACTCAGACATCGCGTCTCGGTGCCGGCCTGACCCAAGTCCCGTCGGTACCGGTGACCGATCCGCGTCAGGCCCTGATGGACCCACCGACCGTCGCGGAGGACAAGCGCTTCTGCTCGGTCTGCGGCTCCCAGGTCGGTCGGTCGCGCGAGGGTGTGCCGGGCCGATCGAAGGGGTTCTGCCCGAAGTGCCGCACGCCGTTCGACTTCGATCCCAAGTTGCAACCCGGCGCGCTGGTGGGCGGGCAGTACGAAGTGGTCGGCGGTCTTGCACACGGCGGCATGGGCTGGATCTACCTCGCCAACGATCGCAACGTCAACGATCGCTGGGTGGTGCTGAAGGGCCTGCTCAACACCGGCGACCCCGATGCCGCACGCGCGGCCGTTGCCGAGAAGCAGTACCTCGCCGAGGTCGAGCATCCGCTGATCGTCGAGATCTACAACTTCGTCACCGCCGCCGACGGCGCGTCGTACATCGTGATGGAATACGTCGGAGGCCGCTCGCTCAACATCATCCTCAAAGACAGGATGAAGGCGACTGGTCGGTTCTCTCCGATTCCTGTCGATCAGGCGATTGCCTACATCGTCGAGATCCTGCCCGCCTTCTCCTACCTCCACCTGCTCGGATTGCTGTACTGCGACTTCAAGCCGGCCAACATCATCCAGGTCGGCGACGGCCTGAAGCTGATCGATCTGGGCGGGGTGCGGCGGGTCGACGACGACCAGTCACCGATCTACGGAACGGTCGGGTTCCAGGCGCCGGAGGTTGCCAAGGAGGGTACGTCGGTGGCCAGCGATCTGTACACCGTTGCACGAACGCTGGCGGTGCTGATCTTCGAGTTCAAGGGATATCAGTCCACCTTCGAAACCACCCTTCCGTCGCCGACGGACGTGCCGATCTTCGCCCAACACGACTCGTTGTATCGCTGGCTCCTGAAAGGCACTGCTCCGCAACCCGAGGATCGGTTTCAGAGCGCCGATGAGATGCGCGACCAGTTGCTGGGGGTGCTGAGAGAGGTCACTGCCGCGGCCTCTGGGGGCAACGTGACCCGCAGCACCCCGTCGCGACTGTTCGAGACGCCTGCGGTCGCCGGCGATCGCCTCGACTGGGCGGACCTGCCCGTGGTTGCCGTCGATCCCTTGGACCCGATGGCATCATGGTTGGCATCGGTCACTGCCGAAGATCCAGCGGATCGTCTGCAGGCATTGGCGTCAGCTCCGGAGCAAACGGTAGGTGTGGCGATGTCCAGCGCGTACGCGGCCATGGCAGCGGGTCAGCTGCAGCAGGCGTCGACCATCTCCGATTCAATTCTCAGCAACGATCCATGGGAGTGGCGGGGCGTGTGGCTGCACGGTCTTGTGGCGCTGGCCGCCGGCGACTATCCGGGTGCGATCTCGGCTTTCAACAGCGTGTACGGGCAGTTGCCCGGTGAGCTCGCCCCGAAGCTCGCGCTGGCCAAGGCGTGCGAGCTCGGCGGCGAGCCTGGCGTCGCCGCCCAGATGTACTCGCAATGTGCCAGGACCGATGCTGCGTATGTCGCGCCCGCCCAGTTCGGGCTGGCTCGTCTGGCGGCAGCGGCAGGTCGTCGCGACGAGGCGCTAGCGGCGTTCGATCACATCCCGGTCACCAGCCGTGCCTACGGTGATGCTCGCCGTCAGCGGGCGCTGCTGTTGTCGGCCACGGACGGTTCGGCGGACCCGCTCGACGACCTGGCCGCGGCTGCCGGCGAGCTCGACCAGGCCGCCCTCGACCCGGCTGGAAAGGCGGCGCTGCGCATCCAGATACTGAGCTCGGCACTCCAACACGTGTACAACAACGGCGCTGCGCCGCAACTGTTGGTGGCCGGCGCACGAGCGACGGTCCCAACGCTGCGCGCCGGGCTCGAGCACGCCTACCGCGAGGCTGCCCGTCTCGCCGAAGATCCCGCCGACCGCATCCGCCTGGTCGATCAGGCCAACCTCGTCCGGGTCCGCTCATTGACATGACCGATGTAGAACTTAGATGTCCGGCATGCGGCGCACCGATCGCGGACGGCGACACGTTCTGTGAAGCGTGCGGCGTAGCGCTTCAAGGCCAGCCCCTTGTCTCGCCACCGCACAAGGAGTCCGCGGATGACACCGCGCCGATCCCGCGGACGACGGTGAAGTCCGGGGTCTGCACGCAATGTGGTGGGCGAATCCTAGAGGACGGGTTCTGCGGGACGTGCGGGCAGAAGGCGCGCTCGCCTCGCGATCACTGGTCCGAGCAGCCGGCGCCGTGGGTCGGCGGAGTCTGCGACAAAGGGATCCTGCACACGGCCAACGAAGATGCAATGGCACTCGCCGCCGAGCCGGACGGATCCTTCGCCGTGCTGGTCGTCTGCGACGGCGTGACCAGCGCCCCACACAGCGACCGTGCCGCGCTGGCGGCGTCTCGTGCGGCTTGCGGCCTTCTATCGGGGGTGGCGATCCCACCCGAAGGCAGCGTCGCGGGCGCCGTCAGCTACTGGAGCGAGGCGTTGCAGCGCGCGACGACCGAGGCGAACGCGGCCGCCGTCGGAACGGCCCACACCCTCGGCGACCCGCCAGAGCCTCCGTCGTGCACCTTCGTCGCTGCAGTCGTGGCCGGCCCGCTGATCACCGTGGCGTGGTGCGGCGACTCGCGTGCCTATTGGCTGCCAGACGCCGGCGAGGCCAGGCAGTTGAGCACTGATCATTCGTTGGGAACCGAATTGCTGGCGGCGGGGGTGTCGCGTGCCCAGGCCGAAGCGGACCCTGCGTTTCACACGATCACCCGTTGGCTCGGCGCCGACTCGGTCGACCACAGCCCAGAACTGGTTTCCCAGACGATCGACACGGCGGGCTGGTTGCTGGTCTGCAGCGACGGCCTGTGGAACTACGCGTCCGCGCTCGACGAAATGGCGACGCTGCTGACTGACCTGAGCTCCGCCAAGGGCGCAGACCCGGTTCCGCTGGCCGCGGCACTCGTCGATTGGGCCAACGCCGCCGGTGGCCACGACAACATCACGGCCGCTCTTGCCCGCTGTGACCCGTCGCTACGCTTGGAACGAGAGAGGACATCACGTGGCTGAGTTCAACGCAGAGGTGTTTCAGAACGAGTTCCTCGCGGAGGGGGCCACGGATGTACATGCCGTTGTGTCGGTCACGTGTACCAACGCGGGCACCGCCGGCCAGTCCGGTCACGGCGAAGCCGCCGAGATCATCATCGTCGACACCTCCGGCTCCATGGACATGCCTGCTTCGAAGATCGTGGCTGCAAGGCGCGCCGCCAAGGTCGCACTCGGAGAGATCGTCGATGGCACATGGTTTGCAGTGATCAGCGGTCACAGCGTCGCCCAGATGGTCTACCCGTCGCATGCAGGCATGGCCAAGATGACCGATGTGACCAGACGAGAAGCGATCCACACCATCGATGCATTGCGTGCCGGGGGTGCCACCGCCATCGGTGCGTGGATCTCGGCTGCGACCGAGCTCTTCTCGCAGGTCGAAACGGCGCAGCGCCATGCCATCTTGCTGACGGATGGCAAGATCGAGGGCGAGCCTGCCAACGCACTGCCTCGGGCGCTTCAAGCAGCGCAGGGCGAGTTCCAATGCGATTGCCGCGGCATCGGTTCCGACTGGGTGGTGGACGAACTACGCACGATCGCCGACGCCCTGCTCGGAACCGTCGACATCATCGCCAAGCCGGAGGATCTCGAGGCTGATTTCGAAGCAATGATTCGCACGTCGATGAGCCGCGGCGTCGCGGACGCAAGGCTGCGAGTGTGGGCGCCGCAGGGCAGCGAGGTCCTGTTCGTACGCCAGGTCGCTCCGACTGTCGAAGATCTCTCCAGCAAGGCGGTCCAGGTTGGACCGCTGATTCGGGAGTACCCCACGGGCGCCTGGAGTGATGAGAGTCGCGACTACCACGTGGCCGTACGGGTTCCGGTTGCGCCCCTCGGCAACGAGCGGCTCGCAGCGAGGGTCGAGGTGGTCGTCAAGGACGAGGTCGTTGCCAAGAGCCTGGTGAAGGCAACTTGGAGCGCTGATGCAAACCTGACCACGCGGATCGATCCGGCGGTCGCCCACTACACGGGTCAGGTCCAACTGGCCGATGCGATCCAGAAGGGATTGGCCGCCAAGGCCGCCGGCGACGACCGCACGGCAACGGTCCTGCTCGGCGAAGCCGCCAAGATCGCACATGACAGCGGCAATGAAGACACCACCAGGTTGCTGTCAAAAGTGGTCGACGTCGTCGATGCGGAAGCCGGCACGGTGCGCCTGAAGGGCAACGTCGAACGCACCGACGAGATGGCACTCGACACACGTTCCACCAAGACGACGCGGATTCGGCGCGAGCCGTGACCTCAGTCGTTTGTCCGAACGGACACCTCAGCGCAGATCCCGAATGGTGCGACACCTGCGGCGCACCGATTGGTGCCCCGCCGGCCGGCAATCCAAGTGCTGCGTCCGCGCCGGCCGCGGCACCTCCGCCTCGTGCTCAAGCCCCCGCGGCAGCGCAACCAAGCGCCGGAGCGCAGATCGACTGCCCCAATTGCGGCCTGTCGAATGACGCGGCCAACCTGTTCTGCGAGCAGTGCGGCTACGACTTCACCACGGGGCAGGCACCCCCACAACCTGCCGACACGCCCCAACCAGCCGAGCCGGCCGCCGTGCTCGACTCGAAGGTGAAGTGGGTGGTGGTCGTCGAGGTCGACACTGTCTGGTATTCGCTGAAAGGCACGCTGGCAGATCAGCCGTGCCCGCCATCCTCGTCATCCACGGTCGCGCTGACCCAGCACACTGCCTTGATCGGCCGCTCCAGCCAGTCGCGCGACATCCATCCCGAGCTCGCCCTCGAGGGCGACACCGGTGTCTCGCGGCGCCATGCCCAACTCGTCCGCGATGGCGACGATCTCGCGGTGATCGATCTTTCATCGACGAACGGCACCTACGTCGTGCCGGCGGGAGCCGAGCCGGCCAACGACACGGATGCAATCGAGCCCGGCCAGCCGGCACCGCTTCACGACGGTGACCGCATCTACCTCGGGGCGTGGAGCAGGCTGACCGTTCGGCTGGGTTAGACGTCTCGGTGAGAAGACCGCGTATCATGACCGCTCGCCGGCGGCTCTTCCAGTCGTGCCCGGCCGCAGTGGGCACCCGGCGAACCTGACTCGCCGGAAATCCCCCAATGCTCGGGGGCGAGGTTCCGGGAGGGTCCTTCGCCCCCGAGCATGGGAGCGGGGTTCAAGTCGCTAACGACACTCGACGCCGGGCAGCACGCACAGCATTTCGTACAGCAGGTTTGCTCCGACCAGCGATGTCGTGCCCGACACGTCGTAGATCGGGGCCACCTCCACCACGTCACAGCCGACGAGTTGCAGGCTCCTGCACCCACGGATGATCTCCATGCCTTGCCAGATCGTCAGCCCGCCGATCTCAGGAGTGCCCGTGCCGGGAGCGAACGACGGATCGAGACCATCAATGTCGAAGCTGAGGTACACGGGGCCGGCGCCGAGTTGGGTGCGGATCTCGGCCATCAACGGATCCAGGCTCCGATGCCAGCACTCTTCGACCTGCACCACGCGGAATCCCTGCTCGCGCGACCAGTCGAAGTCGTCGGCTTGGTACCCGGTGCCACGGACACCGATCTGGGCGACCCGGTTGCAATCGAGCAAACCTTCCTCGACGGCTCGCCGGAACGGAGTGCCGTGGGCGATGCGCTCTCCGAACATCGTGTCGTTGATGTCGGTGTGAGCATCGACGTGCACCAGTCCGACAGGGCCATGGCGCTTGGCCATCGCCCGCAGGATAGGCAGCACGATCGTGTGGTCACCACCCATGGTTGCCGTGATCAGACCGTGATCGAGCAACCCGTCGTAGTGGGTCTGAATTCGTTCGACCGAATCAGCGACGTTGTAGGGGTTGGTGGCGACGTCGCCGAGATCGTCGATCCGCAAGCTGTCGAACGGTGCGGCTCGGGTCGCCATGTTGTACGGCCGGAGCAGCACCGACTCGCTGCGAATTCCTCGCGGGCCAAACCGCGCGCCGGGTCGGTTGGAGGTGCCGATGTCGAAGGGCACGCCGATCACCGCGGCGTCCAGGTGTTGTGGTTCGCTTGTGCCAGGCAGTCGCATGAAGGTCGTGATGCCGGCGAAGCGAGGCATGTCGTTGCCGCCGAGCGGTTGCGGGTGCGCAGGCGTCGTCGTTGGCTTCGTCATGGCGGAACGGTATCGCGTAGGCAATATGGCCCATTGAACGAGGCACGAGCATCGGGATCGGCCGTCCCGCGCTCTACTGAAAGTCGGGCCAACGAGACGGGCGGCCGGCATCAGAACCAGCGTTGCTTCTGAGAACCTTCACTTGGGGAGCGGATCGGGCGGATCCGCTCCCCAGGGTGATTCCCGCACACCCCACAGTTACTCTGTCGCCGGTGACGGAGCTGTCGCTCAGCAGATGATCGACCTTGCATGCCCGCGCTGCAGAGCTCCACTCGCCGGCTCGGCGTGCGACGGATGTGGCGAGATCTATCCGATCGTCGCGGGGATCCACCGCCTCCTCCCCAACGAGCGGCTGGTTCACTTTCAGCCGTTTCTTCAGCAGTACACGGCGGTGCGGGTGGCCGAAGGTCGACTCACGCATTCCGTCGAGGACTTCCTGCGTCTTCCGGAGCCCACTCCCGGCGATCCGTTCGCGTGGCAGTGGAACCTTCGCCGCCGCACGTGGTCGACAGTTCACGACCGCGTTCTGTCACAGCTCGGCTCGGGCCTGACGGTGCTCGACGTTGGCGCCGGCGTGGGCTGGCTGTCGAACCGGCTCCACGAACTGGGCCACCATCCCCACGCGATCGACCTCACAGTCGACGACCACGACGGCTTGGGTGCCGCTGCGGTCTGCGATCCGCCATGGCCCCGCTACCAAGCCGAGATGGATGCTCTCCCCTTCGCGGACTCGCAGGCGGACCTCGTGGTGTTCAACGCCAGCCTGCAGTACTCGACGGATTACGTGCGAACCATCGGCGAGGCCCTTCGGGTGCTTCGGCCCGACGGGCGGATCGTGGTGATGGACACCCCGGTCTACCGGCGTGACATCGACGGCAGGCAGATGGTCGAGGAACGCCACGCCGATTTCGAGCGACGGTTCGGCACTCGGTCCGACCACATCTCCTCGATCGAATACATCACAGACGCGATGCTCGACGAGATCGGGAGTCGGCTCGGAGTTCGCTGGAAGCGCCACGCGACCTGGTACGGATGGGCGTGGGCAATGCGACCTTGGAAGGCGCGGCTGCTGCGGCGCCGACGGCCGAGCCGCTTCGTCGTGCTCGTCGGCACGCGAGGTTCTACGATGAACACATGACCAGCAACGTCACTACGTGGCCCGGCGGAAGCATTCACTTCACCCGGATGGCCGACGGCACCCGCGACGAGTACCAGTACCTTCACGGTCTCGAACGCGAATACATCTCCGAGCTGCCGTCGCGGTTGATCGAGGCATTGCGACGTCTCGACGACGGCCTCGCCGGCTACAAGATCAGCAGGTACCAACACTCGCTGCAGACGGCCACGAGAGCCATGCGCGACGGCGCCGACATCGAGATGATCGTTGGTGCGGTGGTGCACGACATCGGAGACGACCTGTCGCCCGAAAACCACTCGCAGGTGGCCGCGGCAATCATCCGACCGTACGTGCGGGCCGAGGTGACGTGGGTCGTCAACATGCACGGCATCTTCCAGATGAAGTACTACGCCGACCACATCGATCTCGACCCCGATCTTCGCGAGGCCTACCGCGACCACCGCTGGTTCGACAGTTGCGCCAACTTCTGTGAACGCTGGGACCAGGAAGCGTTCGATCCGGATTATCCGACCGAGCCCATCGAGACGTTCGAGCCGATGCTGCGCGAGATCTTCAGCCGCACGCCGTTCGACCCGGCCATCGTCGGCGATGTCGACGCGCCGCAAACAGCGCGCATGTGACGAGCTGGTCGTACCAGCTAGGGAATCAGCCGGCGGACGGCCGCAATCGTGCCCTTGGGCGGGATCGGACCGAGTCTCACGACGTCGCCGGGACTCGGGGCGTGGATCCAGCGCGTCGCGTCAACCGCGATGCCGACGTGGGTGATCGCGCCCGTGCCGTTACCGGACGTGAAGATGAGGTCGCCGGGCTTGACCGACTCGCTCCAGATGTCCACCGCCTGCCCGTATGAAGCCTGCGAGGCGGCGTGGTGAATCAGCTCGATACTGATCTGGGCATACGCCGCTTTGACCAAGCCGGAGCAGTCGAACGTGTTCGGCCCTGCCGTGAAGAATCGATACGGCTTGCCGAGCTGCGCGTAGGCGAACGCCACGACCGTACCGGCGGGACCGACCGTGCCGGCGGTCGACGCGACTTCGGCGGCCGCACCGGCTGCCGAGGCTTTGGACGAGGCTTTGGATGAAGAGGTGGCAATGGGCGGGACTGCGCCGGCGGGCAGGGCCAGCGTGAGGCCGGGCAGGATCAGGCTGTTGTTCTTCAGGTTGTTGACCGAGAGGAGATCGGGGAGCCCCACCTTGTAGGCCGCAGCGATGCCGGCCAGGAAGTCATTGACCCTGACCGTGTAGGTGATGCCCGCAGCCGCCTGCACGCCGGCGGGAGCCGTCGGTCCCAGAGTTGCCTGAGGTGCAACTGCGTTGACGGGCAGGGCGAGCTGTCGTCCCGGATTGATCACGCTCTTCACGGTGATCTTGTTTACGGCCAGCAGATCGGCCAGGGTGACCTTGTAGAGCGTGGCGATCCCCATCAAGAAGTCGCCGTTCTTGACCGTGTAGACCAGGGGTCCGCCAACCGGCCCCGCTACCTGTCCAGGTGAAGCAACCGCTGCGGCCGGCGCTGTCGCGCCTGCTGGGACGATCAGCTTCTCGCCGGGAAGGATCAGGCTCTTGGCCGTCAGATTGTTGGCGCTCAACAGCTGGGGGAGTGCGACTCCGACCTTGGCGGCGATACCTGCCAGGAAGTCGCCGCTCTTGACGACGTATTCGCCGGGCACTGTGGTTGCCGAGCCTGCAGCGAACGTCAGCGTTGGCGTCAGGGTGCTGAGCGAGATGGCTGAAATGGACGCAGCCAGCAGCGCTCGTTGAATCCGAGACATGCCAATCTTTCGGCAAGACGCGCGAGGACCTTTACGATTTCTTGACAATTTTCCCAACTTAGCTGTGTGCGGTACTCGAAGTCCGCGCGCTCAGTCGTCGTGAGGGGCCCGACCGGCGAGGAACTCGATCGACCGGGCGACGTTTGCGGCCACGAATCGCTCCAGGCGCGGCGAGTCGAGCAGCCGGGCAACCGCCTGCAACGGCAGCATCGAACCGGTACGGGCCGACTCACGCGCCGCGGCGCGGCTGGTCTTGATCCCATGGGCGTACACGATGAACGCTGACGCGTTGTCGAGCAGTGCCTCGCGCTGCAGTGCCTCGCCCGCCTCTCTGACGCTGCCGGCGAACGACCGGCCCTCGGCGCGTTCTGCAACCCTGGTGTGCCATTCGTGCCGCCCCGTCCACTGCGCCAGAAACGCAGTGAGCATCGCCAAACGCAGTGTGTCGGGGCCCGGGGAGGCGTGGTTGTGCCAGCGCGCGGCATTGGCATATGTCAGGCCGTGGGTGATGTCGAGCCACCCGAAATCGTCGAGCAGGTCGCGCTCGCCGGCGACGTCGTAACGCATCATCCGCTCGCCGACGGTCTGCACGACGACGTCGAGAACGCCGTCGACACCTGCGCCGGCGTGAAGCGACCCGACGACAGCAGGAACGACGGCCCTGCGATCGCTGCCGAGCAACGTGGCCAGCACGGTCCCGTCATCTCGCCATTCATCGTCAACGGGAAGTGCGGCAAGCGAGCCGAGGTCGACGCCTGCCAAAGCCCGCATGAACGGACGCATGTACGGCAGCAAGTCTTCGCGGGTGCCGTACACGATCGTCGGAATGAGATGCGGTAGAACGGTGTCGGCTCGGTGCCAGCCGATCATGTCGAGCAGCTCGAAAGCCTTTTGGCAGTAGATGGCCCCGTGGCCGTACGACAGCAGATGGTCGCTGACCACGGCCGTGAACCATGGCCGAAGCTCGTGTTCGGTGCACCCATCGTGGATGGCACCGCGCACCAACGCCTGGGCGGCGTCCAACTGCTCGGCTTCGACGGCGCGGCGAAACTCACCGAGGGGATCAGCCGGCAGGCGCCGGACGGGATCGGGCAGTGGGTTCGTCGGCCGGTCGCGCTCGGTCTCGGCGGTGCCGGCGATGGCCTGCACGACCGGCAGTGCCCGCTGATCGCCTTCATACAGGTCGACCATTGCCAGGCAATCGGTGGCCGACGCGATCGAATGCCCCCACCCGAACTCCGCTCGCGGAGCGCCGTGTTGGATCGCCTCCCAGACCAGTTCGCCAGGATTGGCGTCAGCTTGCAAGAGCCGAACCACATCGCGACTGACCTGCCCGATGTAGTCGTTGGCGATTCCCCGGCGCAGACTCGTGAGCAGCCGCGGCCGCAATGCCTCGATGTCCTGCTCGTGCAGCGTCACCAATACGTTGCCGTCACTGTCGACCGTCGCCGGATGGGTGTTGATGGCCTCTTCGCCGACCATGCACTCGCCGTCGTCGACTCGGAACTTCCAGTTGTGCCAGGCGCAGGTGATCAGGTTGCCGTCGAGCGAGCCCTGGGTCATCCCGTATCCCTCGTGTGGGCAGGCATGATCGAGAGCGAACACGCCTTGTGACGTCCTCACCAGGCAGAGACGATGGTCGTTGACGCGGACCATCTTCATCGACCCCACCGCGAGATCATCGATGTGGGCGACGATCGTGCCGGGAACAGGTTCAGCGGTGGAAGTGGCGTTCATCGGCCGTCACGGTAGAACTTCAACTGTGGTTGAAGTCAAGGGAGTTGAAGTCAAGGGAGCTGAAGTCAAGCGGTTCTCCGTCGGCGATCTGGCCGGACGCGCCGGTGTCGCTACGTCGGCCTTGCGCTTCTACGAGGCAAACGGCTTGATCACCTCGGAGCGCAACGCATCGGGTCACCGCCGGTACCGCGCCGACACCCTCAGGCGCGTTGCCTTCATCCGGGTGGCTCAGAAGATCGGGCTTTCGCTCGGCGAGGTGGCCGAAGCACTGGCCACTCTGCCATCGGGGCGCACCCCGACACGCGACGACTGGAGCGAGTTGTCCACCGAATGGTTGCCCCGCATCGATCAGCAGATCGCTGAGCTGGAGATGCTGCGTGACCGGCTCGACGGCTGCATCGGCTGCGGCTGCCTGTCGCTCGACACGTGCGAGCTGTACAACAACGGTGATCGGGCCGCCCGACGCGGCGCCGGCGCGCGTTATCTGCTCGGTGATCCCATCGAAGTCAGGCAGTGACCGCGCCGAGACCGGCGCCCATCACATCGACGAAGTTGTCGTGGTAGAACGCTTGGCGGGCGGCAGCCGGTGTGTTCGACATACTGGCCTCGAAGCGCTCGATGGGCCGTCGTCCGCCTTCGACGTGGGGATAGTCGGAGGAGAACATGCACACCTCCGGACCAGCCTGGTCGATGATCCAGCCGACATCCTCCGCGGGATACGGCGTGAACCGGATCTGCCGGCGCACATAATCGCTCGGCCGCATCGACAACTGCCGAAGTCGTTCCTCATGGCGGGCAAACGCATCGAAGGCCGCCTCCATCTGGCGCATCCACGAAGGGACCCACACCGCACCCTGCTCGATGACGCCGACACGAAGGTTGGCGAAGCGCTCGAAGACACCGTCGAAGATCATCGTCGCCAAGGTCTGCGCGGGAGGAGCAGGGATGCCCATGTAGTCGACGGACCGGAAGTTCTCGTCGCCGCCATGGAAGTCGTGGGGGACGGGCAGACCGTTGCGGAAGTAGTTGGGATCGATCAGTTGGCCGGTGCCACCGACGTGAAACACGATAGGGATGCGGGCTTCACTTGCCGCGGCCCACACCGAGTCGAGAGCGATGTGGCTCGGCGAGTGGGTCGGCGGGCACCCGGAGGCCACGAGCAGCGCCGACGCGCCCATGCCGATTGCCTCGGCGGCCAGGTCGCCGGCGAGTTCGAGGTCGGCCAGCGGGACGTACAGGCTCGGTAGCAATCGGGCGTCGCTCGAGCAGAACTCCATCATCGCCCGGTTGTGGGCTCGGGCGGCACCGACGGCCAACTCGATGTCGCCGCTGTGCTCCCAATCGTGAAGGCGCGAGTTGTGGAACGTGTTGAAGATCAGTTGGCTGGCGAACCCCAGCAGGTCGAGGGCGCGGCTGCGGTCGTCGGGAATGAAGGCGCCGGTAGCGGCGAAGTTCTTGCGGGCCATGATCTCGGCCGCCTCGGTGCCCACGTACTCCTCGGACCGATGCCGAGCGACGAGCCGCTCGAACGTCTGGTCGATGTCGCGCAGTTGCTCGACGGGATCGCCCGTTTGACGAAGCTCGTTGACGCTCGAATACGTCAGCGCCGGAATTCGATCCCGAACCGCTACATCTGCGTGATCGCGCAGCCAGTTCGGGGTCTCCATGATGTGTGCGTCGGCGTCGTGCACGACGAGGCCGGTTGAGTTGTACGGCATCACATGATTGTGGCATCCCGTACGGGTGCCGGGATTGGTTCTGATGTGTGCACCACTGCGTCTCGACCAAGGACGACGGCACTGAGGACAACGATGATGGTGAGAATTGCAGCCACAGACAGGTGCTCTCCCAACAATGGCCAGCCCCAGACCATCGACAGTGCCGGCTGAGCGAGTTGAACCTGACTGGCTTTGGCTATTCCAGCGCGAGCCATGCCGGCATACCAGGCGAAGAAGCCGAGGAACATGGAGAAGACGGCGGTGTACCCGAACGCTGCCCACTGCGTGCCGGTGGCGTGTAGGCCCGTCCGTGACGCGACGATGATCGTCACCGTCCACGTCAGCGGCGCCCCGAGAACGAGCGCCCAGCAGATCACCTGCCAACCACCCAACTGCCTGGCGAGCAAAGCCCCTTCGGCGTATCCCACGGCAGCGGCCAGCACGGCGAGGATCAGGAGCGCGTCGGCGGCGTGCAGCGTGCCGCCGCCTTCGTGGACGACGTATGCAACGACAGCGCCGAACCCAACAGCACTGAAGGCCCAGTACGCCGATGAAGGCCGCTCGCCCGCCCGCAGCACTGCAAGGCCCGCTGTCGCCAACGGCAGCAACCCGTTGACGACCGATCCGTGGAGGCTTGCCGTGTGTCGGAGCGCGTAGGCGATGAGGATCGGGAACCCAAAGATCACGCCTCCGACGACCAGCACCAGCCGCCCGAACTGGGCGCGGCTGGGCCGCGGAGGCCTGACGATCAGCAGTGCGATCAACGCCAACACGCTGGCCACGGCGGCGCGACCAACCGCGGCGACAGTTGGATCGAACCCGCGGACGGCGATCTTCGTGAGTGGCAAGCTGAAGCTGAAAACAAGAACCCCGAGCCCCGCCAGCAGAAGTCCCATCGATTGGATGGTATCGACTACGCCCGCGACGCCAGGCTCCATATCCCACGCGCGAGCCGGAAGCGTGGAGGCTGCCCGTTCCTCCGGCCTCCACCACCGGTTCATGCCGCGCCGCGTTTGGGTGGGCCGGTGGTCATGACTTGTCCGTCGGGCAACCGGATGGTCAGGGTGCGATCGGCGGTGAGGGTCAGCACCCAGCCGTCGTTGTGGATGTTCTGGTGGTGTCGCTCGCACACGGGCAGCAGGTTGTCGAGATCGGTGGGCCCGTCGTGGCGCCACCAGATGACGTGGTGCAACTTGGTGCGGCTGTAACGGACATCGCACCCGGGGATCGCGCACGTCGCATACAGCGCACCCAACGCGCGACGCTGCGCCCGGTTCGCGACCCGCGTGCTGTGACCGAGGTTCAACTCTCCGGGAGCGTCGATGACGACACCGTTACGGACCACGACCGTGCACACTTTGGCGACCCGGTACAGATCGGCGAGGACTCGGTCGGGGAGATCGACGGGGAGTCCCCAATCGATCACCGGTCGACCATCCGGATGTGGGTGGGTGTGATCGACCACGACAACGATCTCCGGTCGACCCAACCGGGAACCGCCGCCCTCGAGCAGCAGGGCCAGCACGGCGTGGGCTCGTAGGAACGATTGCTTGGCGAGCAGATCCGTTGGACAGTTGGCGGGCTGGGTGTCGTGAAACAGGGCTTGCACCTTGGCGTCGATCAGGTTCTCCAAGCGGACCATCGTCTCCGGATCCCAGGTCGCTGACCAGCGACCCATCCCGGTCTCGCGATCGATCCACGAATTGAATCTGACCGCCCGCCGCTGTCGCTCCAACCGCTCCAACCCGTCACTGTCACGCTCGAGGCGTCGCGTCTCGGCGCGCACCGTACGAGCGAACTCATCAGCGGTCACATTCTCAGCAATCAACACCAACGACGGGGCGGCACCGATCAACTCCTGGCGTGTCGCCGGCTGCAACTGCGCCAACGCCCGTGTCAGGACATCGACATGCGCGCCCGACACCCGCCCCGCTTCCAACGACACCCCCAACTCGGGCACCAACTCCACCGTTTCTGCGCGATGCAGGATCTGTTCGCCATCACGCAGACTGGTCCGAGCGGCTTCGGCCAACGACTTCTCCGGGAACGACGACACCTTCGCCACCAGTCCAGCGAGAAACACCTCACGACCCTCAACCCACGATTTCAGCCGCCGCACGTCGCCAAACGCGCGCTGCAACACGGCCCAATCCCCGCAGTCGGCATCGACTGCCGCCACCCGCCCCACCAGCTCATGGACCTCGCTGACCTTCATCCACCCATTCTCGCAAAAGGGTGTTACACGGTCCCGAGAGGAGGAGGAGGGAGCTGCGGATGGCGGTCGCTCACTAATCGTTGTCGGGTGATTCGGCGCTGACCATCCACGGGGTCCCGAAACGATCGATGCACATTCCGAACATCGGTGAGAAGAATGTCGCGGCAATGGGCAAGGTCACCTTCCCGCCTTCCGCAAGCGCGTCGAACGCCCGCGTCGCTTCGGCGACATCGGCGACGGCGTAGTTGACCTGCATGCCCTGCACGGGTCCGAAGTTGTCGGTGGTCGGATCGTCAGAGGCCATCAACAGGCTGTCGTCGAACTTCAACGCTGCATGCATGATCAGATCGGGATTGCCCTCTGGCATCGCCTCATCCGGCGGCACGTCCTTCATCGTCAGCAACACGAGCTCGCCGCCGAAGATCTCCTGATATCGGGTGAACGCTTCACGGCAGTTGCCGCCGAAGTACAAGTACGGGTGAATTGCCATCTGTTCCTCCATTACGTGATTCAGCTGTAACCAAGTCTTGCCAATCGTGGGGGTCGTTGCCAGCCGGCAGCACGAGAAATCCGGATCCCGGTCGCGGGCGTTGCCCCCCGCACGACCTTGGCTACCATCGATCGCATGATCCTCGAGCGGCTCGACATCGACAGCACCACGTTCGAACGCGGCACGGGCTGGGCGATCAATCCGGAGGGAGCGTGCAAGGGCGACGTATGCGTGTCGCTTCCCAACGGTTTCGACGTGGGCGACGCAGTCGACCGGTTGGGAATGGCACTGGTCCACGATGACGAGCAGGACCTCTGGGCGCTTGGACCCGAGACCTTCGCCGGTCGCGCACTCGTCACCGCTGAAGCCCCAGATCTCGTTCTGCCCCACATCAACGGCGGCGAGTTCCGCCTCTCCTCACTTCGCGGCCAGAAGGTCGTGCTCGTCGCCTGGGCACCATATTGAGGCTGCCGGTTTGACCTGCCCGGGTGGCAGGCCCTGCGCAATGAGCTTCATCCTTTGGGAGTCGAAGTCGTCACGGTCTCGCTCGAGCTCAGCGAACCAGAGGTCTCACGCCCGTTCATCGAGGCGGCTCACGCCGAGCACCCGTCGCTGCTCGACCCCACTCACCAACTCGACTCGTTGTTCGGGGTCGTGAACATCCCCAACGTCATCTGGATAGACGAGGACGGCATCATCGTCCGTCCGCCGGAGCCGGGCTGGCCCGGACCGCAGGAGTACCCCGAGTCGTTGAAACGGGTGATCGCCGACCGTGCCCGCAAGGCGGCCGAAGCGGTGGGCACCGAGGGCGCACCGAAGCGTCCGAACCTGATGAAGCTGTTGCAGGGCGGTCAGGATCGCGCGACGTATCCAGATGCGATTCGTGATTGGGCCCACAACGGAGCTTCGAGCAGATTCGCGATGAGCCCCGACGAGGTCGTTGCAGCGTCACAACCGCGACCGCTGGACGCCTCCCGCGGTGCAGCACACTTCGAGTTCGCCAACTACTTCTGGCGAAGCGGGCAACGCGACGCCGCGATCCGTCACTTCAACGAGTGTCATCGCCTGCTCCCGAACAACTGGACGTACAAACGTCAAGCCTGGTCGTTGGTCGGCAATGAGAGAGTCGGCGGCGGCGAGCTCGGGCGGTTCAACCAGATCCCCGCGCCCGGAGAAGAGGAGAGCTGGCCCTTCCCGTCCAACTTCGACGCCGACGTCGCCAAGCTCCAACCGGGCGAGTACTACCCGAGAACCATGTAGGTGATCGATCTCGTTCAACCTCCCGCCGCAGTCATGAACCGTGTTGTCGTCGTGCACTTGTCGAGCCCTTGCGAGTACGCGAGCCGGAGGATGTCGTCGGCCTGAGTGGCGAACGTGGCGATGTCCGGTGATGGCGGCTGGAGGCGCTTGGCAACAGTCGCGAACAACGTCAACGAGGACACGAGCTTGGCGTCGTCGGGCGAGCCGAAGAGCGCGTGAGCTGTCACACCCTCCTCGACGACTTGGTGCCAGACCGCATCGACGATCTGGCGGTACGCCGGGCCGAGCGCGGGATGGAGCATGAACGCCTCGGCCTCGGCCACGCTTCCGATTGCGTAGATCCTCGACGTCTCACTGATTCCCAGACCGGCAACTTGCGGGAAGACGTACCACATCCAGTGCGATCGCTTGCGACCGTTCTCGATCTCGCCCAATGCTCGAGCGAAGTCGTTCTGGTGGGCCTCGAATCGGCTGAGGTCTGTTGGATTCTCCATCGTCGCTACCTCTATCGCCGTGTCAGCGTGTCAGCGCCCGTAGACGGACACATGCAGTTTGCTGCTCGCGGTGAAAGCCTCGCCGCTCCAACCTCCCCAACGCTGCTTCAGGCGAAGACCAGCGATCCGTGCCATCAAATCGAGCTCGCTCGGCCATGCGTATCGGGTCACGATCGGGTTCAGCTGCACGCCCGTTCGCGACAGCGACACATGGCTTTCGTTGAGCAGTTGCCGCACGGGGTCGTGACGACCGACGTCGAGCCGGACGGTGTCGACGTCGATGGTCTCGGCATCGACGTACTGGTCGTTCTGCAACCTGTAGAGATGGCCGGGCACCATTGCTTCGACGACGAACGAACCGTCATCGGTGAGATGCGTGGCGACGTTCTCGAAGCAGCGGACCTGATCGTCCTGCGTCAAGAGGTTGAAGATCGTGTTGAACACCACGTAGATCAGCCGGTAGGTGCCCTGCACCGGGACCTCGGCGAAATCTCCCATCGTCACCGGTATGCGATCACCGCCCGGCTTGGCGCGGAGTCGGGCGACCATATGGGGCGAGATGTCGATGCCCTCGACATGGATGCCCCGCGCTGCAAGGGGAAGAGCGATCCGACCGGTGCCGATCGCCAACTCGAGAACCGGACCGGTCGCGGCGACTCGTTCGAGGAAATTCACCGCCTCGTCCTCGTCGCCGCGAGGCACGTCGTCGTAGGTTGCGGCTACGTGTTCGCCGAAGCTCGTTGCGGGATCGAAGTCCTTCACGACACGATACGAGTCGATGGCCGTTCCGTGATGCAACCCATTTGCGAACCAGACCGCCGCGGAAGCACCGCCGGATAGCGTGACGCGCAGGAGGCGCAGATGGAAAAACAGGTGATCAACGCCGACGTGCCCACAACTGGCGGCCCTTTCAATCTCTGCATTCGTCATGGCAACATGATCTACGTCTCGGGGCTGCCGCCGTTCGACGAGGACTACTCGTCTCAACTCACTGCCGCCAGAGCTTCCGGCGCGCCGATCCCACCGTTCCCGGCGACGCCCTTCGACGTCCAAGCCCGCTGCGTGATGGACCATTTGAAGTCGTTGGTAGAGGCAGCGGGGTCGAACATGGATTGCCTGCTGAAGGTCGTGGTGTGGCTCAAGGACCAGTCCGATCAAGAGGCCTTCGATCGCATCTACCGTGGCTACTTCGCCAGTGCCGAGACGTTGCCGACGAGGACGCGGATGCAAGCCGGTCGCACGCCGATGGATTGCGCGCTGGAGATAGACGCCATCGGGTTCGTCCCTGAGCTCAGCGTGTAGCGGGCCCAGCTACATCCAGGTTCATCTCGAACCAGGCATCGCGGCCGAACGCGCCCGCCTCGAAGTGTGTGAAAGTGAAACCGCAGCGAACGTAGAACTCGACGACCTCTGTCCATTCGGCGGTCGTCTCGAGAACGATCCGCTTCATTCCCCAACCCCGTGCGATCTCGATCAGAGCCTCTACCAACCTCCTTCCCAATCCGGTCCGGCGGTACGCCACCGCGACAGACATGCGCACGACCTCGGCCGAAAGCGCGTCACGACGAACGATGGTGCCGGTGCCGACCACAGCAGGCCCGTCGCACGCGACGAGCACCGTTCCAGCGGCGTACGCAGAGGCCTGGTGGTCCAGATCGCAGTTCAGGGCCGGATCCACCGTTCCCCAGTGTTCGCTCAAGCCCGCCAGGATCAGAGAACGAACCGCAGCCTGCTCCCCCGGACGTAGCTCATGAACATCGAGATCCGTGCGGCTCACCGCTGCAGTCTGACGCGCAGGTGCCACGTCGTACAAATGTTCGACTAAGCTGCCCCAGCAATGTCCGGTGCAACGATCCTGCACGCCGACCTCGACGCGTTCTACGCGTCCGTTGAGCAGCTGCTGAACCCGGAGCTGCGCGGCCGTCCGATAGCCGTCGGAGGTGGCGTGGTGCTGGCAGCCTCGTACGAGGCCAAGCAGTTCGGTGTGCAAGGCGGGATGTCGGGGTGGAGGGCCAAGCGCCTGTGTCCGGACCTGACCTTCGTGGGCGGGCACTTCTCGGAATACCAGAGGCTCGGTGATCAGGTGATGACGATCCTCGGCGATTTCACGCCCCTGGTGCAGCGAATCTCCATCGACGAAGCATTTCTCGACATCGCCTGCTCGGCGCATCTGTTCGGTTCAGCAGCCGTCATCGGTGATGGCATCCGGCGGCGCGTGCGTACGGAGCTCGGGCTGCCGATCTCGGTCGGCGCGGCGCGGACAAAGCATCTTGCAAAGATTGCTTCGCAAGTGGCCAAGCCGGACGGTCTCGTCGTGGTCGAGCCGGCCAACGAGCGAGCGTTCCTCGATCCGTTACCGGTTGGGCTGGTCTGGGGGATTGGGCCTGTCACACGACAGCGTCTCGCCGAGCGCGGCATCTACAGCATCGGACAACTCGCGGCGTCCCCGGACGGCGCCCTTCAATCGCTACTGGGCCGCGCGCTCGGTACGAAAGTGGCATCCCTTGCCGCCAACGACGACCGGCGTCGGGTGCAGCCGCAGGGTCGGTCGGGTTCGGTCGGCGCCCAGTCGGCCTTCGGTCGGCGCGATGTCTCGCCAGAGTTGATCCGGTCCGTCCTCGGCCACCTCGCCGACCGGGTTGCCGGAAGGCTTCGCGCCAAGCATCGAGCCGGTCGTACCGTCACCGTCAGGATCCGGTTCGCCAGCATGCGCGCCGTCACCCGCTCCCACACCGGACCACATCCGGTTTCGACCACGCTGACGCTGACGGAGATCGCCGAGCGTCTCGTCTACAAGGCGCTCTCCGATCACGTCGATCAGTACCAGATCTCGCTCTTGGCGATATCGGTCTCCAATCTGGCCGCCCAGCCCGTGCTGCAACTCGAGCTGCCGGTCCTTCCCGACGAGGCTGAACGACCGGGTTCACGCGTCGGCGCCGCCCGATGGGCAGTCGACCACTCGATGGACGAGGTGCGCCGCCGGTTCGGTCGCTCGGCGGTCGGGTACGCGGGCGTGGTCCTGTCGAGGTACACCTCAGTGCCCGACGAGTTCCGTGAGCTGGCCGAGCATGAATTATGAGCTGTGAACCTGACTCGGTCTTATACGTTTTCGCGGGTGACCATCGAACCGGAGACCAAGAGTTGGATGTGGGTGTTGGAGAACAAATGCGAGGAATGCGGCTTCGACACGCGTTCCTTCCCAGCGCGAGAGATCGCCGGGTTGTCGCGCGCGGCGGGCGAGCCCTGGCCGTCGCTCCTGGCCAATCCATTGGTGCGCGTTCGACCACGAGACGACCGGTGGTCGGCATTGGAATACGGCTGTCATGTGCGTGACGCGTTCCGACTCGGGTGCTACCGGGTGCAGCGAATGTTGAAGGAGGATGAGCCCAGGTTCGACAACTGGGATCAGGATGCGACAGCGGTCAGTGACCACTACGAGTTGCAGGATCCACTCGTCGTCGCAGCGGCCCTTGTGGAGGCCGCTGACACCTTTGCCGACATCTACGACACAGTTTCAGCGGACCAATGGGACCGCACCGGTCTGCGCAGCGACGGCTCACTGTTCACCGTCGAGTCGTTCGGCCGGTACTTCGTTCACGATCCGATGCATCACATCGTCGACGCGCAACGCGGGTATGAGGAGCTCCACAAGTCCCGCTGACGGCATTCGATTCCCTTCGCGCGTGAAAATACTGTGTCATATGGGCAATCCGGCTCATTTTGGGCTCCGAACGGTTGTGCATCCGACCAGGAATGGGAGAGAATTGCAGATCGTTTCAAACGGACGCCGCTGGGGCACGGCCGTGGCAGCTCTCTTGGTTCTGACGGCTTGCGGGCCATCCGGCCATCGCTACCTCGCCAACCGCGATGAGAAGGTGTACCTCCGCGTGCCGACCTCGTGGCACGACGTGCGCCTGTCCGACACGATCCAGGATCCACTGTTACAGGCGACCAGCGACGCCAAGATCATCTCCAAGACGGTGGTCTCGCCGCAGAAGGATGCTGTCGAGCAGAAGGACCTCAGCGGCGACACGCCGTTCGCAACAATGACGGTCTACGAGACAACCGGCGCATTCAATCAGCAATTGTCGCCGTCCCTGGCCAGGCGTGCGGTTGGACTGGTTCCGTACGATCCGCTCCTGCCGGGCACCGGCAATGAAGGGCTGTCCGAGGTTCTCGACTTCGACCCCAACCCGACCAACGCAACGATCACCGGCTCGCGAGTCGTCTTTCGCGCCCGAAGCGACACGAGCGGTGACTGGGTGCTGACCGTCAGCCTCTCGACGTTCTTCGATCCTTCGGAGTCCCGGCTCTACTCCCTCGAAGTGATCTGCAGCCCAGCGTGCTACGACAAGGATTCGGGGGAGATCGAAAAGATCGTCAACTCATGGAGGATCGGATAATGAGCACCAACGGCTCAGCCCTCGCACCGACCATGGTCTCGGTGCATCAGCCGGTCATCGACGACCGCGATCCACCGCTACGCCGCAAGGTGTTCTTCTTCGACCGTCTCAAGGTCTTCGTGCTGCTCGGCATCTTCATCGGCCTGTGCACATCGCATCAAAAGACCGACATCCCGCTGATGAGCTGGGGCGAGGCATTGCGCGATCAGCTGCACGCCAAATGGTGGGTGTTGATCCTTGCCGGCCTCGAGGTCATGCGTCAGATCCACAACCTCATCTCCGAGCATTCGGTGCGGTGGCATGGGTTCTGGCAGAAGAAGATGTTCGGCGGCTGGGAGCGGATGATGAGCCGCATGAAGCCGTACACCAGGTTCCGCGTGCAGCGGCTCACGAAGCGACTGATGTTCTTCGCCTTCGTCGGGGCGATCTTCTCGTGGATGTGGGGTCTCGGTTTCTTCCAGGCACTGGCCGAGGCACCGTCACGAATCTTCCGCAACGTCTTCATCAACCCTGCTCTCGGTCTGCCTGTCGGACTGACGATCGCGCTCAGCACGCTCGGTGGGTTGGTCTACATCGTGTTCTTCTTCGGCATCTTCTTCATCGGTGGTGTCGAGACGTTCAAGCCAGGTGAGATCAAGACTCGCTTCAGCGATATCTGGGGGCAGGACCACGTCGTCAGGCGGGTGAAGGAGAACCTCGACTTCCTCGAGAAGCCGAAGGAAATCGAAGAGCGCGGCGGCTACGTGCCGGGTGGCATCTTGCTGTGGGGCCCGCCAGGCACCGGTAAGACCCTGCTTGCCGAGGCGTCGGCGGGCGAGACAGGCAAGCCATACGTGTTCGTCGACCCGTCGGCGTTCGTGCAGACCTTCATCGGCGTTGCCCCGATGAAGATCAAGCACCTGTATCGCAGGCTCCGAA